>JAEWPN010000133.1 GCA_023399455.1 Bacillota bacterium
CAGAGAGGAACAAGAGATGGACACAATTATAAAGAGGATAGAACAGCTAAAAAAGGAAAAGGACATAGCGATATTAGCGCATTACTATACCGACAGCCGGATTCAGACCCTTGCCGACTGCGTTGGAGATTCCTATTTCCTTAGCAAAACAGCGACGGAAATACCTCAGAAGACCATTTTATTCTGCGGAGTGACATTCATGGGTGAGAGCGCCAAGCTGTTAAGTCCTGAGAAGACGATCCTTATGCCGGACAGCACTGCGGACTGTCCTATGGCGCACATGGCGGATATCGATGAGATAAGGGCGGTAAGAGAAAAATATGAGGATGTAGCGGTAGTCTGCTATGTCAATTCCACAGCCGAAATCAAAGCCCATTCAGATGTATGCGTCACATCGGCCAATGCACTCAAGGTAGTAAAGAAGCTTCCGAACAAAAACATTTATTTTATCCCGGACGCCAATCTGGGCAGATATATCGCGGGCATGATTCCCGAGAAATGTTTTATATTGGGAGATGGATTCTGCCATGTACATACAAGTATCAAAAAAGAAAATATTCAAAAGGCCAAAGAGCTTTACCCGGAAGCATTAATTCTTGCCCATCCGGAATGTACACAGGATGTGCTGGAAATAGCAGATTATATCGGAAGTACATCAGGAATCATCGATTATGCGGGGAAAAGCAATGCGAAGGTCTTTATCATATGCACCGAAATGGGAATACTGCACGAACTGGAAGCGAAGAACCCGGATAAAACGTTCTATTCGGTAGGACATAGGCAGTTCTGTCCGCACATGAAACGCATAACGGTGGAACAAGTCTTAGAACAGTTAGAGAATGCGGACAATCTCGTTACACTGGACGAAGAAATGATGGGCAATGCCAATAAGGCTTTGGAAAAAATGATGGTTATGTCGAAATAAGGTGACTGGAAATGAAGACTAAGACGGATATTATTATAGTAGGAACGGGGGCAGCGGGACTATGCTGTGCGCTTAACCTGCCTGAAAACAAGGAAATTTTGCTGATTACCAAAAGCTCCCTGAAAATGAGCGACTCCTATTTGGCCCAGGGAGGCATCTGCACGCTGAAATCGGAAGCGGATTATAACAGTTTTTTTACGGATACGCTGAAAGCCGGACATTTCGAGAACGACCGGGCTGCGGTGCGACAGATGATAAGGAAGTCGCCGGAAATTATAGGCGATCTGGTTTCCTACGGGGTTGAATTCGAGCACAAGGACGGGGCCCTCCTTTATACGAAGGAAGGCGCACATTCTGCCCCAAGAATTTTATATCATAAAGATGTGACCGGGCGGGAGATTACGGAAAAGCTTCTGGCGCAGGCCGTTGAGAAAAAGAATATCACTATTATGGAATATGTGGAAATGATAGATCTGGTATCCTATAAAAACTGCTGCCTCGGTATTGTCGTCCGTACGAAGGACGGCGGACTCGTGCAGCTTTTCTCTGATTATACGGTACTGGCTACCGGAGGAATCGGAGGCTTATATGAAGCTTCCACAAATTATCCTCATTTGACTGGAGATGCGCTGGCGGCAGCGCTGAGGCACAAGATTTCATTAAAAAATATCGATTATATACAAATCCATCCAACTACACTTTATTCTGAAAAACCGGGGAGACGTTTCCTGATTTCTGAATCAGTAAGAGGAGAGGGGGCATATTTACTGAATGCAGGCAGGAAGCGCTTCGTGGACGAGCTTCTGCCTAGAGATTTACTGACCCAGAAAATCCTCCGTCAGATGAAATTAGATGGAAGCAGACATGTATGGCTGTCCGTGACACATCTGGGCAGTAAGGCTGTTAAGGATAGATTTCCTAATATTTATGCCCGTTGTATGGAAGAGGGAATCGATATTACTAAGGACAGTATTCCTGTCGTTCCGGCTCAGCATTATTTTATGGGAGGAATTGCCGCAGACCTTGAAAGCAGAACCTCCATGGAGCATCTGTATGCCGTGGGGGAGACGAGCTGCAACGGCGTACACGGAAAGAACCGTCTTGCCAGCAACTCGCTGTTAGAAAGCCTGGTTTTTGCCAAAGAAGCGGCAGAGCATATTTCTGCCACATTTCAAAAGATGAACTACTCCATAGAAACGGTAGACCTTACGGTATACGCCGATTATGAGCGTCTTAAAGAAAAAAATAAAAAAATGATTTTAGAGGAGATAGAAAGGGAGGATAAAAATGAACAACGAAATCACATTCAAATTAAATGCGGATAATCTTATATTACAATCGCTGCGAGAGGATATATCCAGTGAGGACGTATCAACTAATTCGGTCATTCGGGAGAAAAAGGAGGGAAAGGTCCAGCTTTTATGCAAGCAGGATGGTGTCATAGCAGGTATGGACGTCTTTTTGCGAGTATTCGAGCTTTTGGATCCTTCAGCAAGATTAGAAGCATATGTTAAGGACGGAGACCGGGTAAAAAAAGGAGACTTGCTCGCCGACTTATATGCAGATATGAGGGCGCTTCTTTCGGGAGAGCGGACAGCGCTTAATTATCTGCAGCGCATGAGCGGAATCGCCACCTATACCCGTTCCATAGCAGACATGCTAAGCGGAAGCGGAATCAAGCTGCTGGATACGAGAAAGACTACTCCTAACATGAGAATATTTGAAAAATATGCGGTCAAGGCAGGAGGCGGGTACAATCACCGTTTTAATCTTTCCGATGGTATTTTGCTGAAGGACAATCATATAGCGGCGGCCGGAGGAGTGAGGAAAGCAATAGAAATGGCACGAGAGTACGCGCCCTTTGTGCGAAAGATAGAAATAGAAGCAGAGAATCTGGAAATGGTAGAGGAAGCGCTGGAAGCCGGGGCCGACATCATTATGCTGGATAATATGAGCTTGGAAATGATGAAACAGGCCGTAAAAATAATTGACGGCAGGGCGGAAACGGAATGTTCCGGAAATGTGACAGCGCAGAGCATTGGCGAACTGATTCAAATCGGTGTTGATTATATATCCTGCGGGGCATTGACTCATTCCGCCCCTATTTTGGATGTCTCGTTAAAAAACCTTATGGTATTAAATAAATAGAATTAATAGTTCATATTATGAATGAAGGAGCTGCAAAGTGTTATAAGCCTTGCGCAGCTCCTTTTTATTAATATATGGCGAATATCCAGGCAAATAAATCATATATTTTAAATTGAATAGATATATGACGGAGGCCTTATAATGCTGTATAACACAGTAAATGGAATCGACGATTTAATCGACGATTTTTCCATGCCTCATTTTTTAGATACTTGTATGGCTTTTGTAGAAGCGATTGTTCCATGGACTCCGAGACTTGCGGCAGAATATGGTGAGATACAATATCCCGGAGCGGTTGATGCGCTTACTTATGAATATCTTGTTCTGTCCCTGTACGAGCTGGGAAACGTGGCATTGCTGAAATCAACAGTAAAGACCCTTGATATGGCGGCAAGGGAGCTTGTGATAAGTGGAGGCAATGAATTCTCTATGGATATTATGGGAGGCGGAACGATAAACTTTGCCGCACTGGTGCCCAGCGATAGGCTGGCGGCGCTGAATATCTTAAAGCAGCAGGAACTCTCCTCTTATAACAGTCCGATGTTCACAAATAAATACGTGGTCGATTTGCTGGTGAAAATGACGATGATGGGATATTATTCCGAGTGGTTTGGATATGGTTCCACCCGTTTGGATGAGCCGGATCAGAGAATATTTGAATTCATGCCCTTTTCATGGCAGCAGGTATCCTATCCGGGCGTGGACAGAGATTAACATTTTTTCATAGAAAGGATAATAAATTCTGGTGTAAAGTATGGAGTATGATGTGGATGTTATTGTAATTGGTGCGGGAGGAGGAGGCGCTGTAGCAGCGAAGGAACTGGGAGAAAAAGGGATTAGGGTTCTGGTTCTGGAAGCCGGTCCGTGGTATGGAAATGAGAAATGGCCCAGGCCCAATGCCGAGCATGGCGGAGAGAGCAGTTCTTCCATAGAAGATTTAAACCTTCCGCTGTTGAAAGAAAATTTTACCGACTTGGAAAATGATATGAACGATTTAGTAAGTGGTAAATTTCGTTGGGGGCCTGCCGATAGAAGTATAGGTCCATGGACCAGAAGTGTAGCAAACGGGGGAACCGTATGGCAGAGCGCGGGAGTGGGCGGAACAACACTGATTTATACTGCAAACTGCCCGCGGGCATATCCGGTGGCAGTAAACAATATCTGGCCTATACCCTATAACGAGCTCATCCCTTATTACGAGAAAGTCGAGGAGGCACTTCCTGTAATCGACAGCAGGCCTACCGCCAAGGAGAACTTGTTCTACTATGGGGCGAAGCAGGCGAACTGGAATGAGCTGACGGGAAAGGATATTACGCGACCGGGCTACCGTCCGCAGCCAAATGCCATCCTGCTTCGCAGTGAAGAGGCCAATATACCGGATTACGATATGGAAAGGGATGGAGAATACGGCTGTACGTTCAGAGGGCACTGCATAAACGGCTGCCATATAGGGCCGAAGGTGCAGGCAGTGGCTAAAAGATCCACCTTTGCAAGCTATATTCCGTGGGCACTTTATTCCGGGAACGTACAGGTCAGGCCAAATGCTTTTGTAACGCAGATATTAACGGAGCCGGACAGCGAGAATGTACTTCGCGCGGTAGGCGTAATATATAAGGACACGTGGACCGGAGAGGTGTTCGAACAGCGCGCGGATGTGGTAGTTATGGCAGGCGGCTCCATTGAGACACCGCGCCTTTGGCTGAATTCCGGACTTCCCCAAAATGCGTGGGTCGGAAGAGGATTGGTAAATCACTGGATGGACAGCGTTACGGGGATATTCGACAGGGAAGTGCTGATGGAGGTATTGGGAAGTCCTGACATAAGTCCTTTCGTAGGACAAAATGGGGCGGCGAGATTCGATTATCCGGGTCTGGGCGTCATACAGACCATGGGTTTTAGCCCCGGTTTGTATTCTTCTGTCTTTTACGGCATGAGCGACAAAGGCTTTGCTGAATGGAATGAGGTGAGCCCCGGTGAGCTTTGGGATATGGAAGGAGCGGTAGTCGGTGCCCGGTTAAAGGAAATAATGATGGACTATAAGAGAACACTGAGTTTACTCATATTCACGGACGATGAAGTGAATCAGAGAAACGGTGTAAGCTTGGACTACAAAGTCAGAGATGCGTATGGATACATACCTAAAATAGTCTATTATCCCAGCGATAAGGACAGGATAAAACGCGACAGGCTTGCGACCATATCTGCAAATATTTTGAAAAAAGCCGGCGCAAGAACGATTCTTCGTTCCAACTGGCCGGCTAATCTATATATACATATTCAATCTACCATGCGTATGGGAATCGTCACGGATACCGATTGTGAGGCGAGGCAGGTAAAGAGGTTGTTCATAGCCGACAACAGCGTGCTTTACAATTCTCTGGGAGGCCCCAATCCGACCCTTACCACACAGGCTTTAGCGGTAAGAACCTCGGAAAAGATAAAAGATAAATACTTTTAATAAGCGGGCTGCGCACTAAATTATTTAGTGTCGCAGCCTGTGCTTAAAGTTACAAAAGCTGAATGCGAAAAGCGGTAGTCTGAGGCGGTATACTGGGAGTCTGGAAGTTGGCATGCTCCACTTTTACCATTTGCCCGGGCCTGATAGAGCCTAAGCGGATTGACCTGCCGCGCTGATCAAGAATTACGGTTGCGTTGGAGATGACAAATCGCATCTGACGTGCCGGATTAGCGGGATTTCCAGTAATGAGAAAACCGTTATTTACGTCTACCTTGACTACCCGGTCTGTAGTGACGCTGGTGGAAGTCTCTTTCTGCCGTACAACAATGCGGAATGCATTTGACTGAGGAGGAATACTTCTCGTCATAACAGCCGAGAATTCGGCGTCTATAAACATCCCCTTCCTGATTTCGCAAAGGCAAGTACGTTCGCCGAACTGATTTATAATAACGGTATCCCGCCCTACATTTAACCGGAGGAGCTCGATTTGAATCATATTACCCTGTCCCCGCACTCCATAGGAAATCACGATAAAGCCAGATGTTCTGCTGTTGGTAACTACTTCTTCGACCAGGGCGTTCTCCACACGCATAATATTGCCGCGCTGAGTAATAGTGCCCCTGCTGTCTGCTGCACTTGTATTGTTCATATAAACCTCTGGGTTGTATGTTTTTCTAGTTATATTATATGCCTGCGTCCCGAAAGGTGTCACATTGAGGGAGAAATCCTAATGTTTTTATAGATAAAAATCCGTTGACAAATTGAAATCCATTGCATATAATACGAATTAATATAAAGAAAAAGACATTGAAAAGGAATAGTAGCTGTTTGATGATTTTCAGAGACCTGCTGGGCGGTGTGAAGCAGGAGTTAGAGAATGGTGAACTCGCCTTCGAGTTGCAGGCTGAAATCAAGTAGGTCGTGCCGGATGCCCACCGTTACAGGGGATAGATATTAGTCTTATTGTACTTGTATTGAAATTGCCCGGAATAGAGTGGTCCGCAGATAATATAACTTCTGTCTCTTAGCGAGACGGAAGTTTTTTTATTTCATAGGAAAAAGCTCTTTTTGTTCTGCAATAGCAATTTAGAACATTCACAGTAAGAAGTATCGAAAGTGCATACATGATTGTATGAATTAGAGTGGTACCGCGGAAAGCTCCCTTTTCGTCTCTTGACATCGGCAGGAGATGAAGGGAGCTATTTAAATACCACAAAAAAGGAGATGCAGTTATGAAAAGAAAAATTTACGTATTTGACACAACCCTTAGAGACGGAGAGCAGGTTCCCGGCGCGAAACTGAATCTGGAGGAAAAATTAGATGTGGCGGCACAGATAGCCAAGATGAAAGTAGATATGATGGAGGTAGGCTTTCCCTCCTCTTCCCAGGGAGATTTTGAAGCGGTAAAAGCGATCAGCGAGAAGATAGGTCGGGAGGTATGTATTGCAGCCTTAGGCAGAGCTGTGGAATCGGACATAGACGCCATATACCAGAGTATCCGTAAGGCGCAGGACCCCTTGATTCATATCGTATTAGGCTCCTCTAAAGTACATGTATCCAAGAAGCTGCAGAAAACACCCGAGCAGATTATAGAGATAGGAGCCTCTTCTGTGAAATATGCCAGGCAGTTTCTTCCTAAGGTACAGTATTCCTTGGAAGATGCCAGCCGGTCGGATTTCGAATATATGTGGAGAACAATAGAGGCGGTCGTAAAGGCGGGGGCCACCATCATCAATATTCCGGATACCGTAGGCTACGCCGTACCCGAGCAGTTCGGCAATTTGATATACCGAATCAATGACAGGCTGAAGAACCTGGAACCCAACGTGCTTTTGAGCGTCCACTGCCACAACGATACCGGACTGGCTACCGCGAATACTTTAGCTGCTGTGAAAAACGGAGCGGATAAGGTGGAATGTACCGTGAACGGAATTGGAGAGCGTGCGGGAAATACCTCCTTGGAGGAGGTGGTTATGGGAATCAAGCTGCATGAGGACTATTACGGAGGCTACACCAGTATTGATACGGCAAAAATCTATGAAACCTCCCGCATGGTCAGCGCCACGATGGGATTGGATGTTCAGGTCAATAAAGCGATTACGGGAGAAAATGCCTTTGCCCATTCGTCGGGTATCCATCAGGACGGCTTGCTGAAATCCAAAGATGTATATGAAATCATGGATCCCGAGACGGTAGGAGCGCCTCCTATGGAACTGGTATTGACGGCGAGATCCGGCAAACACGCCTTTTTATATGTAACAAAGAGGTTAGGGTTCGAAATACCGGAAAAGCATGTCCCTGAGGTCTTCGAAAAGTTCCTGCAATTAGCCGACAGGAAAAAGGAAGTTTATGATAATGATATACTGACGCTGTTTAAGAACTGTCCTAATGTAAAATCCGTTTTCGATAAGGAACTGTGGCAGTTGGAAGAATATCAAATGACCGCCACCAGTACGCTGCCCACGGCTACGGTCAAGCTGATCCGCGGAGATAAGCAGGTGGTAACAAGCAGCAGCGGTTCGGGAGTAATCGACGCGCTTTACAGCTGCATCATGGAAGCGGTGCAGGAACCCGTGGAATTAATTGAGTACAGAATTAATAATCTGAGCCGGGGGAAAGGAAGCCTTGGAAAGGTCACTGTTCAGATTAAACACAACGACAAATTATATCAGGGAAAAGCGATTGAGCAGGATGTAATGGAGGCGAGTGCGCTGGCATTTATCAATGCAGTGAATAAGATTATTTTGGATGAAGAATAGGATATCCTCAAACTGTGGCCAGATAGTATTTATGGAAGATTGACGGTATAATAAAAAAGAATTATAATATCCAGTAAACATATAGGAAAACCATAAGTTCAGGAGGAAAAGAGCATGGAAATAGAAAGAGTATGTCAATTTCTAAACGACGCACAAACTTATTATCTGGCTACAGTAGAAGGAGATCAGCCGAGAGTGAGGCCCTTTGGCACGGCCCATATTTTCGAAGGAAAGCTATATATACAGACTGGGAAAATAAAGAAGGTTTCAAAGCAGCTTGCCGCTAACGCAAAAGCTGAAATCTGCGCGATGAAGGGCGGAGAATGGATCCGGTTGGAAGGTATTCTCGTGGAGGACGACAGGACGGAAGCCAGGGAGTCCATGCTGGAGGCTTACCCTTCCCTGAGAAGTATGTATGCGGTAGATGACGGAAACACTCAGGTGCTTTATTTTGAAGATGCTACCGCTACAATTTATTCGCTCACAAAAAAGCCGGAAGTTATAAATCTCTAAAAACAGGAAATATTTATAGCCCATCCGTTTAGAAACAGATAAATGTTTGACATAAAATTCCGATTACAATCCCCAATAATTAATGCTGAAAATGGTACAAAAGTCACAGAAATAAATTGAATAAATAACGTGCAAGGAGTATAATTTTAATCAGTACCGGGGATATAGCATGTACGAAAAATTTACTGACTTATGACAAATAACAGCAAGAATGAAAACATTACACTATCAGGATAAGAAAGGATAAGATACTATGATCTGGAAAGATAAGTATGAGCTGGGCGTTCAGATAATCGATGAACAGCATAAAGAGCTGTTCCGGCGTGTCGACGCATTTGTGCAGACGCTGCGCTCTTCCGTTACTTGGGAAGAGAAGGTAAAAAAGGTCAACGAAACGCTGGAATTCATGAATGGTTATGTAGTGGAGCATTTCCGTGACGAGGAGGAATATCAGAAGAGAATAGGATACCCCGGTTATGAAGAACATAAGAAAATACATGATGATATGGTAAGTTATGTGGTGAAGGTCACCGAAGAATATGAGAAAAGTGGTTTTAACGAGCAGTTGATGCAGCAATTCGGGGGAAAGCTCCTTTCCTGGCTGATTAACCATGTTGCAGCGCAGGACCAGCGGATTGCCGATTACGCAATTAAAAAGGGGGTGTCAGAAGATGACAGATAATCTTTACAGACCCTTTTTGGAGGCCACTCGCAATGTGTTTCAGCTAATGCTGGACATTACTGACATCGACGAGCTTTCTCCGGAGAAACATGTGGATGAGGACGGTTTGGATATTTCCATCGGGATTATAGGAGAAATGGAAGGAGAGGTCATTTATCGTTTCCCGCGCACTACATCCCTCGGTATGGTAAATATCATGAGCGGACTGGAAATGGATACTGTGGACGAATTTGTAATCTCAGCTATTTCTGAAATAGCGAACATAATCAGCGGTAATGTACTCACTATGTTTGCCCAGAAAGACGTGAAATGTGATATATTGCCGCCGGTATCACGCAAAGCAGAGAGCAGAGACGGTTATACCACCTGCTGTATCGCTACTCCTGCGGGAGACGTTTGTCTGGACATCCTTATGAAGTCCGCCGCAAAATAGACGAAGCATTCGAGAATGCGGAAGTGAAAAGCAAAGGTGTAAGGCGTATTTTCTGTCATGAAAATACGCCGTTTGTATAATATACTAATATTAACTTATATTACCCACCAATGGAAGGAGAACCTAATGGAAAATTTTAAATTCTACAGTCCCACCTATTTTGTTTTCGGCAAAGAAGAAGAAACGAGAACAGGACACTATATAAAACGCTTCGGCGGTAAAAAGGTCCTGATTCACTACGGCGGCGGCTCTGTAATACGCTCCGGCCTTCTGGACAGAGTAAAGCTTTCCCTGGAAGCAGATGGAATAGAATTCGTGGAACTGGGCGGCGTTAAGCCGAATCCCAGAAGCGGCCTTGTTTATGAGGGCATTGAGCTGTGCAGGAAAGAAAACGTGGACTTCGTCCTCGCGATAGGCGGCGGGAGTACCATCGATTCCTCCAAGGCCATAGCTGCCGGTGCTGTCTATGATGGAGATTTCTGGGATTTCTACCAAGGAAAGGCAGTCACAAAGGCGCTTCCTATAGGAACTATACTCACGATATCCGCAGCAGGAAGTGAAGGGTCGCCGGATTCCGTTATTACCAACGAGGATGGAATGTATAAGCGCGGCGCTACGGGAGAGGCTTTCCGCCCGGCATTTTCTATTTTAAATCCTGCGCTGACCCAGACCCTTCCTCCCTTTCAAATTGCTTGCGGAATTACGGATATAATGGCACACTTATTCGAGCGTTATTTTACCACCACCACTGAGGTCGAGGTAACCGATAGGATGATAGAGGGTTTGCTTCTGACCGTAATCAAGGAAGCGCCCCGTGTAATAGAGGATCCTTGCAATTATCAGGCGCAGGCTAACATCATGTGGGCAGGAATGATGGCTCACAACAATTCCTGCGGAGTAGGAAGAGTACAGGACTGGGCGAGTCACGACATCGAGCATGAGCTTTCTGCAATATACGACTGTGCACATGGAGCGGGATTGGCGGTAGTATTTCCTGCATGGATGCAGTATAACATGAAACACGATATAAACCGTTTTGCCCAGCTCGCAGTTCGTGTATGGGGCTGCCAAATGGATTTTATGAATCCCGGGAATACGGCGAAGGCAGGAATCGCAGCGCTTAGACGATTCTGGACCTCTATAGGAATGCCTTCTGATTTTGCAGGGCTTGGAGCCAGGGAAGAGGACATAGAGAAAATGGCACATACTGCCTGCTATGGTGATGGCCGGAATGGTGTTATCGGAGGCTTTGCCAAGCTGGAGGAGAAAGATGTCGCTGCTATTTACCGTCTGATGCTGTAAAATCAAAGCAGTATCTTATCAGAAAATACATGTTATCATACAAAAGACAAAAGCCAGATTAATGTGTCGGAGGAAGTAAAGTGACACGAGAGCAAAATAACATAAGAGAAAACGAAGAAAAAATGAACCAGATACATATGCGGGAAATGTATAATGCATATGAGAAAATTGACGGAGACTGGCTCAGGCTCCACTATAAGGTTTCCCTATGGATGGTGGTGTTTGCCTTCCTTGTGGAATGTATATTAGGGGCAATACTGGTGCGTTCCGAGCTGCTTGAGACGACGGTGAATATGTTCGCCTGGAAGTTTGTCGTATTGCCCAGCGGAATTAATTTCCTCTGTATCCTTATTAATACGTTGGTAATGAAATCGGAAAACTTCTCTCAGAAGCAGAAAATATATGTGATCTCACTGAGTGTAGTGGCCGTCAGTTTCGTGCTGTTTACGGTGCATACCATATTTTGGACTACCTACAGTATATTCTTGGGGGCAATCATGATGACAATTATTTATGCCAGCTACAGCCTGACAGGAACTACTGCGGTGACGAGCCTTATTCTCATTGTCGTTTCAGAATTGTTTATCAAATGGGATACGGGGAAGGTAAGTGTTTTCGAGAGCGCGCTTCGAATGGGTGACTTTTTGATTTCCATCGCTATTCTGGCGGCGCTTTCTGCGGCCTGTATGGTAGCGATACGGTTCGAGCGCAAGAAGAATAAGGCAAGTATACGGCTGCAAATAGAACGTATGCAGCTTCAGCATAGCCTTCAGATAGATGAGATGACGGGCGTATTCAATCGTAAGATGCTCCATGATTTGCTAAAGAGCATTGAGGAAGAGGAGGAATACGGCAGATATATCCTTGCGATGGCGGATATCGATCATTTTAAGAGTATAAATGATAGTTGGGGGCACCCTTTCGGGGATAAATGCCTGATAGAATTCGCCGAACTTTTAAAGACGGATGAGGATAAAGCAACCCCCTTCCGTTATGGGGGAGATGAATTCTGTCTGCTGTTTCACGATACCAGCATGGGAGAGGCGATGGATATCTGCGAGGATATAAAGACGAAACTGAATAGATTGCGTTTCGAAGAGAATCCCGATGCCAGGCTGACGGCAAGCTTTGGACTTTCCGCATATACGGAGAGAGTCGATGCAGTTCGCCTCTTCGTCCGTGCCGATCGCGCCTTGTACGAGGCTAAGCGGACGCGCAATTCTGTTCGTATCTATTCCAAGGAAGAGCAGCCGTGAAAATAAATTTTTGCCAGGAGAAAGCTATGTATATGCAAAAGGTGGATATGAATACATATCCGAGAAAAGCACATTTTGATTATTTTCGTGCTATGGGCTATCCGTATGTGGGTTTGACGTCGAATGTGGATATTACGCAGGTTGTAGGTAAGGCCAGGGAGAGAGGGCATTCTTCCTTTCTATATCTGCTTTATGCAGCGGGAAATGCGGCTAATTCAGTAAAGGAATTCCGCCAGCGCATTGACGGGGATGGCATCGTGGAATATGAATTCTGCAGGACGTCTCATACGGTAATGAAAACAGATGGTACCTATGCCTACTGCGAGGCCGACCCGACCCTTGGTTTTGAGCGGTTCATGGAGGAAACTGCCAGAAATCAGGAAAAGGTACTTGCAAGCGGGGGCTTGGAGGAGGAAAGCGATCCGAATTCCCTCTTTTTCATTTCCTGTCTGCCGTGGGTAAGCTATACGTCGCTGATACAGCCGGTGCCCTTTCCCGCGGACTCCAATCCCAGAATCACATGGGGAAAATATTTCACAGAGGAAGGTAGGCTTATGCTTCCGGTAAGTGTACTGGCTCATCATGCCCTGATAGACGGCAGGCAGATAGCAGATTTCTACGAGAGCTTATCTCAGGGCCTGGTGAAGGAGTGCTTTATTTAATGTGGAACTTTTCGAGTAAGCGTTGAGTAAGACCTGTTTAAGCACTCTGAAAAAAATGCTTGCAATTATGAAAAACTAAAAGTATAATAAAACGCGTATGGAATGCAGATATATGTAAGGTTGGAGTTTCCATGCAAATATTTATGGCAGCCAAGGCTGCATTATTGATTGAGTTAGGAGCTCAAATTTTATAAGTTGGTTACTTATAACCATTTAACCAGTGTGTATACGACACATCAACTTGTGAAACGGTCAATAAGAGTATTAAAAGTGAAATATTTGCTATATAGACTCGAGAACCTGAATATCTGTAATGCTGAATAATAAAATGATTTTTCTGTCCTTAACAAACGAATTGCGATGCGGTTTGTCAAAGAGCGGGCATAGGAATAGGGGTAGTGAACCCTGTTAGACTGAGCACCCTCAAATGCGTCGAATTCGGTTATCCCGATTGAAAGAAGTTACCATGACCCTCCGGCAGAACGGGCGGTTTGGCGGTTTAGGTGAAGAACTTTAAAGAAAAGGATGGCGGGACGGAAGACTTTGATAGCGAACAGAAAAACGCAAGGTAGGAATGATGTATATGCATTCCTACCTTTTTTATCTTATAAAAAAGTACGTCCTATAAGATAAAGGCCCTCCCAGAGGGCTGTGCATGCTTTAAAGGGAATGCATTGGCTGAAAGTGAAGAGAGAGGAAATTATTATGGAAAAATCATCTGTGGCTGATGAAATCAGCGCCGCAAGGAGACTGTCGCAGGAGGAGGCTCCAATTTATGAAGCGCTGAAGCGTTTTCGAAGAATGAGAATAGTGCCCTTTGATGTCCCGGGACACAAACACGGGAGAGGGAACCCTGAGCTGGTGGAGCTATTGGGAGAGAAGTGTGTGGGCATAGATGTGAATTCCATGAAGCCGCTGGACAATCTTTGTCATCCGGTTTCTGTTATCAGGGAAGCAGAGGAGCTGGCAGCAGAGGCATTCCATGCGAGCCACGCGTTTCTTATGGTGGGAGGAACCACCTCAGCAGTGCAGGCAATGGTTCTTTCCTGCTGCAAAAAAGGAGATAAAATAATCCTGCCGAGAAATGTACATAGAAGTGTGATCAACGCGCTGGTGCTCTGCGGTGCCAAACCTGTCTATGTGAATCCCGATGTGGATAAGAATCTGGGAATTTCTCTAGGCATGAAGGTATCTCAAGTGGAACAAGCGATCAAAAGCCACCCGGATGCTGTGGCAGTGTTAGTGAACAATCCCACCTATTACGGGATATGTTCGGATCTTCGGACTATCGTGAGGCTTGCCCATGACCACGGAATGAAAGTGCTCGCGGACGAGGCGCACGGAACTCATCTGTATTTCGGTGAGAACATGCCGGTTTCAGCCATGGATGCCGGTGCGGATATGTCCTCGGTGAGCATGCATAAGTCGGGAGGAAGCCTGACACAAAGCTCTTTGCTTTTGATCGGATCCGATATGAACGAGGGCCATGTGCGTCAGATTATTAACCTGACGCAGACAACCAGCGGTTCTTATCTGCTGCTTTCGAGCCTGGACATATCGAGACGCAACCTGGCCCTTAGGGGACGGGAATCTTTCGCCAAGGTCATAGAGCTTGCGGACTACGCCAGAGGGGAAATCAATGCGATTGGCGGATACTATGCGTTTTCCAGAGAGTTGATAAACGGAAATAGCATCTATGATTTCGACAGCACGAAACTGTCTGTCCATACGCTGGAAATAGGCCTGGCCGGTATTGAGGTATACGATATACTAAGAGATGAGTACGACATTCAGATTGAATTCGGAGATATCGGAAATATTCTTGCCTATCTTTCCATCGGAGACCGCAGACAGGAGGTGGAGCGTCTGGTAAGTGCTTTGGCGGAGGTAAAACGGTGCTATCAGAAGGATAAGGCGGGAATGCTCACGCAGGAATATATGGATCCCTATGTGGTAACTACACCGCAGGAATCCTTTTATGCGGAAAAGGAATCTATCCTTCTCGAAGACACGGAGGGCAGAGTGTGCAGCGAGTTCGTGATGTGCTATCCTCCGGGAATTCCGATTCTGGCTCCGGGAGAAATGATTACCAAGGGAATTATAGAATATATACTGTATGCAAAGGAAAAAGGCTGTTCTATGACAGGCCCTGAGGATGCGGACATTGAATATTTGAACGTATTGAAAAGTGTGTGAGAAAGGCGTGGTTATTATTATGGAAATGTGGTTTTCGGATGAGCATACGGATAATGTGAAACTGTCGATTCGAGTGGAACAGCAGCTTTTCAGCGCACAAAGCGAATTCCAGAGAATCGATGTTCTGGAATCCAAGGAGTTCGGGAGGATTCTGGTGGCGGACGGCGACCTTATGCTGACAGAAAAAGATGAGTTCATCTATCATGAGATGATAACACACGTTCCCATGGCGGTACATCCCCATGTGGAAAAGGTGCTGGTCATCGGCGGCGGCGATGGAGGTATCGTAAGGGAGCTGGTGAAATACGATGCTCTGCAGCAAATCGATGTAGTGGAGGCGGATCCTCTTTTGATCGAGGTGTGCCGCAAATTTTTCCCTCAGATGGCTTGCAGCATGAACGACCCGAGGGTAAGTATTTTCAACGAGGACGGTCTGCGGTTCGTTCGCTCGAAATCGGATGTATATGACCTGATAATTATAGATTCGCCTAATCCCTTCGGACCGGGCGAGGGACTTTTTACGAAGGAATTCTATGGGAATTGCTACAATGCGCTGCATAGCGACGGAGTGATGATCAACCAGCATGAAAGTCCCTTTTACAAAGAAGAGGCCTTTCAATGCCAGCGGATGCACAAACGGATCATAGAATCCTTTCCCATCAGCAAAATTTATCAGGCGCATATACCGTCCTACCCTTCAGGACATTGGCTGTTCGGTTTTGCTTCAAAGCAGTACCATCCGCTGAATGATCTGGACGGAGTGACCTGGACGTTAAAAGGGATACCTACGAGATATTATCTGCCGAGGCTGCATCAGGGAATGTTTGCACTTCCGGCATATGTGGAGGAGTTGGTGAAGGATGTTGAATAAAAATATTGTAAATTATATCGGCTGTGAGGCGGAATATGAGGAAGCAAGAATTGTACTGTTCGGAGCCCCCTTTGATTCCACCACCTCCTATCGGCCGGGGACCCGCTTCGGTCCTCAGGCGATTCGAAACGAATCTTATGGACTGGAGACCTACAGCCCTTATCAGAACAAGGATCTGCAGGATTGCAAGGTGTTCGACAGCGGGGACCTGGAGCTGCCCATTGGGGATACGGAGCGAGTTCTGGCAGCTATCGAGGAACGCACGGAGACGATTATAAAGGACGGAAAGATTCCCTTTATGATAGGCGGCGAGCATCTGGTAACACTTGGAAGCGTGCGTGCGGCTGTCCGTGAATACCCCGATCTGCATATCGTGCATTTTGACGCTCATGCGGATCTGCGGAAGGATTATCTGGGAGTAAAGCTCTCCCATGCCTGTGTGTTAAGAAGGAGCTGGGAACTGTTAGGAGACGGGAGAATCTATCAATTCGGAATCCGCTCCGGTGACAGAGAGGAATTCGAGTGGGCGAAAGAGGGACATGTGACGATGCGGAGGTTCGATTTCGATAATCTCACAGAGACGGTAACAAAGCTTAGAGGAAAGCCGGTTTATTTAACCATAGACTTGGATGTCTTAGACCCTTGCGTATTTCCGGGAACGGGAACGCCCGAGGCGGGAGGCGTAAGCTTCCTTGAGCTTCTGAAGGCGATGTTGAAAACTGCGAAGGGCTGTTATATCGTAGGCTGTGATGTGAATGAGTTAAGTCCCACGTATGACGCCAGCGGAGTGTCTACGGCGACGGCAGGAAAGATAGTACGCGAGCTGCTGCTGGCGCTTTCCTGAGCGATTATAAAATAAAAGGAGATGATATCATGGGAAAAGTATTGATTATTGGCTGCGGAGGCGTGGCCGGGGTGGCGATCCACAAATGCTGTCAAAACAGCGGCGTTTTTACGGAAATCTGTATTGCCAGCCGTACGGTATCGAAGTGCGAGGCAATGAAGAAGAAATTGGAAGGGATGACGAAGGCAAAGATTAGCACAGCACAGGTAGATGCGGATAACACCCGGGAGCTGATCGCTCTCATTGAAAAGGAGAAACCTGATGTGGTGCTGAATCTTGCTCTTCCTTATCAGGACCTCACCATTATGGATGCGTGTCTTGCGACAAAAACAAATTATGTGGATACGGCTAATTATGAGCCGGAGGATACGGCGAAGTTTGAGTATAAGTGGCAGTGGGCTTACAGAGAACGCTTTGAGAAGGCTGGAATCACCGCCCTTCTCGGAAGCGGCTTCGACCCCGGAGTGACGGGAGTGTTCTCCGCTTATGCCTTAAAACACTATTTCGACGAGATTAATTATATAGATATTCTGGACTGCAACGGCGGCGATCACGGTTATCCCTTTGCCACCAATTTCAATCCTGAAATCAATATCCGCGAAGTGTCCGCGAAGGGCTCTTATTGGGAAGACGGGAAGTGGGTAGAAACGGAGCCGATGGAAATCAAGCGGGTTTATAATTTCCCCGAGGTGGGAGAGAAGGATATGTATCTGCTTCATCATGAGGAGTTGGAATCCCTTGCCCTCAATATGCCGGGAATCAAGAGAATCCGTTTCTTCATGACTTTCGGACAAAGCTATTTAACCCATTTGAAGTGTCTTGAGAACGTAGGTATGACCTCCATAGAGCCGATTATATATGAGGGAAAAGAAATTGTTCCATTGCAGTTTTTAAAAGCGGTTCTTCCCGACCCCGCCTCCCTTGGTCCCCGTACAAAAGGTAAGACGAACATCGGCTGCATTTTTACGGGCAAGAAAGATGGAAAGGAAAAAACTATCTACATTTACAACGTATGCGACCACGAGGAATGCTATAAAGAAGTAGGCTCACAGGCAGTTGCTTATACTACCGGTGTTCCGGCAATGATTGGGGCGGCGATGCTGATGACGAAGACATGGGATAAAGCCGGGGTATATAACATTGAGGAATTCGATCCCGACCCGTTCATGGAAGCATTGAATGAATTCGGTCTTCCGTGGCAGGTGAGCGAGAATCCCGTTATGGTAGAATAGAGACAGTACACTTGGAATTAATGGAGTGGTTATGAAGAGAGAAGAATTGAAAACGCCTTGTTACATCGTGATGGAAAGCGCCTTGAAAAAGAATCTGGAGATATTGCAGGGCGTCAGACAGCGGACGGGCTGTAAAATATTATTAGCGCAGAAAGCTTTTTCCATGTATTCCTGTTATCCTTTGCTCGGTAAGTATCTGGACGGAACGGCGGCAAGCGGCTTATATGAGGCACGGTTGGGCGCGGAGGAGATGGGAAAGGAAAACCATATTTTTTCTGCGGCATACAAGGAAGAGGATATGGAGGAAATATTGTCTTACTGCGGGCATATCGTATTTAACTCCTTTTCCCAGCTTGAGAAATACGGTGAAAGGGCGGCAAAGGCAGGAAAAAGCGTAGGAATCCGGGTGAATCCGGAATGCTCTACCCAGGAGGAACATGGAATATACGATCCTTGTGCTCCCGGCTCGCGGTTGGGAGTTCTGGCAAAGGAGTTCCCCGACAGACTTCCTGAATGGGTGGAGGGGATTCATTTCCATACGCTGTGCGAGCAGAATGCGGATGCTCTTGCAGTGACGTTAAAGGCGGTAGAGGAACGATTCGGTTCATGGCTATATGGGATGAAATGGATCAATTTCGGCGGCGGACATCATATCACGCGGGAGGGCTATAACATAGGGCTTCTGGAAAACTGCATCCGCTATGTGTCGGACACCTACGGGGTCACGGTCTATTTGGAGCCTGGAGAGGCGGTTGCTTTGGATGCGGGACACCTGCTGACCACGGTGGAGGATCTGGTGCATGGGGAAACGATTGCAATTCTGGATTCTTCCGCAGCCTGTCATATGCCTGATGTTCTTGAAATGCCGTACCGCCCGCCCCTTAGAGCTTCCGGACAGGAGGGTGAGAAGGCATTTGCATATACGCTGGCGGGGCCGACCTGCCTGGCGGGAGATGTGATAGGAATCTATTCCTTCGACAAACCGTTAGCGGTCGGCGACCGTCTGACCTTTGAGGATATGGCCATTTATACTATGGTAAAAAACAATACCTTTAACGGAATGCCCCTTCCCTCCATCGTGTGGGAGAGGGAGGACGGCGAATGCGAGCAGATAAGAAGTTTCGGCTACGTGGATTTTAAGGGGAGGCTGTAGCTACCTCCCGCTCTCTATGCGGATAACACCGCAGCCTATCTTTTCTCCGGAATCTCCGGCAGGCTGAGTGGTGAAATCATCGCGATTTGCGTGTATGACTACGGATTTGCCGATAATGTTATCTACAGTAAAGCGTTTGTCATAGAAAGAAACCCAGGCATAACCCTGATTGCCAAGGAGAGGGAGAAGGTCTCCTGCGTGCTGGGGATGGGGCAGGTTCGCCGGATTATAATGTCCCCCGGTATTGGCGAAGGAATTGGAGCAGTCGCCGAATTCATGGATGTGCATCGCATAGAAATCCGAGGAATCCTGTGAGGATATATTAGGGAGACCGAAAATCTCAGCTTCTATGAGAACGCCCCCATAAGGAGTATCATAAAATTTAACCAACCCGCTGAGCTGCGGGTTGGAGCTGTTTCCCGTAACCCATGCCATAGCGCGGGGTTTATTTTTTTCTAATATGTTTACGAATGTTAGACGAGGAGTAAATTGATACATATAAACACCTTTTTTATTATTAGGTTATGCAGGAGAAGTGGATTGGTTATCGAGCATCGCTGTTTTCCTGCTTTAAGGTTGTTTTCGGATGTGCTATAATTGCAGGAAAAAGATTCACACGCGACGATATGCCTGTGGATCAAAACTGCAGGTATTGGAAGGGCATGGTTATTAATATGGTGAAATATTTAGTGGATATCGAGACCGGCAGTCTGCGTCAGGAACATGAGGAGGAGCTGGGAAGGAAGTATTATGAAATATATCTGATGGAAGCGGAGGAATTCGACACGCTCGAAGGCGATTACCCTCATAGGAAGAATCTGAGTCAGGGACTTAAGCAGATACAATATTGCAAAATTGAGACTTTTAAGGATTGTATTCAAGGGACGATGAAGGTTCCTAAGGGCGATAGTGAGCAGGTTATACTTTTTACTTTCGGCTTTTATATAAAAGGAAATGAACTCCTTTTCTTTGGGGAGAGGGCTTTGCTTGAAGACGTGCTGGAGAAAATATCAGGAAACATTCCCGGGAATTGTACGCTGAATCAGATTCTTTTAGTATTGTTCGAAATGCTGATTGAAGAGGATGTCCTTTATCTGCAAGAGTTGGAGGAATATCTGTCGGATATGGAGGAGGAGCTTCTTAGGAAGATTCCCGATCACTTTTATGAGACGATTATACAATACCGTAAAAAACTAACCCTTTTTCATTCCTATTATGAACAGCTTACCAATATGGGAGACCAGATGCAGGCAAATGTGAATCAGGAGCTTAGCAGGGAGGAGTGCGCGGTGTGGCAGAATTACGCTAATCGTACGGAGAGACTGCATAACCATGTGGAGGCGCTGAGGGAGTATTTGATTCAGATAAGAGAATTGTATCAATCCCAGATAGATGTAAGGCAGAACAAAGTGATGAGTATTTTAACGGTTATCACGGCATTTTTCCTTCCTTTGACGCTCCTTGTAGGATGGTATGGGATGAATTTTCCCGGCATGCCGGAATTTCGGTGGAAATATGGATATCCGGCAGTGATTATCTTATGTATTGTCATTATTCTGGCCGAATTCATATATTTTAAGAAAAAGAAGCTGCTTCGATAAGCGTCGGTAAACAGCAGGACAAAAGAAATTCTTTCGAAATGAGAAGAAACGATGAAAGCTAAAGTGAAATTAATTGCAGCGATGTTCATATTTGGAAGTATAGGAATCTTTGTAAGAACAATTGGATTATCTTCTGGTATACTGGCGGTTGTAAGAGGAAGCATAGGAACGGTATTTTTGTTGATTGCCGGGTTGGCGATGGGAAAGAAGTTATCGCTTCCGGCCATAAGAAAGAATTTTAAGTTTCTAGTCTTTTCTGGAGCAGCGATCGGAGCGAATTGGATCTGCCTTTTTGAAGCCTACCGATACACCACGATAGCGGTGGCTACCCTATGTTATTATCTGGCTCCGGTATTCGTCATACTGGTCTCTCCCTTTTTCTTAAAAGAGAAGCTGACGGCAGTAAAAGCCGGGTGCGTCGTGGTATCGTTGTTTGGCATGACGTTGGTTGCGGATATTTTGGGAAACGGCCAGGGAGCGGCAGGCGGATGGAAAGGGATCGTATTCGGCGTGACAGCAGCGTTGTTATACGCTTCCGTAGTGATTATGAATAAGTTCCTGAAAGAAATAGAAGCGGTGGATATGACGGTATCTCAGCTGGGAGTTGCATCCGTGGTGGTGCTTGTGTATGTGCTCTATACGGAAGACGGGACGGGGATAACATTTGGAGTTAGTACACTATTTCTATTGCTGTATCTGGGTATTGTAAATACGGGAATTGCCTATCTTTTATATTTTTCTTCTTTAAAGGATTTGAGCGGGCAGACGGCAGCTCTGTTCAGCTACATTGACCCAGTGACAGCAATTCTGCTTTCCGCCCTTCTATTTCATGAAAATATGAGCACGGAGCAGATGATAGGTGCAGTGCTGATATTAGGTTCTACTCTCGTAAGTGAACTTGTGGGCGGAAGAAGGCAAGAGCCGGCAAACACAACAGGACGAGGTTAGAAGATATGCTTAAGGATTTTTGTGGCTTTGATCTTTAATTTTTGTATGCTTTTTGATCATTGTACGGAACTGACTGATGGAGACTCCAAGTGCATTGCTGGCAGTTTGAAGGGTATATTCCTTATTTCTCCACTTCTCATATACGGGGTAGAATTCGTCGGGAACAGGTGCGGGGAAACGACCTAAGTGTTTTCCCTTCGCCTTGGCGATGGCAATGCCTTCTGCCTGCCGCTGCTTGATATTCTCCCTTTCGGCCTGTGCTACATAGGACAAGAGCTGCAGGACGATATCAGAAATTAAGGTGCCGATTAAGTCTTTGTTAGTGCGCGTGTCGAGAATGGGCATGTCCAGGATGACGATATCTGCTTTTTTTACTTTAACGATAATGCGCCATTCCTCTTGTATGTCCCTGTAACTTCTTCCAAGGCGGTCGATGCTCTTTACGACGAGTACGTCACCCTCTTTTAGTTTTTTCTTTAGTTTCAGATATTCCGGTCTGTTAAAATCTTTGCCCGATAATTTATCACAATAAATGTTCGGTTCAATAATCCCCCATTTCAGCAATTCCATTTTTTGCCGATCGATATTTTGATCGACGGTAGATACCCGCATATACCCATAAAAATTTTTCATTTTTCAGTCCTCCTATTATACGTAGTATGCCAGAAAGGCTTAACTTAATCCATATCTTTAAAGGCACTGACAAAAAGAAACAAGTTGCTATAAAGGTGTACCTTTTTAGCAACTTGTTTCCTTTGTATATACAAACAATTATATCGTTAATTGTATAACATTTTTTTGTAAAAAACAACAAAAAATGACAATAATAGGAAAATAAAAATCCTAAAAATAGAAGATAAAAAAAGGTACACCTTTATAGCGATTTTTTCAGATAATTTACGAAAGGAAAAAGTAAGAATTATGTTAAAGGTTACCAAAAGAAAAGGATCAATAGAAAAGATATTTTATTCGAGGTTTTCCGCGATCGTATTTATGACCGGACTTCTTGTGCTGCTAATGGGATTTAGCATTCTCAGCTTCGATTATGTCTTTAGCAGGAGCGAAAAGATAAATGCAGAAAAATCCGATTTATTGAGCTATGAGATGGCCCATTATAAATGGTGGATAGATCTCAGCTCAGCCGTTTATTACAATACGGAATTCACTGGGCAGACGGATGAGACGAAATGTGATTTCGGTATATATTTATATGGGGAAGATGTAAAAGGCAACCCCGAAATGAGCGAATTCTATGAGCAGGCGGAACCTTTGCATAGAGAAATTCATCAGCTTGCGGACGAGGTACTCAGCGTGAACGAGACGGACAAGGCGCAGGCGGAAGCCTTGTTAAAGGATAGTGTAGAAGTAAAAATTCATTCCCTGGTAAGCCTTTTGGACGACACGATAGCCAAGAAACAGGAGCAGATCGATAATCAGAGGAGAATGGTCATCGTAATGCTCAGCGTTATCTTTGTGGCTGCTGTCTTTGCAGTCACCTTAACGGTGCGATTTATCATAAAAACGTATCGATACGTGAGGACTAAGGTCATCGAGCCGATTGTTGACTTGCAGCAGGAATGTGAGAAGCTGGCGGAGGGTAATCTCAGCCTGAGCTTCGAAACGGATATGGATAACGAGATTGGAAGCCTTGGAAGAGCTTTGGATTTTGCGGTAAAGGAAATTAAGAAATACATCGATGCCATCGATTTTGGCATGAAGGAATTCTCGGCAGGCAACTTCACCTGCGTATGCCCGGTAGAATTTATCGGCGATTTTGCAAATATTCAGCGTTCTATCGAGAGCTTTCAGGAGAAAATGAACGATACTTTGTACGAAATGAGCGTGGCAATAGAGCAGGTGAGTGCAGGTGCGCAAGAACTGTCCGCGGGAGCACAGGACATCGCGCAGGGGGCGACTAATCAGGCAGGAAGCGTGCAGGAATTGTCCGAGGTCATTTCCAATATCACGGGACAGATAAGCAACAACGCAGAGCACACCCAAAACGCCGACGAGTGGGGGGCAAGGACGGGAGAGACTGTCCGTACCAGCAAGGGACAGATGGAGCAGCTAGTGGCGGCAATAACCGACATCGCCGCCGCATCGGAGGGCATTAAGAATATTATTGATACCATCGATGCGATAGCTTCGGAAACGAATCTGTTAGCCTTAAATGCTGCAATCGAATCTGCCCGTGCAGGAGCAGCCGGAAAAGGCTTTGCTGTGGTAGCTGATCAAATAAGGAAGCTGGCACAGGAATCTGCTGACGCAGCAAAGAACACTACCGAACTGATAGAGGAATCCCTGGCCCATATCGAAAAAGGAAAGGTTCTCACGGGAGTAACCAGCGAGGCCTTCGAGGAAGTAGCAAAGAACGCCCAGACCGTTTTGGAGATGATAGATAAAATCGCGCAGGAATCCAGAGCACAAGCTCAAGAGGCAGATAAAATCGCAAAGGGAATCGACAGGATCTCCAGTGTTGTCCAGACGAATGCATCGGTATCGGAAGAAAGTGCGGCTGCAAGTGAAGAGCTTAGCGCGCAAGCTATGGTCATGACGGATTTGATTAGTCAGTTTAAGCTAAATAGAGGCAGTAGTAGAAGCTGAATATATAAATCAGGAAAAGTATATGATGCGGACCTCCTGATTTCAGTAAAAAAGAAGGCTTGTCACACGATGAATATTCCGTGCGGCAAGCTTTCATATTTAACCTGAAATGGAAGGAAGGTTGTTCAAATTATTGCCTTCTTTCCCGTCAGGCAGAGATTTCAAATATTCGGTATCCTTCCTATGGGCGATGCCCACGCCTTTGATCCCCCCGCCCTTTGCGAGGTCCACGCCCTCCTGCTTGGAAACCGTGGAGCCGTCGGATAGCTGGTAGCCGGTCACTCGTCCGCTGCTCTTTACGAGACCTACGATTTCCTTGGCGTCGCTTTTCGCTTGGGGTATATCATCCAGAGTATTGATAGCGAGAGCTTCGCCGAGAGTAATTTTATCCATATCTGTCATAAAATAACCATACCTTTCTCGTGAATGCAAACATTTTTAGCTGCTTTTTTATAGTCTGTGCGATATGGAAAATAATATGCGTCAAATGTTAATTTTTGTTTTGGCGCATTTGCATGGGCGTACAGCCGTAGGTAGATTTGAAATTTTTCATAAATAATTTGTAGTTGGTACAGCCGTTGCGTTCGAGGATACCGGTAATGGTCAAATCGGTATTCATCAAATCCTCATATACGTGCGCAAGGCGGACCTTGTTCACATATTCGAGAAAGGTGAGTCCCATATATTTTTTAAAGAAGCGGCAGAAATACTCAGGATTCAGTGCGACGGAAGCAGCGGCCTCGTCCAGGGTGATGAGAGATGCGTAGTTGGACTTTACGAAGTCCATGACATTCTCCAGACGACGCAGATTCTTGTCCGTCCTGATTTTCACGGCGGTGTCAATTTCTACCTTGTAGCAGCAGAGGATAGAATAAAGAAAATCGTATAAAAGGCTGGAGAACCGGAGGGAATAACCTTCCGGTTTTTCGTCGTTGATGTCCTTCATCTCCATCAAAATAGCACGGACGCGGTCATTTTTCTCCGGGGAGTTGGGAATACCTTCAAAACGGATGCTGTCGTAGTCGGAAATGCTTTTTTTCAAAAACTGGTATGGTATCTGCAGCAAGATGACGAGGCAATTCTCGTGACAATAGGTGGAGTGTATGTCGGCCGAGTTGATGATGACGAAATCGCCTACGTTCAGGGTGAGCTTGGAGTTGTTGATGGTGACGTCCATGCAGCCTTCGCAGATGCAGACGATTTCCATACTGTTATGCCAATGGTTTGTGATAAGGTGGTTCGAATCACGGTAGGTGTCAAAGCGGACTTGGATATCTTCTCGGGTTTTAATTTCTTCGTGGATATATTTTTCCATATGTATGTGGGCCTTTCAGTTTTTTTGTGCTCTAGTTGAAGTTGTGAGAGAGCATGTGAAAATCCGTTAGGGTGGCAAATGGTAGTGCATGACCTGACGAAAGGATGTTTATTTTAAAATAGGTGTAAAAGGGTTCCTTATATGATAATGAAGTAAGATGACAGAAAAGTCAATATCGACCTACAAATAAGTCATGAAAATAAATAGAGCGGAAATGACAGGTATGGTAGTATATGGATAGGAAGGCTTGCGAGATGTGGCGATAATTAAGAGAGTGAAAGTAAGTGTGAAGGGGAAGAAGGATGCAGCGGACTTTATTATTGAAAAGTCAAAAAGGAAAGATAGTAAGTGAAGATAAGCAAATTAAAGGTGAATCAAAGTAAAGAGGGTTGGAAGGAGATTTGTATGACGGCGGAAAAGATTAAGGACTTGGTAGCACAGATGACTTTGGAGGAGAAGGCTTCGATGTGTTCGGGGGCGGATTTTTGGCATACTAAGGCGGTTGAGAGACTGGGGATTTTGCAGTCTATGGTTTCAGATGGACCTCACGGACTCAGAAAGCAGGACGATAAGGCGGATCATCTTGGTGTGAACGAGAGTATTAAGGCCGTTTGTTTTCCGGCTGGGTGCGGTACGGCAGCTTCTTTTAACAGGGAACTTTTGACGGAAATGGGAGCAGTGCTTGGTAATGAGTGCCAGGCGGAGGGCGTGAGTGTGTTGCTTGGGCCGGCTGTAAATATTAAGCGTTCCCCGCTTTGCGGCAGGAACTTCGAATATTATTCGGAAGATCCGGTAGTGGCATCTCAGATTGCGGCGGCGTTCATTAAAGGGGTACAAAGTAAGAATGTGGGCGTGAGCATTAAGCATTTTCTTGCGAATAATCAGGAGACCAGAAGAATGTCGGCATCTGTAGAGGTGGATGAGCGCACCATGAGGGAGATTTATCTGGCGGCTTTCGAAGGAGCGGTGCGGGAACAGAATCCCTGGACGGTGATGAACTCCTATAATAGAGTAAACGGTACATATGTGGGGGAAAGCAAGAAGTATCTGACGGATATTCTACGTGGAGAATGGGGATTTGACGGTTATGTGATGAGCGATTGGGGAGCGGTAAATAACAGGGTGCCGAACCTGGAAGCAGGGATGGATCTGGAGATGCCCTCCTCCGGCGGACATAACGATAAGCTTATCGAGGAAGCGGTGAAGAACGGCAGCTTGGAAGAAAGTGTGCTGGATACGGCGGTGGAGAGAATTCTGCATATCGTATTCCGGTTTGAGGAAAATAGAGATAAGACGGCAGACTACGATTTAGATAAGGACCACAAAGCGGCGCGCAGGGTGGCGGAAGAGACTGTTGTGCTCTTGAAAAACGACGGCGTTCTTCCCTTGAAGGAAAGTGCCAAGGTGGCATTTATCGGAAAGTATGCGAAACAGCCCCGTTATCAGGGCGGCGGAAGCTCTCATATCAACAGTCATAAGATAACTTCTGCGCTGGATATGGCGGCGGGAAATCCTAATATTTCTTATGCGCAGGGATTTATTGATGAAGAGGATAGAGTGGATGAGGCCTTGTTAGCGGAAGCAGTGGAGCTTGCTAAGAAGGCGGAAGCAGTGGTTATCTTTGCCGGCCTTCCTGATTCCTTCGAATCGGAAGGCTTTGACCGGGAGCATATGAGAATGCCGGAATGCCAGAACGAATTGATTAGGAAGGTGGCACAGGTACAGAAGAATGTAATTGTAGTCCTGCACAATGGTTCGCCCGTGGAGATGCCCTGGATAAATGAGGTGAAGGGTGTAGTAGAAGCGTATCTTGGCGGTCAGGCTGTAGGTGGCGCGCAGTATGACATTCTTTTTGGTAAAGTTAATCCCAGCGGTAAGCTTCCGGAGACCTTCCCCTTGAAGCTGGAGGATAATCCTTCCTATCTGAACTTCCCCGGAGAGGGAGATCGGGTAGAATACAGGGAAGGTATATTCGTGGGCTATCGTTATTATGATAAGAAGAAAATGGAAGTGCTCTTCCCCTTTGGGCATGGACTTTCCTATACTGTATTCGATTATTCCAATCTGTGCGTAAGCTCGGACAGCATTAAGGATACGGATGTGGTGACGGTATCGGTGGACATAACCAATACGGGCAAGGTTGCGGGTAAAGAAGCCGTTCAGCTTTACATTAGCGATAAGGAAAGCAGTGTAATACGTCCGGTGAAGGAACTGAAGGACTTCGCGAAGGTTTCCTTGATGCCGGGAGAAACGAAGACGGTGAGCTTTCAGCTTTCCAAGCGCTCTTTCGCATATTACAATACGGCGATTAACGACTGGTATGTGGAAACGGGAGAATTCGACATTATGATTGGAAAATCATCCAGAGACATCGTGCTGATAAAAGAAATTCACGTAGAGTCTACGGTGAAGCTGCCGGTAATTTACACCACGGATTCCATTATGGAAGATATCTTCAAGAATCCTGAGGCGAAGGAGCTGGTTATGGAGACGATGGACGGCAAAATGGATATTATAATGACCGCCGACAAGGATGAGGACGATAGCGCCGCTGCTCAGGCTATTACGGCCGAAATGCAGGAGGCCATGATGAAATACATGCCTCTTCGGGGAGCTGTAAGTTTCGGAAGCGGAGAGACCAGAATGTCCATGGATGATGTCAGGGCTTTAGTGGATGAGCTGAATGCGCTGTAAAAGAAACGTTTATAACATTGATGACTTAAACATTGCAACCGCTGCATCAGGAATAATTTTAAATGGGAAAAGTAATTTTAAAGAGCTGGGAAATTAATATTTTCCGGCTCTTTTCATAATCTTACCGTTAAGAATTTTTTAAGAAACAGGTAAATAAAACTGTAAGAAATATAGGATATGATATAATCAGGCTTAGGAAAAGGTCAAAGTTTCTCTATATCTGGAAAATTACGAATAAGGAGCCATAGAATGATGGAATGTGTACTCGTGGTGGACGACGACAAAGAAATTGTAAAGGCAATAGCCCTGCTGCTGGAAAAAGAAGGATATGACGTGCTGAAGGCATACGACGGCATGGAAGCGCTTGAAATCGTGGCGGAGAAATCGGTACAGCTAATTATCATTGACGTCATGATGCCCAAACTGGACGGCTTGTCCGCAGTTATGAAAATCAGGGAAAAGAAGAATATTCCTATCATCGTGCTCAGTGCCAAAAGCGAGGATACGGATAAGGTGCTCGGCTTATCCATGGGAGCCGACGATTACGTGACCAAACCCTATTATGCTGCGGAGCTGATGGCGAGAGTGAAAAGTCACCTGCGCAGATATACCAGTCTTGGTGACATCAATGCTTTTATTTCCACGAGTAACATAATGAATGGCAGACTGCGGTTCAATAAGGAGGAGCATATCCTTTATGTGGACGAAGAGCCTGCGAAGCTCACGGCTACGGAGACGAGAATCGTGGAGCTGCTAATGTGCAATATAGGAAGAGTTTTTCCGGCGGAGGAAATCTACCGCCGTATCTGGAACGAGGAAGCCTATGCAGCGGAGAATACGGTAATGGTGCATATAAGGCGCATTCGTGAGAAAATAGAACTGAATCCGAAGGAGCCGGAATACTTAAAGGTGGTGTGGGGAATTGGATACAAAATTGAAAAAAAGTAAAATAATCATCAGCTTCACTGCGTGGATGCTGGGAACGTTGCTGCTGTTTCTTAACCTCTTTTGTTTTGTTGTGAAGTATGCGGGAAATCCTGCTTTTCTCATTCAAGCGAAAGAATCGCTGGGGGAAGATTATCAGAATACGGAGGAATTCTGTTATTACATGTCCGATTATCTGAACAGCTTCTTATCTATGGCTATAGGCGGTCCTATCAGCCAAAGCTACGATACCGGTTATGCACAGGAGACGACTATCGAAGCCCGGGCGGAGGAAGGAATGGCATTCGAAGGCGGAGGCATGGCGACAGCGTCGGACACGGCAGAATACGAAGGCACATCGGACATGGCAGAGTTTACGGAGCCTGAAGAGGTAACGGATTATAAGAAGGATGCACAGGAATATCACGAGAGCATCAAGAATGACAGAAATATTTTATACACCATAGAAAAAGATGGTGAGGTGCTGTATACAAACGAAGAAAGTCTGGGAATGTATGGCGAAGGGTTCGTTTTGCCGGACGGCTATAATTATCTTCTCTACTTCGATGGAAAAAAGGTCTCTGCGATAAAAGACGGACAAACGGTAGATATTTACGGAGATAACTATTATCGGACGGGTAATGGCTGGAGTATTCCCCGTTATGTGAATTTTCCGGCGGATAAGGCATTGGAGGGTGTAAGGATATGTATCGCTGCCGCAAAAGTTCCTAATGTGAGTGTGTCTAAAGCCTATGACGGCGACGGCAACAGCACGTACTACTACAGTAATGCTTTTTACAGCATCCAGCAGCACTTGTCGGTAGAAAAAGGTGCATATATGGGTTGGATATATACTTCTTTGCTGGCAATGACTCTTCTTATAGTAAGCCTTGCCCTGAACAAAAGCAGGAAGGAGGCCGATGCCGCGATTGCAAGAGTTACGGAAAAGCTTTGGTACGAAATAAAGCTGTTTCCCCTGCTTGCGATCCTGTACGGTGTTTTGCTGGTAGCTGTGGAGCTCATGTATCAAGGATGGTGGTACTACCTGGACTGGGATATCGCCGGCAGATTCTGGAGCGGGGAATATATAGGAATGAAAGTCTTTCTGACAGCCCTAGCCTCTCTATGCCTTGGGCTCATATGGCTTTTTATTAATGACGTCCGCCACAACGAGAGGCCTTGGAAAAAAAGCATCATAGCATCTCTTTACAGGCTGTTTCGAACTTCCATGCTGGAACTTCCCTTGGGAAAAAGACTGATAAGACAATATATGTGGGTATTTCTGGCAGAACTGGGAGCCGAGCTTATACTGCTGCTGATGCTGGGGATCTGGGGAAGCCGCAATTATGAAGAGGAGATAGCGGCATTTATTGGAGTCATGACGCTGTTTTTGATGATAGCTGTCTGGGTATGCCAGTGTTTTTATTTTAAAAGCAATAAAAAGGCGGCTATGGATATGGAAGCGCTGGTGGAGCGAATCGAGGCCATTCACGGAGGAAAGCTAGATGAGTTTACAGAGGTTTCTGCAAGTTCCGGTTTATCGGAGGCCATGGATAAGCTTAATGAGATACAAGAAGGGATGAACAAAGCGCTGACGGAGCATATAAAGAGCGAGCGCATGAAGGTAGAGCTGATCGCCAACGTCTCCCACGACATCAAAACACCTCTTACTTCTATTATCAGCTACGTGGAGCTGTTAAAACAGGAGGACGATCTGCCGGAGCACGTGCGGGAATATATTTCTATACTGGAAAACAAGTCACATCGGTTAAAGGCCATGGTGCAGGACGTATTCGAGGTGAGTAAGGCGGCGTCCGGAGAGCTCCCCTTACACATGGAGAATCTGGATCTTGGAAAGCTGCTGCGCCAAACATTAGCAGATATGACGGAGCAGATGGAGGAAGCGGACGTGACCGTGAAAACCAAGATTCCTGAAAATGCGGTAATGATCTGTGCAGACGGTGAACATTTATATCGCGTATTCCAGAATCTGATATTAAATGCGCTGAAATATTCCCTCGAAAGCTCTCGGATATATGTGACCCTGTTGGAGGACGGCAAGTTCGTTGCCGCCAGCATTCAGAATACCTCTAAGGAAGAACTTTCTTCGGATATAGATTTTACCGAGAGATTCATCCGGGGAGATAAGAGCCGCAGCGACGGAGGAAGCGGCCTCGGACTCTCTATCGCCCAGAGCTTCACCGAAGCCTGTGGAGGAACCTTCAAGGTGGAGACAATTGCGGATCTCTTCGTGGTCACCGTCACTTTCCCCAAGGTAGAATTCCCGCAGCTTCCATACTGAGATTACTACACTTTTTAATCGCTCCTTTTATAAGATGTCAGCTTTTCCTTGCTATTTTCCAGCGTTCTGCCAGTATCTTAATCTTTCGGTTTATGGTATAATTCCTCTATAATTGTGGATTTTAGAAGGAAAGATTAAATGAATATAAGGAACGGAAAGATAAAGATTTTCGGTATGCTGGGTGCGGCAGCGGTGGTTTTGCTGCTTTTGCTTCCGGCAGTGCAGCTTCATGCAGAAGAAAACAGGGTAAGAGTAGGGTATTTTATTATGCCGGGTTATCAGGAATCCACCGAGGGGGGGAGCCATTGGGGCTTCGGCTATGACTATCTGCAGGAAATTGCAAGGTATACCGGATGGAAATATGAATTCGTAGAAACTTCGTGGGCAGAATGCTTGGAGATGCTGGAAAACGGAGAACTGGATATCGTAACCTATGCGAAAGACTCACCGGAGGATAGGGAGCGTTTTGAATTTTCCAAGTATCCCATGGGAATGACCTCCTCCGTGCTGACGATTCGCTCCGGCGCAACTGGTTTTTATTATTACAATGATTTTGCAGATTTTGACGCAATGAAGATAGGCGCTGTGAGAGGCAGCGGTTTAGCGGAGGAAGTGAGAACGCTTTTTAAAGAGTATGACATATCCATGTCGCTTCAGCTTTTCAATACGGAGAAGGAGCTTCAAGAAGCACTCAGTACGAAAACTATCGACGCGATTGCGGCGGGCAATCATCGCAGGCTGGATAATGAGAAGATAATAGCCACCTTCAACGCAGCACCGTTTTATGCGATCACGCAAAGGGGAAATAAGAGCACTATGGCTCAGTTAGATTATGCCATGGAAGAAATCATGCTGGCTAACCCTTATTTCGAGAAGGAACTGTACGATAAATATTTCGAGGAGAACGTTGCGGGCAAGGTTGCTTTGACCCGTGAGGAAAAGGCTTATGTGGACGAACATAAGACGGTTAAGATGGCGGCCTCACCGGATTCAAAGGCTATGTGTTATTATGACGGCAGCAAGTATACGGGAATCACTATCGACAGCATCAAGGCTCTCGGAAGGGAAGTCGGGGTGGAAGTGGAGTATGTGGAGACGAAGTCATACAAGGAGAGTCTGGAACTGCTGAATAAGGGCGAGGTGGATCTTGTCGGCGATTTCTACACCAATTATGGCTGGGGAGAGAAGAACGAAGTGATATTGACAGCTCCATATATGGAGGAGCAGTACATTGAGGTGCGCCGTAAGGGCAAGGAAATGCCGAAACGAGAAATGAAGGTAGCTACCTGCGAGAATTTTTTCTTTAATACCGCATATATATCAGAGTATTACTCAGAGGAGAACATAGCTTATTACGATACGGAGACAGAGTGCGTCAATGCAGTACGAAGGGGAGAAGCGGACGTTACTTTTGTCAATCAATATACGGCTAAGATATTGCTCAAGGATAACAAGAACCTGAAATTAAAAACGTACATTCTCTACGATGCGGATCACGGTCTATCAATAGCAGTGACGGAGGATAATAAACTTCTGTGCTCGATTTTTAATAAAGCGATTTCTAATCTGGATTCTAATGAAATCATGCAGATAGCAGAAAAACACACGCAGGAGAGCGAGCAGGTATCCTTGCTTAGCTATATCTATGCTAATCCGGTGCAGTCCATCGTGATCCTATGCGTGGCGTTCGGCATGCTGGTGTTCGGCATGCTCTATTTCATTATTGTGAGGAGAAGATACAACAGGCATATTTATGAGCTGGCTTACCGGGATAAGCTTACCGGGCTTGGCAATATTTATTCCTTTGAGGATACGATAGAAAAACGCTGGCTTGAGCACAGAGGGAAAGAGGTTTTTATCATTTCCATGGATATCAGCCATTTTGCGACGATCAATGAGACATACGGGAGGGGTATCGGAGATTATACCATAAGCTATGTGGGCAGAAGATTGAACGAGCTGTATGGCGAGGAGGGAATCATCGCCAGAAGTAAGGTGGATAATTTTCTGATTTTTGGAATTGCCGACAGAGAAGGGAAGATTTCCGAATGGATGAATGCGATCAAGAGGGAAATCGGAATATTAGTATTCGAAGAAGGCGGGATGGGAAGAAACGAGATTACGATCAACTATAATTTTGGTGTCACCATAGCACAGTGTACGAGAAGTACTTTGGTCAAGACTCTTATCGATCATGCCGAAATGGCAAGGAAGGCGGCGAAACGGGGGAATGCACATCTTTGCTATTTCAACGAGGAAATGGAGCAGCAGCTTCTTCGGGAAAAGAACATTGAGGATTGCATGGGAAGCGCACTTGCACTGGGAGAATTTCAGGTATATTATCAGCCGAAGTACTGTATGGCGGATAATGAAATTGTTGGTGCAGAGGCGCTCGTCAGATGGCAGAATAAGGACTACGGATTTATGAGTCCGGCCGAATTCATCCCTATTTTCGAGAGGAACGGCTTTATCGTGGAATTGGATTTCTATGTGATGGAGCAGGTGTACAAGATGCTGCATGGGCGGCTGGAACGGGGGGAAAAGACGGTCCGAATATCGATTAACCAGTCCAGGCTTCATTTTGCGCAGAAGAATTATATTGAGAGACTGAATGAACTGCGGGATAAATATGGTATTCCCAGGGAGCTTATTGAGCTGGAGCTGACGGAATCCATTTTTGCACATATGAAGGATATAAGTGAAATGGTGGATAAACTGAAGGCAAATGGGTATTATTTATCTGTAGATGATTTTGGCGCAGGCTATTCCTCGCTGAATATGCTTAAGGAAATTTCCATCGATACATTGAAAATAGACAAGGACTTTTTAAGCGGCGAAGATAAGAGCGAGAGGTATCAGAAGGTAATTCAAAAGGTGGTGGAGCTCGCAAACGATCTCAATATGGACATAATATGTGAAGGCGTAGAACGGGAAGAACAGGCTAAATTCCTGCAAAGCATAGGCTGTATGTATGCGCAGGGATATTTATATGCGAAGCCTATGGCAGAAAAGGACTTTCTGCAATTGCTGACTTAGAACATATGGCTTAGTTAAGAAAAGAGGCATTAATGAATAGAATACTGGGTCTCGATAAAAAATTTGTAATCTATGAAACGAACAGACTGCTCGGCTCCGTGGGAGGTATGCTCTTATATGCCATAGGCGTAAATCTGTTCATCGTCCCCCAAGGGCTGTATACAGGGGGAATTATGGGACTTTGTCAGGTAATACGTACTGTGTTGGCGGAGTACATGGGACTGTCGTTTCGTAACTTCGATATTGCGGGCTTAATTTATTATGTAGTAAACATTCCGCTTTTCATTGTGGCGATCAAGAAGCTGGGACGAATATTTTTCGCCAAGACGGTCATTTGTGTAACGGCAATGTCGTTTTTCCTCTTCATCGTATATATTCCATCCATGCCGATTATGGACGATAAGCTGGCCTCCTGCCTTATCGGCGGAATTCTCTGCGGTGCAGGCATCGGGCTTTGCCTGAAAATGGGAAGTTCCGACGGCGGAACGGATATATTGGGTGTACTGTTAATTCGCTGGAAGAAGGATTTCAGCGTAGGCAAGGTAACATTGATCGTAAACGTAGTACTGTATCTCATATGCCTGTTCCTGTTCGACGTGGAGACCGTGATATATTCCTTGATTTTTGCTGCCGTAAGCTCCTTCGCGGTGGATAAGGTATATTCCCAGAACATTAACGTGGAAGTGAACATCATCACGAAGAATGCCAGCGAGGAAATGGAGCAGGAGATATTCACGAAGCTGGAACGGGGAATCACCAAATGGAAGGCCCTGGGCGCGTACACGGATAATAACGCGGAAGTATTGTATATGGTAATATCGAAATATGAGATCGGACGGTTGAAATATATCATACGTAAATATGATCCGAGTGCTTTTGTGGTGATCAATGAGGGTGTGAATGTAAGCGGGAATTTCCTGAAGAAATTATAATATAATATTAAGAAAGAAGAGATGTCCGGATGATGTGACCCCAATAAGTTAGACTTTATTAGCGAGACAGCTTCGGCTGCCTCGCTAATTTTATGCAGCCAAGAGATTGAGCCTGTATTGTACAGGGCTCATCCATCCTAGTTTTTCTTTGATTCT
>JAEWPN010000161.1 GCA_023399455.1 Bacillota bacterium
ACTGTTTGAGCGCAGCGAGTTTTTTGTTTTCTGGTATGTTTGGCGCGAATAGACTGAGAATTAGAACTTCTTATATATTGGAATTCGGAGCAGGAGTCTTTTTGTTTTGAGCATATTGACTTGAGACGTTTGCAAAAGGACCTTTTGACACCCTAATCATAATAGGAAAGTACACCATAAAGATTCCATTTGGCGGCTTTTAAAATACATAAGCAGCTTATCATCTGCCTGGTCATAAAAGCAACCTCTACCATAATATTATTTTTCACCCCCTCCCCTATCTATTTGTATTCCACCTCATGAGATTCCATTTCACGACACAATCCAACCTCATCCCAACGCATTTCCATCTCTTCCATGAACTTCCATTGTAATCAAAAATTTTTTATGATAGTATCTTCTTGTAACATATTTGTAACATTTACGTAATACGCATGAAACATTTCATCTCAAAGAAAGAAAGTGAGGAAATAATAATGACCTTATTACCAGGCATACTCGTAGCAACAACACTTATCGGAGGAGGCAGTTTCTCAGGACAATGTCCCGTAAATATAAGCCAGCTCCAAAGCCAATTGAATAGCAACTGCCCCACCCAGCAAGTAATCGTAAGCAATTCATCCAATCTGGAATCCGTACTGAGCGGAATGGGCGTCAATACCGATTCCATTAAAGATTACTTACAGTCATCCAATGCAAATACCAACTGCCCTACCACTCCAAGCACGAACACCCCGGATACCGGTACTACCACTCCTGACACCAATACCCCGGGAACCGGCACAACTACTCCCGATACCAATACTCCGGATACCGGCACAACTACTCCTGATACCAATAATAATTCCGGTAACGGTACAACCACACCCGATACGAGTACCCCCGGAACAGGTACAACTACTCCCGATACCAACACCGGTACAGACACCAGTACCAATAAAAGCTATGTAGAGCAGGTCGTAGACTTAGTAAATGCCGAAAGAGCAAAAGTAGGCCTTTCAGCCCTTACAATGACCGACGAATTGAACGCTGCAGCGCAGATTCGTGCGCAAGAAACAACACAGTCCTTCTCTCACACGAGACCTAACGGAAGCGCCTTCTCATCCGTTCTTAAAGAAAACGGAATCAGCTATCGCGGCGCTGGTGAAAACATCGCATGGGGACAAGCTACTCCTGAAGATGTAGTAACTGCATGGATGAACTCCGAAGGCCACAGAGCGAATATCTTAAATAAGAGCTACACCTCTATCGGCGTAGGCTATTATTTGAACGGCAATACCCCTTATTGGTCACAGTTGTTTACCTACTAAGAAGAGCGTTCACCACAACAAATTTAACTATAAAAAATCAAAGATATTCCTTTTGCATATGTTTCCTGATTTCAAAGGGGCTGTCGCACTAAGTAATCCGTGCACAGCTCCTTTTCTATGCCAAAATGCAAAACTGCTTTTTATTTCGTTTATTACGATACTGTAAATATATAATTGGTAATATATAACTTTCAGGAATAATTGACACAAAAGGTCTAACGTGGTAGACTGTTCGTGGGTTTAACAGATTAGACTAAGGAGGCATTGTATGGAAAAGTCAAAAGTATTTGAAAGTGAATATCGATTTTGTCTGCTACTGTGGGAGCATGAGCCGATAAAAAGCACTGAGCTGGTAAAGCTTTGCGAGGAACGGTTGGGATGGAAGAAAGCGACAACTTATACTGTAATAAGAAGATTGAGCGATCGGGGGATCGTAAAGAGTGAAAATGCCGTTGTTACAAGCGTTGTATCGAAGAGTGACGTTCAAGCCTCAGAAATTGATGAGCTGGTAGAAAAGACATTTGAAGGTTCAATACCGGCATTTATTGCAGCATTTACAAAGAGAAAGAAATTATCAGAAAAAGATGTCGACGAGCTCCGGCAAATGCTCGATTCATATGGAGCGGAATAAGTATGGAAATATTATTTCTTAAATTATTAAATATGAGTATTTCCGCCAGCTGGATGATCCTTGCGGTTATCGTATTGCGAGGAATCTTATATGGAGCACCGAAATCCATGCGCCGATTTCTTTGGCTTTTGGTAGGAATTCGATTAATTTGTCCATTTTCCATAGAAAGCGCAGTAAGTCTTATTCCGAATACAGAAGCAGTCAAGGCGGAAAGAATATATTTTTCTGATACAACGGTGACCGATACGAAAAATGCAATTACTGAAACAGCAGACAGTTCCATTATAGCAGATACGATAGCTCCCTCTCCGGAAGCCAGCGTTAATCCGTTGCAGGTAGTAATCTTTATGGCAGCTGTTGCCTGGATTATAGGAATGCTTATAATATTTTTGTATACTGTTATGAGCTGGGTGAACTTAAGGAAAAGGGTATGTACGGCAATTCATTTAAGAGACAATATCCGGCAAAGCGAATTGGTGGATTCTCCTTTCATTTTGGGATTGTTTCATCCACATATATATATTCCTTCCTATCTGGATAATGAGCAGCTTTCTTACGTAATTTTACATGAAAACTCTCATATAAGGCACTGCGACCACTGGATTAAGCCAATCGGATTTTTATTGCTTGGAATATATTGGTTTAACCCTTTCATTTGGCTGGCGTATATGTTGCTTTGCCGGGATATAGAATTCGCTTGTGATGAACGTGTAATCAAAGAGATGAATCCTTCAGAGAAAAAGGCATATTCCAGCACACTTCTTTCCTGCAGCATCACAAGAAAATCGATTGCCGCATGTCCGCTGGCATTTGGTGAAAATAGTATAAAAGCAAGAATTAAATCAGTACTAAGCTATAAAAAGCCAACGCTTTGGATAATGCTTGCAGCTATTATTTCGTGTATCATAGTTGGAGTATGCTTTTTGACGAATCCACTGGAGTCAAAGGACGCCCAGAACAATAGCCTGAATGCGCCAGACTCCGCAACGGAGATCTCAGACGCGGACAATACGGGCAAAAGCTTCGATACGGATGAATCGGGCTCAGAGGATTTCAATTCAGATGACTCGAATAAAGAGGCTGTAAATGAAGCAAAGCAATTTGTGGAGGCCTGGGGAAAAGCATTCTGCCAAAGAGATGGAAATTATATTGCTGAGCATATATCGGACGATGTGCAGTCTGCGTTGAGCAAGGATTTGCTGATTGCTGGAGAGGGTTATTATTCCTTTGGCTTTTCAAGCCCGTGGCCGATGTTTACGGAAAATGATTATCATATTGAATCCTTGGATGAGGACAAAGCAGAGATTATTTACTATGCATGGACATCGGAACCTCATGTGACTGTTTGGAGAGAAACTATAAAATATACGATAGAGGATGGTATCTATACAGTTATCGATGAAAAACTCTTATATCTGGATAATATTTATACAGCAAAAGAGTTTACTTTAGCAAACCCGGAAGGCGTTATCACAAGGATGATGGATTATCAGTATAATGGAGCCGGAGAAATATTGAATCAGAATGCATTATCTTCGGAAACGCCAGTATATACAGAATTGTTTGAGCCTGACAGAGCTGCTATCCGACTTCTGAATCTTCTGGACGATCCGGATAAAGTAAAGGTAACGGCGGATACGAATGCGGAGAATACAGTATCGCAGGTTGTAATTTACTTTAAAGAGGACGGCATAAATGTGGAAATAACAATGATAAAACCGTTTGGCAAAGATGGGATATGGGTTCCGAAGACAAGATCTAATGATAAAGAGGCCAGTGAATATATTACTGATACACAAGATTAGCAGAAAAAGAGGGCTATCGCCCAGCTAAATATTTTTAGCTAGTGCGACAGCCCCCTATTTAACGTCCATGAATATTCTATCCGTGTTATCTAACCTCACCCATAAAGAAAAGAGCGATCGTTCCGGGGCCTGAATGAGCACCGACAGTAGGGCCGATATGATTAATCATAAAGCTACCTATTCCAAATCTGGCCTTCACCTCATCCCTGACGAATTCAGCATCCTCTAACGCATCTCCGTGGCTGATGAAAACGATATCATTTTCGCCCCTATAGCTCCCCATTTTTTCCTCCATGAAATCGACCAGCGCATTCAGGGATTTCTTACGCCCACGCACTTTAGAAAGCGGAATCAAATGCCCTTCATCGTCTACATGAAGCACCGGCTTGACTCCTACCATCGTTCCCACGATTGCCGCCGTCTTGCTCACCCGGCCACCGCGATATAAATGATTTAAATCGTCCACCGTAAAAATATGTATCAGGTGAGGAATATTTTCCTCAACCCAATCGACAGTTTCCTCCATCGTTTTTCCTGCTTTTTTAAGCTGAACTGCCTTATGGACAAGCAAACCTTCTCCCATAGAGGCGCACTTTGTATCTACCACAACGATTTTACAGTCGGGATGCTCCTCCATTACCATTTCTGCCGCAAGGCAGGCGCTGCCATAGGTTCCGCTGAGTCCTGAAGAAAAACACAAATAAAGCAGCTGCTTCGTCTCCTTTAAATATTCCTCGAAATATTCCCTGCATTCCTCCGGATTGACTTGGGAGGTGGTCGTCATATTTCCCGCTCTCATGAGCTCATAGAATTCCTTCCAATCCAGCTCATGTCCTCTGCTATAGGTCTCTCCCATTATCGTATAGTTAAAAATCATCAGTCCTAAACCGTTTTCCTCAATATAGCTTAGCGGCAAATCGGCCGTAGTATTTGTTATAATTTTGAAATCATACAATCCCCATTCCTCCTTATCCTATCTATATTCTTCTTATATTGTTCTATTCTATCATTCCTCGTACGAAAATTCAATTTATTGTTTTTCGGAATGAGGCAGCCTGTAACGCAGCAGCCTTTTGCACAATTGTTTCGGATTAAAGGGAATCAGCGGATACACATAGCTCTTCCCCGAAACCGTTTTATTCGATACGATAGCAATCACAAATACGATAAGCGCTGCAATATAACCATAGATGCCAAATAACTGAGTCAATATCAGATTCAATATACGCATAAATTTCAGCGCATAGCTCAACTCATAGTTTGGCTGGGTATAGCCGGCAATCGCCACAAATGCCATATACAGCATGACCTCGCTGTTGAACCATCCGCTTTTCACCGAGAACTCTCCCAAGACAAGGGCTGCCATAACGCTCAGTGGTGTGCTCAGCATATTCGGAGTATTGACCGCCGCCAACCGGAGCCCGTCTATGGCCAGCTCCAAGATGAGAAACTGCCATATCAATGGAAGGTTCATGGTTTCCTTTACTGAAATGAACTGAAAATTATTGGGAATCCAATCTGAATGCGCCATAAGCAGCAAAAAGGTAGGCGTCACGAAATAGGTCAATATCGCAATCAGCAGCCTGGTCAAGCGAAGATATGAGCCCGTTATCGGAGGAAAATAATAATCATCCGCCTCCTCCACGATATCAAATATTGAGGTGGGCGTAATCATGGCAGAGGGCGAATTATCCACAAGGATAACGATATCTCCCTCCAATATCTGCGCCGAAGCGGTATCGGGACGCTCTGTAAATTTGAACTTCGGAAAAGGATTGAACCACTTTTTGTCGAAAAGGCATTCGGCAAGACTTTCCTGATTCATCGTAAGGGCATCCACTTGTATGCGCCTGATCTTCGTTTTCAGCTCCTCCAAAAAATCGTGGTCCACCCTTGCCGCCATATAACAGAGAACAATGTCTGTCTTAGATGCTTCTCCCGCAGAAAATATCTCCATTCGAAGGTCTGTACTTCTGATGCGCCTGCGGATTAAGGCCGTATTGGATACAAGTGTTTCGACAAAGCCGTCCTTCGAACCCCTGAGCGATTTGTCCTTTTCCGGTTCCGATACACTTCTGGCCGGATAAGTCCTCGAATCGATCAAAAGACATTGCTCATAGCCGTCGATAAAAAGTGCGAAAATCCCGGACATGATGAAATAAATAATCTGTTCCCAATCCGTTTTCAGATCCACTTCCACATAGGGTATGTTTTTCTTGGACATTTCATGGGCATTATCCGGCATTTCCTCCGGCTTCATAGCCATAAATAATTGTAAAAGCTTCTGCATGATTTCATCCTTGCAGAAACCATCGATAAAATAAATACAGGCTTCTCTCCCACCAACTTGTACGACCCGGTATACGATATCATAATTTTCTCCGACTCCCAGCTCGTCATTTAGATACTTCATATTTTCTTTTAAAGAGGGCCACATTTTTTCTTGCTTTATCTGTTCCCCGCCGCTTCTCGTTCCCTTTGACTCCGTCTCCATAAAAAACTCCTTCCATTTCACCATAAAATGTGCGGTGCCCGCGTTCTCATTTTATTATGTCTTGGAAAGAGCTTCTTATTCAAAACAACAATTTATTACTGTTTTCCGGTACTTCCGATGCCGCCTCTGTCCTCGTTTTCCAAGGATTCTTTCTCTTCGAAACAAAGACGGGGCTGATTCTCCATGATACGGAACTGGCAGATTCTGTCATTTACAGAAATATGCGTATCTCTTAAGGCATAAGCCGGCATGAACCACTGATCGTTGTCTCCGCAGTAAGAACAGTCCACCACTCCTTGATGATTGGTCTGGATAATGCCAAAATTCTTAAAAGTACTGCTTCTCGGAACGATGTGCGCCTCATAACCTTTCGGAAGCTCCATTGCCACGCCAAGGGGAATCAGCTTAAATTCCCCCGCCTTTATGTACACGTCTTCAGCAGCCCGAAGGTCAATCCAGTCAGATTTCCCTTCGATGTATGTCAGTTTTTCAATTTTATCTGTGAAATATTTAATTTTTATCGTCTTCACGCGTTGTTTTCTCCCATCGTCCTATCATATTCAAATGACCTTACTGTAAATAATTGCTGCAGTGGAGAACCGGTACTTTTGAATCCGTTTGCCTTAAGGATTGCTGCACGTCGATTACTCTCTGATTGCTGCTCCCCTTCCATAAAAGCTTCGGATCTTTCAAATCTACCATAAATTCTCCATCCACCAGCACATCTACAAATTGGAGCAGCGGATAATGAAAAATATCTTCCCACAAATCTCCCGTGTAAAGCCATATGGTCTTATTAGGATATTTCTCCTTGATTTCCTTCATCAGATTGCGGACATCCAAGCGATTGGCCGCATGCAGAGGATCTCCTCCCGAAAAGGTAATGCCGGAAATATATGACTTATTCAGCTGTGCAAAAACTTCCTGCTTCGCTGCTTCGTCGAATAAAAGCCCTCCATCCGGATCCCATGTAATAGGATTATGACATTCCTTGCAGCAATGAGAGCAGCCCGACACCCACAAAACAACCCGCAGACCGTCCCCGTTTAACATATCGTCCTTGGTAATATTGTGATACCTCATTATTACATGCTCTTCCTTTCTGCAATTTCTGCCATTTTTGCCTCATTCAGCCTCGTGTCACCATGTACGCGGGAATACGACAAATAACCGTTCATTCGTTCAATTTTCGTCAGATTCTTACCTCCGCATACCGGGCAGACATCCATTTCCAGCTCCTGATGGCCGCAGTCATCGCAGTAAGCGAGAGATAAATTAACACCCTCATAAAATCCCATATCCATCGCCCGGCGGATCAAAGTCTTAATCGCTTCCATATTGTAGTCGATAGGATATTTCACATATTGAATCTTGCCGCCGTTTGCCAGCTCCCAGAAACGGTATTCCAAATCCTGCTTCTCGATAGGTGTAATGTCCTCAGACACATGACAATGGAAGCTGTTGGATACGTATTCCTTATCCGATACGCCTTCAATGATTCCATATTTCGCTCTAAACTGCTTTACCTGAAGTCCGCACAGATTTTCCGCTGGGGTACCGTAAATAGCATACAGGTTTCCATCCGCCTGCTTGAATTCATTAATCTTTTGATTGATGTGCTCTAAAACCTCCAGTGCGAACTGGCCGTCCTCCACCAGGGACTTTCCATTATACAGCTCCTGCAATTCGTTAAACGCCGTAATGCCGAAGCTGGCCGTAGCAGATTTTAAAATAGGCTTGATTTTATCCATCAGCTTTAATTTTCCACCGAGGAAACCGCCCTCACAGTATGCCAGGGGATTGGTAGAAGCCCGCATTTCCCCAAGATATGCGTACGTACGTATATGGAGCTGGCGGATCAGATTCAGATAATAATCCAGCACCTCGTAAAAATCCTTGCTCTCCTGTCTCGCTTTGGCGAGAATCATAGGAAGGTGCAGAGAAACCGCGCCGACATTGAAGCGGCCCACAAAAACAGGAGCGTCTTTGTCATCCGCAGGGTGCATGCCTCCTCTTTCGTACCAGGGCGATAAAAAGGCACGGCAGCCCATAGGTGAAATCACCTTTCCATACTGCTTATACATACTGGCTATATAGCCCTTTCCGGTAAGGCTCAGCCAATCGGGATACATCGTCTTAGCAGAGCATTTTACTCCCGCTTCGAAGACATCCTCAAGGGGCTTTCCCTTGCCGTGCAGATTCTCATCATATAAAAATACAATTTTCGGGAAGAGCACCGGCTTTTTGCATTCCTTCTTGCCCTGTCCTCTTCTTCTAACATTCAGCATACAAATCGTAGCCATTTTCGCAAAACGTCCGGTACCGATTCCCGCCGTCACCGTGATAAAGGGATAGTCCCCACGGCTGCTGGCAACCGTGTTGAACTTATATTCCCAACCCTGGAAGCCCTGCTCGAATTCTCTCAGGACGTCGGCATAAGCCTCAGATTCTGCTGTTTCAGGATCAATGCCTAACTTCTTATATTTCTCAATGCTTTTCTGGTAAGTCTTCTCCGCATAAGGTTCCAGTATCTTATCCACTTCGGGAACAGTAAAGCCACCATACTGCTGGCTCGCGGCGCTGAGCACGATATCGCCGATAACGTCGAAAGCCACGTCCAGAGACTTGGGTTCGTTGTACCATATGTTTCCCATTTCGAAGCCGCCGGTCAGGACGTTGGCTACATCGAACAGACAACAGTTCATCGTATCCCGGCGGGCAGACATGTCATGCACATAAATATAGCCGTCCCGGCAAGCCTGAATTTCCTCTGTGGTCATGAAAAATTTCTGATATAGTTCCTTATTGAACTGATTGAAAATAAGGCTTCTCTTCGTGGATACCAAGGCGCTGTCCGTATTAGCGTTCTCCTTGTCTCCCACATACATGATAGATTGGCTCTTCTTGTATACATCATCCATCATCCTCACGAAATCCTGCTTATAGTTGCGGTAATCGCGGTAGCTCTTGGCAACGATCGGCTTTACCTCTTCCAAGGCGCTTTCCACAATATTGTGCATAATCGGGATAGGGATTTCATCCTGTCCCAAGTCCATGACTTTATCTATCACATATTGACAAATATGCTTCTTTTCTTCCTCTGTAAATTTTGTTAAGGCGCGGTACGCGCTCTTTCCTACCGCATCGACTACCTTCTGTACGTTAAATGATTCTAAGCTTCCGTCCTTTTTAATGACCTTTACGTTCCTCTCCAGCTTGAA
>JAEWPN010000172.1 GCA_023399455.1 Bacillota bacterium
GTATTACCCATGGTGTAAAAAGACAGTAAAAAACTGGAAAAAGCATCCATAGCGGTGCTTTTTCCCGGGTAAATAAAGTGGGGAATTTTCTCCGCTATTTTTGGGACTTTTTTATTGACAATCACACAGGGTTAATCCAACATACTTCTCAGCCAGAGAAAAAAGACGATTTTCAGCCAGAGAAATGATACGGTGATTTTTTAGTAGTAGCCTCTCATTTTTTAGTGTAATATAATGCTTAAGAAATGATAGGCAGGCAAAACCGCGGGGAAAAATCCATGAAAATTAAAATGAGAATGAAAATATTGATATTGTGTCTGGGAAGCACTTTGATAGCGCTTGTTCTTCAAACGATTTTATTTCAGCGGGTATCGGGAAACTTAATCTATAATCAGGCAAAATCGGAAAACTTAAACATGATGCAGAACATGCAGAATGAAATTTATACCTTTGTCAAAAAAATAGAAAGCGGGCTCATTGAAATATATAACGACAAGGAATTCCTGCAGGAGCTTAAGGGAACGGAGAGCATTGAAGAAATACGGGAAAATAATTACCGGATGGCATATGACCAGGCTATGGAAAATTTCTCTACAACAGACAACATCGTTGCGTTGTATATATACAACAGCGGCCACGAAATCATAAGCACTTACAGGCGGGCAGTCACTCCCAAGCATAATTACCCTAAGGATATATATGAAGATGAAGAAATGTATAATGCGGACAAGGTAAAGAAGTACGTGGCATCCGACAATAAATATATGTTTCTTTCCAGCTATTACAATGTATACAGGGAGACAGATATCGCGAGGTTCGTCTTGAAGATATATGATAATGTAAATACCAATGACATCATCGGCTATGTGGTATGCGATATCGACAGCAAAGCGTTTGTAAAGATCATGGAGAAATATACCGCGCACCAGGAGGTATATATGTGGCTCCAGCCGCTTGGAGACCGTCCGATTACCGCAATGGAAAACACAGAAACAGCCAGCAGAGAATATTATCTGGAAATCAGCGAGAGAATACAGAACAACACTTTAGATATGTTTATGGATACTTCCGAGGGAAATAAAGTATTGTTCCAGGTGCCTCAGAATAAATATAATCTCGGGGCATATTCCATCATGCCGCAGGCGATTCTGGAGCAGAACCAAAGGGCGCTGACGCAAAATCTTATTTTGATAGGAAGCATGATGTGTATTATACTCTCGGTGGTTACCTTTTTCATTTCCAGGACCTTGACGAAGCCTCTGGAGGAACTGATGAAGACCATTGCCCAGATTCGAAAGGGAGATACGAAGAAGAGGGTGCCGTATTTGGAAAAAGATGAAATAGGGCAGATGGGGAAAGAATTCAACGGAATGCTGGACGAGATAGAGCGCCTGATCGGACATGAATATGAAACAAAGCTATTGCTCAATAAAGCAGAGTATAAGGCTCTTCAGGCGCAGATAAATCCTCATTTTCTGTATAACACCCTGGATACTATGAGCAGTATTGCCAGCGTGCAAAACTGCGACATGGTCAGTAACCTATGCCAGTCCTTATCCACCATTTTCCGGTATAGCTTAGATACCAAGCACCCTTATTCCACCGTGGCAAAGGAAATCGTGCATTTGAAGAATTATATATATGTGATGAACGTAAGAATGCGGGAAGAGGTAAAATATCATTTTCAAATAGACGACGAGATCCTTCAGAATTCCATCCCCAGAATTTCCATTCAGCCCTTGGTGGAAAATGCGATTAATCATGGCCTTAGAAATAAAAAGGGAGAAAAAGAAATCTATGTGCGCGTTATGGAAAAGGATGGCATACTGGAAATCGAGGTAGAGGATAACGGAGTCGGGATGGATGCGGAAGAAACCAATCGCAGGCTTAAAGAAAACAGCCATGAACTGGTAGAGAGCGGAAGCTCCATAGGGCTGATCAATATAAACGCGAGAATGAAGATGCTTTATGGGGAAGAATACGGTTTACACATCAACAGTGATGGGAAAAGCGGGACTACCGTTATTCTTAGAATACCGCGCATGGGCGTTGAGGAGGCGGAAGCATGGCTCAAGTAAGCTATAAAGTGCTGATTGCGGATGATGAATACTGGACGAGGGAGAAAATCCGCAATATGCTCGATTGGGAGGCATATCATTTGGTTTTTATGGAACCGGCTAAGGATGGAGAAGAGGTTCTTGCGAGAATGGAGACTGAGATGCCGGATATTTTGATTACCGATATCAACATGCCTTTTATGAATGGTGTGCAGCTTGTCGGTGAGGTTAAGGAAAAATATAAAGATGTTATCGTATTTGTGATCAGCGGATATGATGATTTCGAATATGTAAAAAGTACTTTAATGGCAGGGGCCATCAATTACTTATTAAAGCCGATTACAAAAATTGACTTGGTGGGAGCCCTTTCCAAGGCGCTGGAAATCATCAGCAAAGAGGAAGAGAACAAAAAGCAGATATTGAAGTCCTCCTCTCTCCTTCAGGACAGGGAGCTGAGTTTGTTGGTAGAAAGGGAAGAAACGCCCTTTGCCCCCTCCATAACAATCGATAAGGCCATGGATTTTGCAGGCTGCAGTCTGATGCTCATTAAGATCCACGATCTGAAAGAGATTATGGCGGCATACGAGTACGATATGAACTATTTGTCCTATTCCATAAAAAGGAAGGTAAAAGAGATTACCGAGCTGGATGACCTGCTGGTTTTTAATCATATTTACCGTTCCAATGAATTCCTGATTATCACGGAGCTGGATAATGCAGAGCAGAATAGAATAGCTGTGAAGATATTGAATGCGATGAAGGCGGTTACATCCAGCCCTATCAGTATTATAATCAGCGAGCATACCTATTCCATAGAAAGCATTCATACTGCGTATACGCAGTGTATTTCCTTATTGATGACGAGGAAGTATAAGAAGGAAAGTACTATTTTATTCAGCAGGAAACAGGATGAAGTCGTTTACCGCGATTTGAAGAATTCGTTGGGAGAAGAGACGGAAAATAAGCTAAAGAACCTTTTAAGGAGCAGGAATGCGGAAGCGGTGAAGCAGACTATTTTTGAGACGATCGGAATCAAGCACTGTGAAGAGCAGGGATGGGAATATATTAAACTGAAGCAGACCGTCAAGAAAGTCTGCAATATTCTTACCGATTTCAAGATGGAGCAGAACTCTCCCAAAGATATTGTTGACTTAGAGAATATGATCGATTTGCTGGATAAGACCATGGAGAGCATGGAGGTTACGAAGCTTTGTGAGGTAGTAGAAGAAATAGTAGAAGCGGTCATAGGTGAGCCGAAGGAAGAATTTACCGGCAGCATTCGAGAGGTGGTAAGGAGGTCGGTGGTCTATATCGATGAACGATTCTTCGAGGAGCTTTCCTTAACTTCGCTGTCAAAGCGATTCGGCGTTGAAAGCTCTTATTTTTCAAAGGTGTTCAGACAGGAAACAGGAGAAAACCTAATGCTTTATATCGCAGGAAAAAGAATGGAAAAAGCAAAAGAATATATGAGAGACCAGACAATCAATCTTACAGAAATAGCCTTCATGGTAGGCTATGATGACTATACGTATTTCAATAGGGTATTCAGAAAGATGACGGGAATGAGTCCCCGGGACTACAGAAGCTCTCTTAATAAAAATGAGGCGGATTTATGAAAAAAGCAGGAATAGCAGCGATATTAATCTTATGTATGGCGGCGGTATTCGTTCTTACGTTTCAGGCTATGGATTATGGGGAGAAGGATGCTAAAGAAGGGACGGATAAGGTAATGCTTACCGTCTTAGCGGGGCAATCCACTTCCGATGCGGGCGTGGAGGATATGATCGACGAGATGATTGCCGAGAAATTTCCCGCGGTAGCGCTGGAATGGGAATGTGTAGATTGGGGAGAGAAGTTTGACTCCCAAATGCAGGGCAGGCTTGCGGCGGGAGACGTGCCGGATATTATTGTTGGAAAAGCTCAGGATGTGTATGCCTATGCGCGAAGCGGCAATCTGGCCGAGGTCAGGGCTGAGGGAATGGAGCGCATCGAAGAGAGGATACGCGATGTCGTCACCATAGACGGAAAGGTATATGGAATACCTTATAATGCATGGTATCAGGGTGTCGTTTATAATAAGGACATCTTTGACAAATTACAGCTCCAGGTACCAGATACCCTGGAGGAGATGGAGAGAACGGTAAATATACTGGAGGAAAAAGGAGTCGTCCCTTTTGCCGCTCATTTTCAGGAAGGCTGGAAAATCGGTAATATGACCATGCAGTTCATGCTGAACAATGTTTTCCGCGGGGAAAGTAACTGGGGAAGCAGATTCAGAGAGGGGAAAATCAGCTTTTCCAGCGATCCGCGCATGAGGGAATGTATCGAGCAGAACAAATATATCTTAAACCATACATGGGAGGATGCACTGGTCATCGAACAATATGAGAGCGATAGAAGATTTGCCGAGGGCGAGGCGGCCATGTATCTGACCGGCTCATGGTCCTTACAAGCTATGGGACAGTACGATACCTCCACACAATACGGCTTTTTTCCTTTTCCCAACGAAACGGGTGATGCGAGTTTGATTAAGGAGACGAATATGACCTTTATGATGAGCAATACGTCCGATCATCAAGACATCATTAACGATATCTTTACCGAGCTTTTGCAAAATGAAAAGCTGATGCAGGAAATCCTGGGCTTCACCAGCACCTATCCGGTAGTGGATGATATGACAATAACCTATCAGAGCCCGGTGGAAGCGGATATAAAGAAATACGAGGATGAAAATAGGATAATAGACGCCGCAATAGGAAATAACCAGTTAATATGGAAATTTCAAAACGATCTGGCGGAGGAAATTTTTGAATGGCTGAATGAGGAGAACAGTATGGAACAGGTGCTCGAATATGCGGACGAGCACAGAGAAGAGAGCGGTAATTAAATAAAAATCTGAGAGAAAGCAGCTGCACTATTTAGAATTTCAAAATAGTGCAACTGCTTTTTTCAAATGAGTCCTATTTCCATTCTCCGGATAAAAGCTAAACTATGAATGTAAACAAAAAAACATTCTATTGGAGGGTAAACATGAAAAAGAAAGCTTTGAGTATTATTTTATGTTCCACAATGCTGATGGGTCTGCTGGCAGGATGCGGAAGCGGCAATGCTTCCGGGGCAGAGCAGACGCAGACTAACACGCAGCCGGCTAAGGAGCAGACTGCGGAGGCTCCCGCAGGCGAAGAGACACAGCCGGTGGAGGAAGTAACTCTTACCGTATTGGCGGGACAATCCACTACCGATGCAGGAATTGAGGATTTGATCGACGCTGCATTAGCCGAGCAGTATCCCGGTATCACGCTGGAATGGGAATGCGTGGACTGGGGCAACGATTTCCAGCCTAAAATGCAGCAATATATGCAGTCCGGACTTCCCGATATCATGATCGGCAAGGCACAGGACGTAGCGACCTATGCCCCTCAGGGAATATTAGGAGAAATCGACAGCACATATCTCGACAGAGTTTTGGATGCGGCCAGCGCTAATGTGACTTTGGACGGCAAGACATACGGTCTCGTATATAACGCGCTGTATCAGGGCGTTTACTATAACAAGGATATGTTTGCGGAAAACGGCTGGGAGATTCCTGAGACTCTGGATGATCTGCAGGTGATTATAGATGACTGCAACGCAAAAGGTATCGTTCCTTTTGCAAGCCATATGGTGGATACATGGTCTATCGGCAATGTCACGATGCAATTTGCGATGAATGACGTATTTAACAACAATCCGACGTGGGGAGAAGACTTCAGAAGCGGTAAGACCTCCTTTACGGACAGTCAGGAATTCCAGACAGCATATAGTTATAATAAGCTGATTTTTGACAATACATTCCCGGAAACCTTCTCCACGGAGCAAACGGACTGTGACGCGAGAATGGTTATGGGAGAGGCGGCGATGAAAGTATCCGGTTCATGGTCGATCCAGAACTTCCTGGATATCGATGAGAACTTCAACTTTGGAATATTCCCCTTCCCTAACAAAACAGGCGATTCCAAGTTGATCTTTGAGCCGAACATTACAATTATGACCAGCGTAGCCAGTGAACATCAGGATGCAATCAACTGCGTGCTCGACGTAATAACGGGAAACAAAGAGCTTGCGGGCGAGATATATGACTACACGAAGACTGCAGCAATGCTTAAAGATGTTACCCCTACCTTTACGAATCCCAGTCAGGAAGATATCGATAAATATGCGGCAGAAGGCATGATCGTAGATGTAACATTAGGCAATAACCAGCTCGTATGGGGCGGCTTCCAAGAGGAAAATGCAAAAGATATAGCGGCATGGCTTCAGGGAGATGAGACTTTTGAAGAAGCATTAGCGGCATCGGATGCCAGAGTTACGGCAAGCAGCGCTAATTAAGAAAAAGAGGCTGTTACATTTCTTGTGGCAGCCTCTTTCATGTAATAGGATAATTTTTGCCATGTTGATGCCGTAAATAAATTAATTAGGAGTGAAGAAAAATGAATAATAAAAAGCGAAATGGAATGGAAAAGAAAATGGAGAAGCAATATCTGGCGATGGTTCTTCCGGGCTTTTTGATTTTTACGGTAGGCCTCATCATCCCCATGTTCATGGCAGTTCGATATTCTTTTACGAGCTGGGACGGAATGTCTGCGCTTAAGCCTTTTGTAGGATTCCAGAACTATATCAGTTTGATGAAGGAATCCGATTTCAGATCGGCATGGTGGTTCACCATTAAATTTACAATTGGAAATACAATAATACAAAATGTACTTGCCCTGTTATTTGCAGTTGCCCTGGACAGCGGAATTAAGGCGCAGAAAATATACAGAACAGCTTTTTTTGTTCCTTGCTTGATCAGTTCCCTGATCGTTGGTTTTATTTGGCTGAAAATGTATTCCAACGTACTGCCCGCAATTAATGAAATGCTGGGAACCAGCATCAATTTTCTGCTTTTCGGAAGCGGTCAGACTGTTCTGTCCGGGCTTCTGATAGCGAATAACTGGCAGTGGATCGGATATTGGATGCTCATTTACCTGGCGGGGCTTCAGTCCATTCCGTCAGATTTGTACGAGGCGGCAAAGGTAGACGGGGCAGGAGCCTTGAGCCGCTTTAGAAATATAACGATTCCTATGCTGGCGCCGGCCATTACGATTTGTGTCGTAGGAATAACCACCGGTTCCTTAAAGGTCTACGACTTATTGGTGGCTTCCACCAAAGGCGGCCCGGGAAGGGCCTCCACGTCGATTATTTATCAGACTTATGCGACGGCTATTAATGGAAGGCAGTACGGATACGGCTCGGCAATGTCTGTGACGCTTGTTCTGGTCCTGCTGCTGGTTGCTCTGATACAAGTGAAGGGTCTGAAAAAGAAGGAGGTGCAGGCATAATGCTGTCAGCAAAGCGAAGAAGCAGAAAAGAAGACATACAAAAACAGCCTTATACAAAAGTAACGTTAGCTGTTCAGGTATTTATGACAGCAATAGCCTTGCTTTTCATCGCACCTATTTTAATGATCGTAAATTATTCTTTCAAGACGAAAAAGGAGCTGTATTTATCCAGTCCTCTTGCGCTGCCGGAAAGCATACAATTCGGAAATTACGAAAAGGCCTTTGATAAACTGAATATGGCCACTACTTTTACCAATACCTTTTTATATACTGCAATCAGCGTGCTTGTACTCGCTTTTTTGTGCGGCTCTACCGCATGGGCGATTGCCAGATGTAAAGCTAAATTCTTCAAATTCTGTTATATTTATTTTATAGTAGGAATTCTGATTCCGTATCAGGCGCTGTTCTTGCCGATATATATCATAGGATATAATATGAATCTTACCAACACGGCACACGGAATTATCTTTATGTATATCGCTACGGGAATCTCCTTTGGAGTTTTTCTTATGAATAGCTTTATGTCGACAGTTCCGATAGAGCTGGAAGAGGCGGCGAGGATAGACGGATGCTCCGTTTTTCGGACTTATTTTACTATAGTCATGCCGCTCCTTAAGCCTGCTATGGCGACTCTGGTAATTATGCAGGCATTTCAGATATGGAACGACTATTTGCTGGCCAGTCTGTATGTGAGCAAGAAGCAGCTTAAGACGCTTACCGTGGCGATCCAGTCTTTGTTTTCGGCACAGACCAGCGACTATACAACGGCCATGGCGGCAATTATCATATCGGTTCTGCCGATTGCCATATTATTCATAAGCCTGCAGAAATATTTTATAAAAGGAATGACTGTCGGTGCGGTCAAGGGATAACGATTAGGAGGGAAAAGATATGGTTGCATTATTGAATAAATATTTGCTGGGGGATATGGAATGCCATTATTATCTGGATGACGAAACAAAAGCAGTGGAGCTGGTTCTTGTGCCATCAGGTATGGAACTGCTTTGCTGGAAGGAGAAAAAACAGGTAGTCGATTCTCTGGTGCAGATAAAGGCGGCCGGGGATGTCTATCCGGGCGGTTATGCGGGAGGCGGTACGATGCGCCAGGGAGGCTCGGTAAGCCTGCTTAAATATCACGATCAATATATAGTGAAAGACGAACGGCAGACTTGTATATATACTTCTTTCTATTTTAAAGAGGCGTGCAAAGCGGAGCATTGTCTGAGATTTAAGGAGGGCAACAGTCATCTGGAAAGTGAGGTGAGGCTGACAAACGGAGGAAATAAGGAGATTTTTCTTGAAATGCTGTCCAGCTTTTCTCTGGGAGGGATATCTCCTTTCGTGGCTGGGGATGCTCATGACAGCATGAGGGTACACCGCCTGCGCAGCGTATGGAGCATGGAAGGACGTCTGGAAACGAGGACGATTGAAGAAATGCAGCTGGAGCCCTCATGGGCGGGACACGCGGTTCGCTCGGAGCGCTTCGGGCAAGTGGGTTCCATGCCGGTAAACCGCTACTTCCCCTATCTTGTAGTGGAAGATAGCGTAAATGATGTCTGCTGGGGGGCACAGCTAAAGCACAATGCATCGTGGCAGATGGAGGTATACCGTAAGGATGATGGAGTATCTGTATCGGGAGGACTGGCCGACAGAGAATTCGGGCATTGGATGAAGAAGCTGGCACCGGAGGAAAGCTTTGAGACGCCCACGGCGATTCTATCCGTATGCAAAGGCGGAGGCGTGGACAGAATTTCCCAGAGAATGACGGCAGCTCTTGAGGAATATGTGGATAAAGAGCCGGAAGGTGAGCAGGAGCTTCCCATTATCTTCAACGAATACTGTACCACATGGGGCTGTCCTTCCCATGAGAATATAACAGGAATATTGGAAGCGATTAAAAATAAGGGCTTCTCCTATTTTGTTATCGATTGCGGTTGGTATAAAAAGGAAGGGGTTCCCTGGGATATTATGATGGGAGATTACAACGTCTCCAAGGAACTGTTTCCCGAGGGCTTAGAGAAGACTGTTCAGAAAATAAAGGAAGCAGGACTTAAGCCGGGCATATGGTTCGAGATAGAAAATGTAGGCTCCGCTGCAGAAATCTATAAGGATGAAGAGCATCTCTTAAAGAGAGACGGGGAAGTGCTTACCACTACCATGAGGCGCTTCCTGGACCTGCGTAACCCGTGGGTTATCGGTTATCTGAAGGAGAAAGTAATCGGAACCTTGAAGAGATACGGCTTCGAATATATGAAGATGGATTATAATGACACGATAGGACTTGGATGTGACGGAGCGGAGTCTCTGGGAGAGGGCCTGCGTCAAAATATGGCTGCTTCTCTGGAATTTATTAAGAGTGTAAAGGAGGAGGTTCCTGGTATCATTCTGGAAAACTGTGCATCCGGAGGACATCGGCTGGAACCTCTCATGATGAGCCTGACCAGCATGGCATCCTTTTCCGACGCCCATGAGTGCGAGGAGATTCCGGTAATTGCGGCTAACCTTCACAGAGCCATTCTGCCCAGACAGAGTCAGATATGGGCCGTAATAAGGAAAGAAGATTCATTAAAAAGAATCGCTTACTCTGTTATCAATACATTTTTGGGAAGAATGTGTATTTCCGGAGATGTGACGGAATTGAGCAGCGGACAGTGGGATGTGATCGACAGAGGGATTGCCTTTTATAAAAAGATAGCGCCTATTATTAAGCATGGATATACCTACTTTTACGGAAGTGAGATTACCAGCTACAGAAATCTGAAGGGTTGGCAGGGAATCGTAAGGGTTTCCGATGGAGGTGAGGCATATGCTCTTTTCCATGCATTTGAGGTTCCGATGGGAGGTGTCTTGAAAATGGAACTTCCAAAGGGAATTCATGCTGTAATCAAAGAAGTATATTCCGACAGCGAGTGCGCGGTATCGATAGAAGATAACTGCTTGTGCTATACACCAGAAGACAATAAAAAAGCGGTAGCAGTGTTGCTTGGCAGGAAATAAATATAGGATTCCAAAATTTGCTGTTAATGTTATACTATCTTTATAAGTAATTCTCTAAATGTTTACAAAATAAAGTGGAGATCAGGTAACAGAATATGAAAAAATCAGCAATATTTATGGCAATTCTGGCGGCAGTCTGTTATGGAATCAGTGCTCCCGTCTCAAAAATTTTATTAGGAGAGCTTTCACCTATATTCATGGCATCGCTGCTTTATCTGGGTGCCGGAGCAGGAATGCTCATCGTAAACCTGTTAAGGGGAAAGAGGTCAGAACGGAAAGAAGCGAAAATTACGAGAACCGAGCTGCCTTATGTAGCCGGCATGATAATCCTGGACATCGCAGCGCCGATTTTTCTTATGATCGGTCTAAGCCTTACCACATCGGCTAACGCGTCCTTGATGAATAATTTCGAGATTGTAGCCACTGCAGTGATTGCCTTAGCAATTTTTAAGGAAGCGATAGGAAAAAGAATGTGGATGGCCATATTCCTTATCACCGTGTCGAGTATGATCTTATCTGTTGAGGATTTCAGCACCTTTTCCTTCTCCGTAGGTTCGATATTCGTACTGCTGGCCTGCGTCTGCTGGGGCTTCGAAAACAATTGTACACGGATGCTGTCGTTAAAAGATCCATTTGAGATCGTCATTATTAAGGGCTTCGGCTCTGGTTTTGGTTCCTTGTTGATAGCGGCGGCTTCATCGGAAATTATTTTTCACGGTGCTTATATCGTTTGTTCTCTTTTGTTGGGGTTCGTGTCCTATGGACTTAGCATATTCTTTTATATCCGCGCCCAAAGAGAGCTGGGGGCCGCGCGCACCAGCGCATATTATGCAGCGTCGCCGTTTATCGGCGTATTCCTGTCGTTTGTGATTTTCGGTCAGAATCTGACACTTTCATTTTCTGTCGCTGCCTTCATTATGGCGGCAGGGGCATATCTGGCGGCGTTTGAGAGACACGAGCATTCCCATGCCCACCATGAATTGGAGCACGAGCACAGGCATAGTCATACTGATGGACATCATACTCATATTCACGATTATCCGGTGGAGGGTGAGCACAGCCATCCTCACATTCACGAAGAAATGGTACATACCCATGCCCACACCCCGGATTTGCATCATACTCACGCGCATTAATTACAAGGTTAAATTATGTTGTTTTGAAACCTCTTACCAAAACCTGCAATTCCTTGATTCGGTCATTTACATTGTTGCTGAGGTCTGCAATGGAAATCATGGAAGCGAGAATTTCTTCGGAACCGGCGGAGGTCTCCTCCGTTGTGGCGGCATTCTCCTGTGCGCTGGCGGAAAGGTTGCTGATATGTGATACCACATTGTTACAGCTTAAGTTCATCCGGCCGTTGATGCTTTCTAACGCATCGATTTGTGTATTGATGAC
>JAEWPN010000177.1 GCA_023399455.1 Bacillota bacterium
TACCTCCTTTGTTTTGTACGGTTGGCGAACCTGTACTTAGTATAACATTGGAGGTTTTTTACTGTAAGCTAAAGCAGTTGTTATCACACCTGCATAGCAGGTGGTTTATTAAAAGACTGTTCTACAAAAAAACATGGATTCGTGCATATCTTGCACTCCTCCATGTATAAACTGCATTTATTGCCGATGCCGCCCTTCAATTTCTCCTGTCGTATCCTCGGGGAGAGAATCGAAAAGATAATTCTTCTCCTTCGGCTGCTTATTTGAATAATCCTCTTTTATTTTCTTATTAGCCGCCTCTATTTCCTCACGCAGTTCCCGGGCAGAGAGCAGGTAACAGCCCTGTCCTCTGATAATTATCTGCTCCAGCCCGTCTGAGGTAGCTACCGTCACCTTATATTTTTTCCCGTTCTCATGAGCAAATTTTTCGATATACATGTCCGCTGTCTCAGCCTCCTTCGTATAGACCACATGAATATTATGATAAGTCAATATTTCCGTATCATGCCCCTTTACCCGATAGGCATCGAATACTACTATGAGCTTGCATCTTTTAATCGCCTGATAATTACAAAGAATATCCATAAGCTTCCCTCTGGCGCCGTCGATGCTCACCATAGCCAACTCCTTCAAGTCCTCCCACGCAAATATCACATTATAGCCGTCTACCAGCAAATATTCCTCCTTCGGCTCCTGCTTGTTCCATTCGTAAACGGTAGGAGAAGAAGGCACTTCATGTCTCATTTCTCCACTCTTAACGCTTCTTCGAAAGCCTCGCCGGACATCATCCTTGCCCTTTTTGTTGGCGTAAAGAACTCTCTCCAGGATAGCGTCCACTTCTTCCGTTCCTATCCATCTTTCCTCTTTTTCTGCCGCAGTCGTTTTTCTTACGCCTTCACTCTCCGCTTCCTTCTCCTGACCTTGCAGGACACTTTGCACGTGCATGTATTCCTTAACCCTATCCCAGCTCACCGTAAATCCTGCTCCATGAGCGCAGAATACAGAACCCGTAGGATTCTCAATATCCTTCTCCGAATCATATCCCGCTTTTTCTATGACTTCTTCTGCATTATGGCAGGGAGCATATCCCTTCACCGTACAGGACAGCCTTCCGCAGCCCTTGGTATAGGCGGTTACCTCTTTGGAATAGTCCTGCATTGTAATGACGGGGGCAATTCCGGTCAAAACTGCGCTCTCCCCTTCGGACTGAGGCGGCCCGAAGGTACCGCACATTTTCTCAATATCCGTCATAGCTCGTCCTACCATCTTTTCCGGCACTTCCAGGCGAAATTCATAATACGGCTCCAGCAGCACGGACTGTGCTTCCTTCATCCCCTGACGCAAGGCCCGGTAGGTAGCTTGCCTGAAATCACCGCCTTCCGTATGTTTTTGATGTGCCCTTCCCGCAACCAATGTGATTTTCATATCCGTTATTCTCGCACCGGTCAATACTCCCTTATGCTCTTTCTCCTCCAGATGTGTCAACACCAGACGCTGCCAGTTCCTATCCAATAAATCCTCGCTGCAATCTGTATCAAAGCTAAGCCCGCTTCCGGTCTCCCCGGGCTCTAACAGCAAATGAACCTCCGCATAGTGCCTTAAGGGCTCGAAATGCCCTACCCCCTCCACTCTGTTTGCAATGGTTTCTTTATATACGATATTTCCTGTGCCGAATTCAACTGCCACTCCAAACCGTTCCCTTATAAGGCTTTTTAGTATTTCGGTCTGTACCTCTCCCATAAGCTTGGCTTGTATTTCCTTTAATGTCTCGTCGAATACAATATGAAGCTGAGGATCCTCTTCCTCTAATTGACGAAGTTTAGGCAGCATCACCGTCGTATCGCAATCCTGCGGCAAATCAATCCGGTAGGTAAGCACCGGCTCCAACACCGGCTGGGCAGAAGCCTCCGAGATTCCCAATCCTTCACCAGGACGCGTCTTGCTAAGACCGGTTACCGCACAAATGCAACCCGCTTGCACCTCCTCCGAAGTTCTATACTTTTCGCCGGAATAAATGCGGATCTGATTGACCTTTTCCTCCCAAGACTCCCCGTTTTGATGCCCTGAAAGCACCTCTCTTGTCCGCAGGCGTCCTCCCGTAATCTTCATAAAGGTAAGCCGGTTTCCCTGCTCATCCCGGGCAATCTTAAAAACCTTCGCGCCGAAAACATCAGAGTACTTTGGAGAACATGTATAGACCTCTATTCCCTGCAGGAACTCCTTTACCCTGTAAAGCTTCAGTGCCGAGCCGAAGTAACAGGGGAATAACTTCCGTTCCAGAATGAGTCTCTTTATCTCCTCCGTCTCCACCCTCCCCAGCTCCAGAAACTGATTCAGCGCCTTCTCGTCGGTCATCGCTATATTTTCATAAAATACTTCCGTCTTTTCCTCAAAGCAGACACAGTTCTCCTCCAGACGGTTCTTAAGCTCTGTCAGAATCACCGCCTTATCCGTTCCGTCTTGGTCCATCTTATTGACAAACAAGAATGTGGGAATCCGATACTTCTTAAGCAGACGCCACAAGGTCTGCGTATGGCCCTGCACACCATCTGCTCCGCTTATGACGAGTATCGCATAATCCAGCACTTGCAGTGTCCTCTCCATCTCCGCAGAAAAATCTACATGCCCCGGCGTATCCAGAAGAGTAAGCCGCATATCTTTGAGCTCAAGCACCGCCTGCTTGGAAAATATCGTAATTCCCCGCTCTCTTTCCAAAGCAAAGGTGTCTAAAAAAGCATCTTTGTTATCCACTCTTCCCAACTTTCTGATACCGCCGCTTTCATATAGCAGCGCCTCCGATAAAGTTGTCTTTCCGGCATCCACATGTGCCAATATTCCAATTACCAGTTCTTTCATTGTGTTTTCCATTCTTTATCCTAAATGATACCATCGCAAATTAATTATTATATGAAAAAGCAGACAAATCCGCATCAACTCCCTGATCCTTCATGACGTGCTTTTATCTTACAGGACGTACTTTCCTATAAGGATTAGGGTGTCAAAAGGTCCTTTTGCAAACGTCTCAAGTCAATATGCTCAAAGCGAAAAGACTCCTGCTCCGAATTCCAATATATAAGAAGTTCTAATTCTCAGTCTATTCACGCCAAACATACCAGAAAACAAAAAACTCGCTGCGCTCAAACAGTTTTGTTTTCTGTTATGGCTCAAATATCCAGAGAAAGAACTTCTAAATATTTCCATAGGCGCAGTCGTTCTTTTTGTTTTGGTCATATTGACCAGAATGTATTTATAAAGGACCTTTTGACACCCTAATCGTAATAGGAAAGTGCTCCTATTACATAAAAAGTTACAAAACAGATGGATAACTGCGAAAGGATAGGATATGGATATAAGAATAATTGACAGAGCGTTCAGTGTGTGTAAGCTGCAGAATATCAATGGGATAAATTTTGAGGATGATTTTTGTTTTCTGGGGAAGACGGACGAGGAACTGTCGTTAGTTTGCGCCACGCAGTTCGTACCTCGGAATACGACAGAACGGGAGGACGGATGGAGAGCATTTCGCATCGAAGGAGTTCTGGATTTCTCATTAATCGGAATCCTTTCGGAAATTTCGGGAATTCTGGCCGGGGCAAAAATCGGAATTTTTGTGATTTCCACCTATAATACTGACTATATATTGGTAAAGGAAAAAGACTTTGAAAAGGCTTTAGACTCCCTGAAGACAGAAGGATATCATATAAAGGGATAAATCTGAAACAATAGAGTTTTTAACAGGAGGCTTGTTCTGTATGAAAATTATTATTTCTCCTGCCAAAAAGATGAACGTAAGAGAAGATCTGCTTCCCTATGAAACCATCCCACTCTTTTTGGAGCAGGCTGAAACTTTGAAGACTTATCTGAAAACATTGGATAGGAAAACTCTTCAGCAAATATGGAAATGTAACGATGCCATCGCGGATTTGAATGAGGGACGGCTCAGAACGATGGACTTGACGAAATGTCTGACTCCTGCGGTTCTAAGTTACGAAGGGCTCCAATATCTTCATATGTCGCCATCTGTCTTTGACGATGGGCAATGGCAATATGTGAAGGAGCATTTGTGCATATTATCCGGCTTTTACGGACTTCTTCGGGCGGCCGACGGAATCGTACCCTACCGGTTGGAGATGCAGGCAAAAATCGATATGCGGAGAAACGGTGTTACTTATAACAATTTATATGATTTTTGGGCAGGGCTTATTGCCGGGAAGCTTGCCCGGGAAGAAGATATCATTGTGAATCTTGCGTCAAAGGAATACAGCAAAGCGGTGGAATCGCATCTGCCGCCGGAGACAGCGTTTATCACCTGTCAGTTTGTTGTCTGTAAGCAGGATAAGATGGGCGGAAGGAAGCTGGTCACAAAGGGAACCGAAGCAAAGATGGCCAGAGGGGAGATGGTCCGTTTTATGGCAGAAAGAAGCATAGAGGAAGCGGAGGGACTGAAGACCTTTGACCGCCTTGGCTACTGTTATGAGGAAGAACTGTCGGATTCTGCTGTCTATGTGTTTGTTAAGCGGCCTGATAAAGCTATTTAGATAAGTTTATATTTTTCCGGGCAGAAAAAGTTGCGCATAAAAAGCAAAACTATCCTAAGATTGTGTTGTAACAAACAATAAGGAAATGAGGGACGAAGGAATGGCTGGATAAAATGAATGCTGCGCTGAACTATATAGAAGATAATCTGGCCGGAGAGATTAATTATGCGGAAGCGGCAAAAAGAGCATGCTCCTCTTCTTATAATTTTCAGCGGATGTTTTCCTTTATCGCGGATGTTCCCTTAGCGGAATATATCCGCAGAAGAAAGCTTACCCTTGCGGCGCTTGATTTTCAAAAGGGCGGGGAAAGCGTGCTCGATATCTCGTTAAAATACGGTTATGACTCACCGGTATCTTTTGCGAGAGCATTTCAGAACCTGCATGGAGTAACTCCGAAGGAGGCGAGAGAAAAAGGCGTTCTTCTTACTTTGTATCCCAGGATTTCTTTTAAGATCACAATTAAAGGAGTGGACGAAATGAAATATCGTATTGAAAAAGTGCAAGGATTTCGATTGGCAGGGGCTGTGAAAACGGTTACTACGGTAAACGGAGAAAACTTCAGGGTTATTCCTCAGATGTGGCAGGATGCCTGTGAGGACGGAACCATGGTAAAGATGAAGGCCACCTGCAAGGAAGGAAGGCCGGAATTTTATGGAGTGTGCTACAATCCAAGAGGAGAGGAGTTCGACTACATGATAGCCGTGGAGTCCGATGTGCCATTATTGGAAGGCATGGAGGAGCTGATTATCGGGGAACAGGAGTATGTGAAATTCGAATGCCGCGGCAGGCTGCCCGAGGCACAGCAGAATATATGGAAACGGCTCTATACGGAATGGTTCCCCAACTCCGGCTATGAACACGCAGAAGCGCCGGATCTGGAATGGTATTCGGAGGAGAATATGGACAGCGATTCGTATTTAAGTGAAATATGGATTCCCATAAAAAAAGTAAATAAAAGATCAAACAGTAACGCGGGCAGATAGGAAAATAATATCTGCCTGCATTACTGTTCACCCCGTTCTCATTAACAAGGTAAATATATGTTTACAAAAGAAAATATGATAAAATCTGAAATATAGAATATGCCATAGCACATAAAACAGTGAAAACGTTCATAGGACAGAATAGGGGAATCAGAAAAAGATTATGCAGACAACGAGAGATATGACAGCAGGAAGCCCGGGCAGACTGATGTTTGGTTTTGCTTTGCCGCTGCTTATTGGAAATGTGTTTCAGCAGCTTTATACCTTTGCAGATACGATTATAGTGGGACAGGTGCTGGGAGTAAGGGCGCTTGCGGCAGTAGGGGCAGTGGAGTGGATGATCTTCCTGTTGTTCGGATTTATCCAGGGCCTGACCCAGGGCTTTTCAGTGATAATTGCCCAGCGCTTCGGAGCTGCTGACTATAGAGGGGTGAAAAGGGCCGTCATAAGCGCGGTATATCTGTCAGCGGCGGGAGCGATAGTATTCACGCTGGCAGGATTGGCGCTTATTTATCCGGTTCTTTTGCTGTTACATACGCCGGATGAAATTATCGGGCTTTCTTACGGCTATTTACGGATTTTATATGCCGGGATACCCATTACCATGGCATACAATTTATTTTCGGCAGTTCTTAGGGCGCTCGGGAACAGCCGTACGCCGCTTCGGGCCATGGCAGCAGCCTCTTTCTGCAATATCATACTCGATATGCTGTTCGTGCTCGGATTCGGCTGGGGGATGGAGGGAGCGGCTTTGGGTACCGTGCTGGCTCAGCTTCTGGCAGCAGTTCTTTGTTTTCTGCAATTGCATAAAATAGAGATACTGAGATTTACAAAAGGAGAGTACAGGGCGGATATTCAGATGCTTTTGGAGCAGTGCAGGATGGGACTGCCTGTGGGATTGCAAAATATGATAACGGCAGTCGGAGGAATGGTGGTGCAGTCGGTGATCAACAGCTTTGGCGTGCTCTTTATCGCGGGATATACGGCGGCCAATAAGCTGTATGGGCTGCTGGAAATCGCTGCCTCCTCCTATGGCTATGCGATGTCTACCTATACCGGACAAAATCTTGGTGCTGGGTTTCATGACAGAATAAGGAAGGGACTGCGGGCAGCAAGTGCGATAGGGATAGTGACGGCATTATTTATGTCAACCATTATGCTGGTATTCGGCAAGGTGATTCTGCGTCTTTTCCTTGCAGGGGATGTGGCGGATGTGAATGCGGCCATAGGAACGGGCTATCATTTTCTTATCGTGCTGGCATGCTTTTTTCCGCTCTTATATTTGCTGTATATAGCGCGTGCCTGCGTGCAGGGCACGGGCAATTCGGTGCTACCCATGCTTTCCAGCACGGTACAGCTCGTTATGCGTTGCGGCTGCGCGCTGACTCTTCCGCTTTTTATCGGTGAAAGCGGAGTGTTCTACGGGGAGGTGCTGGCGTGGATAGGAGCGGACATCATGCTGGGCTGGTGGCTAAAGCATTGGCTGAGAACAAAGGAATTCACGGACTATGTGAATAAAGCCTAATAAAATGGAAAATAATGAGTATTGAAGCGGCGCAACGAAGCGGCAGAACGAAAAGAAAGGTATGGTGACTGCGATGGGAGCAGATTTTAAGAACAGTGAGACAAAAGACAATCTGATGAGGGCATTTGCGGGAGAGAGTCAGGCAAGAAACCGCTATACATTTGCGGCATCCAAGGCCAAAAAGGAAAATCTTTATGTTGTCAGTGCCGTCTTTGAATATACGGCAAATCAAGAGAAGGAGCATGCCGAGATTTTCTACAACCATTTGAAGGAGCTGGCAGGAGAAAATATTCATGTGGACGGCAGTTACCCTGTGGATATCACGGATGATGTAGCGGAGCTTCTGCGCATGGCCCAGCATAATGAATATGAGGAACATGATTCTGTGTACAAGTCATTCGGAGAAAAAGCGAAGGAAGAAGGCTTTGATAAAGTGGCCGCATCCTTTCGCATGATTGCCCAGATAGAGAAGCTCCACGGAGACCGCTTCGGAAGATTTGCACAGCTTTTGGAGGAAAAGAAGCTGTTCATATCCGATGTGAAGACTGCGTGGTTTTGCTTAAACTGTGGTTTCGTATACGAAGGAGAGGCAGCGCCGAAGAATTGTCCGGTATGCGACCACGATAGGGGATATTTCATTCGTTTTGAGCTGTCGCCTTATGAGTCTTAAAAGTTTGTGACTTTAGAAGGGTTGTAGGAGGATGAAAAATATAGTAGTATAATAAAGTAAAGTTTGCAGGTTAAGAAGAAAGGCATGGTCAGTGGCATGAAGGAACGAAAGAGGATTTTTCAAATAATCTTGGTAGGGGCGGTTTTATGCTGTCTGCTTTCCGGTTGCGGTCAAAAGGATAAAAATGCCAGTGTCAAGGAAGGCATGGCGGCAGTGGAGGCTCTGGATTATAATACGGCCCTTCAATGCTTTGAGAAAGCCATGGTGGATGGTGAGGATCTGCGTCTTTTATATAGAGGGCAAGGGCTGGCGTATATGGGACTTACCATGTATGAGGAGGCTGTGGATTCTTTTGAGAAGGCTCTTAGCCACAGCAACGGTCAGGTGGATGAAATCGATTATGATATCAACTATTATCTGGCTACTGCCTATTACAAGCTGGGTGAGACCGATAAGAGCATAGAGGCCTATAATTCCATTATCGCGCTTTTGCCGAAGGATAAGGCGGCATATTACCTGCGCGGCTGCCTGAGGATCGGTACGGATTTCGATAAGGCGAGGGCCGATTTCGATAAGGCGATCTCGCTGGACAAAGAAGATTATACCCAATTAATTGACATCTACCTCGTGCTGGAGGAAAACGGTTATAAGGAAGCAGGGCAGGAATATTTGCAGGCGGCTTTGGAGAGCGGCTCGAAGTCCATGACTGATTACGAGCAGGGCAGGATGTATTTCTATTTAAAAGATTATGATAACGCCAGAAATTATTTGGAAAAGGCGCGGAAGACGGCGGGCTATGAAGCAGTGCTGCTTCTGGGGAAGACCTATGAGGAACTGGGAGATAACAATTATGCGGTAAGCGTATATAACAGCTTCATTGCGGACGACCAGACCAACGCCAAGGTTTATAACCAACTGGGGCTTTGCAAGATGGATATGGGTGCATATGAGGAAGCGCTGACTGCCTTTCAGGCGGGAATGAATATCGAGAATAACGATATGATGCAGACTCTGAAGTTCAACGAAATAGTTACCTATGAATACCTGGGAGATTATAAAAAAGCAGCGGTGCTTTTGGACAGCTATTTATCTACATATCCCGATGATGGAGCCGCTAAGAGAGAGTATACTTTTTTACAGACGAGATAATTATACTGCCCCGCACTATGGCTGTAGCATGTATTTTGTCGCTGCCTTGGAGATTGCCGGACGGTCGGATAAAAACACAAAGACACAAGATGTTGTGTTAACATAAAAATGTTGACATAATATCTTGTGCTTTTTATTGACTTTTTACTGGCAAGATGTTACAATTTTACTAATCAGTGTTTACATAGAGTTATGTGAACTTAAGAAAATATGGGGGAGCGCCCGCATCAGGGGTGTGGCGTTCAATAATGTATGTAGGGAGGAACCAGGATGTTTCAAGTAGTTAAAAGGGATGGAGAAACCGCAGATTTTACATTGGCAAAGATTAGTGATGCTATCATGAAGGCTTTCAACGCTACGGACATGCAGTACAACAACGATATTATCGATTTGCTGGCGCTTCGAGTTACGTCCGAGTTTCAGAATAGAGTGAAGGAAGATAAGGTGAACGTGGAAGACATCCAGGACAGCGTGGAAAGAGTCCTGGAGCAGACCGGATATGCGGAGGCTGCCAAGGCGTTCATTCTCTACCGCAAGCAGCGGGAAAAGATGCGCAATATGAAATCTACTATTCTCGATTATAAGGATGTAGTCAACAGCTATGTGAAGATAGAGGACTGGAGAGTAAAGGAGAATTCCACCGTAACTTATTCGGTAGGCGGCCTTATCCTTAGCAACTCTGGTGCGGTAACGGCTAATTACTGGCTATCCGAGATTTATGATGCGGAAATCGGAGAGGCCCATAGGAATGCGGATCTGCATATTCACGATTTGTCCATGCTGACCGGATATTGTGCAGGCTGGTCGCTTAAGCAGCTCATTCAGGAGGGACTGGGCGGCATTACCGGCAAGATTACCTCTGCTCCGGCGTCGCATCTTTCCGTATTATGCAACCAGATGGTGAATTTCCTGGGTATTATGCAGAACGAGTGGGCAGGCGCGCAGGCATTTTCCTCTTTCGATACTTATTTGGCTCCCTTTGTAAAGACGGATAACCTGTCTTATTCGGAAGTGAAGAAATGTATCGAGGCATTTATTTATGGTGTTAATACGCCCAGCCGCTGGGGAACTCAGGCTCCCTTTTCCAATATCACTCTGGACTGGACGGTACCGGACGATTTGGCCGAGCTTCCGGCGATCGTAGGCGGCAAAGAGACGAATTTTAAATACAAAGACTGCAAAAAAGAAATGGATATGATCAATAAGGCATTTATCGAGACGATGATCGAGGGCGATGCCAACGGAAGAGGATTCCAGTATCCGATACCCACCTATTCCATTACCCGGGATTTCGATTGGTCGGATACGGAGAATAACAGACTTTTGTTCGAAATGACTTCCAAATATGGAACACCGTATTTTTCCAATTATATCAATTCCGATATGGAGCCCAGCGATGTGCGCAGTATGTGCTGCCGCCTCCGATTGGACTTAAGAGAGCTCCGCAAGAAGACGGGCGGCTTTTTCGGATCGGGCGAAAGTACGGGAAGCGTAGGCGTAGTGACAATTAATATGCCGAGAATCGCTTATCTGTCCGCCAATAAGGACGATTTCTACAAACGCCTGAATAAGATGATGGATATTGCTGCCCGCTCTCTTAAGATAAAAAGAGGTGTGATTTCCAGACTGTTAGAGGAAGGACTTTATCCTTATACCAAGCGTTATCTGGGCAGTTTCGAGAACCATTTTTCCACTATCGGCCTTATCGGTATGAACGAGGTGGGACTGAACGCGAACTGGCTGCGTGCGGATATGAGCGATAAGAGAACACAGGAATTTACAAAAGAAGTATTGAATCACATGAGAAACAGGCTTTCCGATTATCAGGAGAAATATGGGGATTTGTACAATCTGGAAGCGACTCCGGCGGAAAGTACCACATACCGTCTTGCGAAGCATGACAAGAAGAAATGGCCCGCGATCAAGACGGCAGGAAAACAGGGGGATACGCCTTATTATACGAACTCCTCCCATCTGCCGGTAGATTATACCTTAGATATCTTCGATGCTTTGGACATCCAGGATGATTTGCAGACTTTGTATACCTCAGGAACCGTATTCCACGCGTTTCTCGGTGAGAAGCTTCCCGATTGGAAGGCAGCGGCAAATCTGGTAAAGACAGTTGCGGATAATTACAGGCTTCCCTATTATACGTTGTCGCCTACTTATTCAATCTGCCGCGATCATGGCTATCTGGCAGGGGAGCAGAAGGCGTGTCCTCACTGCGGAAAGATTACGGAGGTTTACAGCCGTATTACGGGTTATTACAGGCCTGTCCAGAACTGGAACGACGGTAAACTTCAGGAATACGCCAACAGAACGGAATACAGTGTGGCTAAGTCCTCCTTAAAAAAACCTATGACCCGTATGGTCACATTGTCGAATTATGAGAAGGAAATCAGCGTAAAGGTGGAGAAGCCGGAATCGGTAAAGTACCTTTTTATCACCAAGACCTGCCCTAATTGCAAATTGGCGAAGGAATATCTGAAGGAAGATAAATATGTTCTTATCGACGCGGAGGAAAATATGGAACTTACCGGAAGATACAGCATTATGCAGGCACCTGCTCTGGTAGTAACAAACGGAGATGAATATAAGAAATACGTAAACGCATCCAACATTAAAAAATATGTAGACAGCCAGAAGGCGGTCATCGCATAGGATAACAGAAAGGCATGGTTACTAGTATGGAGAATATTTATTTAAGAGTAAAGGGGATTATTAAAAAGGACGATAAATATTTACTGATAAAAAGGTGGGTGGACGACCGCATTCCGGATCCTTTTATATGGGAGTTCGTCGATGCTGAAGTAAATTATGGAGAGGCACCTGATGATGCGGTTTTGCGGGCAATCAGAGATCTTTTATCCGTGGAAGGCAAAATTGACCGTATCGTATATACGTGGTCGCAGATGGTAGGAGATTCCCAGTGTGTGGGAATCGCTTACCTGTGCAGTATCGATGGAAACGACGAGGATAATATTGTATTATCCGAAGAGTACGGAGAATTGGACTGGGTGGAAAAAGATAAGGTATCAAATTATGTGGAAAACATATACGTACTAAAGGATTTAGAAGGCGTTGCACTTTAAGACAACGCCTTTTGTGCGTTACCGCTGCGGGAGAATGAGGGAAAGAAGGAGAGGAAGAAGAAATTTATGATTAACGAATTAGTAGCCAAGATTCAGGAGACAAATGCGCCTATCGTAGTGGGCTTGGATCCGATGTTAAAATATATTCCGGAACATGTTACCGGGAAAGCCTATAAGGAATTCGGCGAGACGCTTGCGGGTGCGGCAGAGGCGATTTGGCAGTTCAATAAGGAGATCGTAGATAATATCTACGATTTGATTCCGGCGGTAAAGCCGCAGATTGCGATGTACGAGCAGTTTGGAGTGGAAGGGCTGATAGCCTTTAAGAAGACGGTTGATTACTGTAGGGAAAAAGGACTGGTGGTAATCGGGGATATTAAGAGAGGGGATATCGGTTCTACTTCGGAAGCCTATGCGGTAGGACATCTGGGCAAGGCTCAGGTAGGAAGCAAATCCTATTATGGCTTTCATGAAGATTTTGCTACGGTAAATCCTTACCTTGGCTCGGATGGAGTGAAGCCCTTCATCGATGTATGTAAAAAGGAAAATAAAGGTATCTTCATACTCGTTAAAACCTCTAATCCCAGCAGCGGAGAATTTCAGGATCGTCTGATTGACGGCAGGCCGCTTTATGAAATCGTGGGTGAAAAGGTTACCCAGTGGGGCTCGGAGCATATGGGAGAGTCTTACAGCTATGTAGGCGCAGTGGTAGGAGCGACCTATCCTGAAATGGGAAAGGCCCTTAGGAAGATTATGCCGAAAGCTTATATCTTGGTGCCGGGCTATGGCGCGCAGGGCGGAAAGGGTGCTGATTTAGCACATTTTTTCAATGAGGACGGGCTTGGAGCTATCGTAAATTCCTCCAGAGGCATCATCGCGGCATATAAAGAAGAAAAGTATGCCGGTTATGGAGCGGAGAATTTCGGAGACGCTTCCCGTGCGGCGGTAGAAGATATGCAAAAGGACATAGCTTCGGCTATTGGGTAATTCCGGAGTATAATGGCAGCAAGGGGTTTTTTATGATAAAAAAATAATAAAAATATTTAGATTCCTTATATTCTTTTGTACACTTATTATTACTATGTCCATTTTTGCCCTTTATGCAATCTTTAAATATGACGATCAGTTATATGTCAAATCCACTCATTTGACACCAGATAGAAGTGAACATTTAAAAGAATTAATCGGACTGTCTGAATTTTCGAATCTCTATATAGAAAAATATATTCATAAAGTAGTAGAAGGAGAGACTGGGAGAGAAGCTACTTTTGATATCACAATCCCGGTTGATGAGTATGAAGATTTTACAGGATTCATTGATATGCAAACTTCAGCAGAAGAATATGAGGAGCAATCTTATCTTATTATCGAAAAAAATAGTTTGGTTCTAGAAAACCAATTATATAGGTTACAGATAAAATATATTTCACCAAAGGGAGATGGTTACGTATTCCTATATCTTTTCAGTAGTGACAGTATTAGATTTTCAAAGAATACAGGGCTTATTTTAGCTTACTTTTTCCTTTTACTGTTTGCAAACAGTCTCATTATATTACCATATAGAAGGATTATTATTTTTCTTCATAATAACAAGAAAGTGTTCCGCAAATAATGATGGCATTTTTTTGAATCGTAACCATTCGCTTCTTTAGGTGTAATTTTCCTCTTAATTCTTTAAATTCATTGCTTATTTACAGCAATTTATGGTAATATAGAATAAAATTTTGAAATGAATATATGAATATGGGGATATCTCTAGAATGAAAAAAAATAAAATAATAATACTCAGATTCATTTTATTTTTTATCACACTTGCCTTCTCATTGGTTTTTTTTACTATTTATGCAGTTATTAAACTTAATCAGGAAGAATTTATTAAATCTACTAATCTGACGGAATCACAAAGTGACGACCTAAAGGACTTAATAGGGCTTTCTAACTTCTCTTCTTTTACTATAAAAGGTTATAATCATGAATTAGTAACCGGTAATGATGGTCGACATTATACTTTTTATACAACTATTTCTATTAATGAATTTGAAAATTTTTCAGAATTCATAAGCAATCAAACAAATCAACTAGATTATCAAAACGCACCTCATATTTATATTAAAGAAGATAGTTTGATGCTACGAAAGACCCAATATAAGCTACAGTTGCAAATTGAATATAACAGTTTGAGTGAGGATGCACTCATTGAATATATTTTAAGTAACAACTATATTAGATATTCAAAAAATACATGGATTATCGTACTTCAATTTATACTCCTCCTATTTGTAAATAGTCTAATTATATTACCAGACAAAATATTTAATACTTTATTTATAATAATAAAAAAATGTCCCCCAAATAATTGAGGGACACCTTTTGTTAGGTTATTACATTTATTTCCATTTCTTTATAATATTGGATCTTTTCAGCGAAGGCCTTGGCTAGTACGGCTCCATATAACATATACGAATATTCGCCGAATTTGTCCTTAAAATATATGGACATAATGCCTATACGGGCGTCGTTAGGCATTGTAAACATTAAAGCGACTTGTTCGACTGTATCTTTACCAAATTCTGCTTTCAACCTATTTTCAAATATCTGGAATCTTCTCTTGTATACTTTATCATTAATATAGTAATTCTCTAAGATCTGATATATCGGCATAGTCTCAAACGAATATCCCTTATATAAGTTAAATGCATCAACATCTTGTATCATATCTTGAAACTCAAAACCAGAATTGCTATCTTCATGTAAATTACCCTCTGGATCTAAATACTTGAACGTATAATTTGTAAGCTCTGAATCTATAAATCCAATACATTTTTTCAGTGAATCAAGATTAAAATAATTAGGAAGACCATAATCTATAGTTTGTCCAAGAACTCCTCCTAACTGAGCAAGGTCTCCAGCCCATCCTACAAAAACACCAACATCCTGATAAAATAGTGGTAATTTGAAATACAGATGTACTCCCAAAGTTGCAGCAAAATGTTGTATTTCAATTGGCCCCTTAGTAAAGTCTTCAAAAATAAATATTGTTTCAGGGTCCAAGTCAATTGTACTATCAGTATGGTTTATATCAAGATAACTTGAAAAGCCTTTATCATATGCACCCGCAAGTATATCCCAGGCATCACCATTATACCCCTTATGACTTAGATATCTTAAAACGAATTTGTTAATTGTATAAATGGTAGGAGATTCTTCAGAGAGATATTCTGCTGCATATTCATACAACATTCTAATCTTTAAAAAATCCATATCACTATCTGGATACTCATCTGAATCATATGTTATAAATTCAGAAGGCTTCGTTGCCGTTTTTCTGGGTGACGCAATAATTTTATCATAACCAATACCTGAATATTCCGAAATTGCATCAGATACTTCATGGAATTGATCATAAGCCCAATTCTCCGGCATCTTTTGTCCAATGTTGCATGTAAAACCAGATGACATATTTGACACAAAACTAGTTGAAGTCAATCCGGCTTCATATAGCTTAGTACATATAAGCCTTGGTCCATATACTCCCACCTTGAAATAGGAGCTTACAATTTTATTGACGCTTCTGAAATATGGCATGATGTTGGCTTCAATATCTTTTATCAAAACATCATAGTCTATAGCAAAATAGATGGTTGCTGTAGGCGGAAAGCCAAAAGATTTTGCAGCCTTTATCGCCCTGTAAGCATCCACAATTCCCTGATAAGCATTGAAATAATCTGCGCTGCCTCCAGTGGTCTGATATATCGGGAAGACATTAAGATCAGCCGATTTTAACAAATTCAGTTCATATTGGTACAATGTCTTATCGAGTGTTCCGCCGGGAGTGTTGGTCAAATATCTGCCGATATCTCTGTAACCATCCTGATATAACCGGGCAGCAACTGCCTCCGTAATCTGTTTACTGGTATCCAAAGCATTTGCTTTTCTGTTTTTGTCACCCTTGCTTGTCATTAGAGATGCCCATGTCTGTTTGCCACAAATACCGTCAGCTCCCAGGCATAGAAAGTCCTGGAAATTATAAAGTGCATTGTACGTTGCGGTTCCCCAAATTCCATCTGCAATTCCTGGATAGAATCCATTAATAGTCAGTGCCCATTGAAGAATTCTTTTGGAATTCGTATAACCAGATGTGTTTTTGGAAATAGTCGGTGCCTTACTTAACGTATCATCACCCCATTTTCCGTCTGCGGCAGTATTCCATTCAAGTTGGGCAGCCTTAATTAAATTAGTCTGGGATTTTCTCTCCCATATACCATTCGGCGCAATTAAGCCAATCTGCTCACCATAGTACTTATTAAGTCCTTTCTGTACTTCATGACGATAGGTATCATATATGTCATTTGTAGGAGAGAAAGAATAGCTATCTGTATTCATGATGCCCTGCCATACATATGGACGCACGATATAATCAGCGCTAATCCCTGCGTCTGTCTGAAACCGTCCAATGGCATTTGCAGTGTTCTGTCCAAAGACTCCTGTAAAGCCCCCAGGTGAAATACCCTTACACCATAGAGAACCTTGCAGAATATAAATAATATTCTGGGGCAGCGCTGAATTCGGATCCGGGCTTGCTTGCAGGGTGGGATAATACTGTTTTAACGCATTGATTGTTGCATTACCGAATATGCCATCCGGACTTGCTATATGTGCTTCATATTGCAATGCCCATATTAAAGCCCGAAACGTAGATTGCCCTGTCATTCCATCCGGTGTTACGCTGGGAAAATTGACATGTTGCCCATAGTTATCGTTTAACCATTCTTGTGTTTGCAAAACTCTAGTATCCATATTGATACTCCTTTCATATTTTTTTGATTTGCAAAGCTAATAGTTAAAGAGAACGATTTATTAAATATGTAAACTACTATTCTGTTTATTTATAAATATCTTGTATTTTTATATTTCAGTATTTTTATATTTCGGTTGACAAGTGTACACCATTCTGCTATTCTGAGGTTGACAGTTGAATACCTTTTGGATTTGATGACTAAAAGAGAAATACATACGTACGAAAGAATATAGAATGGGGCGAATATGAAGAAAATATCAGATGCGGAATGGAAAATAATGAATATATTGTGGGAGGATCAGCCCAAGACAATGACGCAGTTAACAAAGGAATTATTGGTAAGTACCGGTTGGAGTAAACATACAGTCATGACATATCTAAAGAGAATGGAAGAAAAAAAACTTATCCGTCATACGCAAGGACAAAAAGCAAAACTATATTATGCAGATTTGGAAAAAGAGGAGGCAATACTACAAGAGAAGAACCATTTTTTAAATAAGGTCTTTAAGGGAAATGTGGGTTTATTAATTAGTACAATGTTAGAAGATAATGAACTTTCAGAGGAAGAGATCCAAGAGTTGATGGAAATACTTCAAAAGAAAAAATAAAGTAATGTATGGAGGGGAAAAATAGGATGAAGATTATTAGTTTTGGCGTTCTGCTTGCCGGAATTCTTTTAATTAGAACAATAGCATGGAAATATATCTCAAGACGGAAGCAATATTTTATCTGGCTTTTTGCCGCATTTTTTCTTCTGTTTAGTCCTTTTCTGAATATTTCTAGTAAATTTAGCTTAGAAAATGCCGTGTTCTCCTTGATTCAGGAAATTGAGCAGAATGCAATCCAAAAGGAATTGGAGAATCAAAATTATGAACGCCGGACTGATTCTGAAGATTTGCTGATTTTGCCGGAAACAGATAATGCATATCAAACTGCAAACAACGATTATCAAATGCAGAAAGGAATCACGGCATCGGAGCAAAATGTCATGAATAAGAGTGGGCTCTATAATCCGCCGGAGATACCCGGGGAAAGGCGGCAGAATATCCTGCAAAATGGGTTATATTATGTTTGGGGAGGCGTATCTATAATAATGTTTTTCACAATTATTATATTTAATATCCGTTTTGGTATCAACTGCAGGAGAGATAGAGTTTTTTACAAAAAGTTAGTTGACTGGAATCTCAATGTGTATTTACTTAAAGGAATTTCAAGCCCATTTCTGCTTGGAAAAAATATTTATGTAGATACAGACACAATCGAAAATAAAAAGGTATTGAATCATATCATAATTCATGAATATTGTCATTTCAGACATAAAGATAATTTTTGGGCGTTTATCCGCAATCTCTGCCTTGTAATTAATTGGTATAATCCGTTTGTTTGGTTAGCAAATAATTATGTGAAAAGAGACTGTGAATTAGCTTGTGATGAGGCGGCACTTTCCCTTCTTGATGATGAGGAAAAGACTGAATATGGGTATACTCTCTTGAAGATGATAAAATCTTCCAATAGGAAAATACAATGTCCATCTATTGCAACCACTATGAGGGGTAATATGAAGAGAATAAAAGAGAGAATCAGCATGATACATCCTGTCAAAAAACATTATGCTTTTGTGACGTGGCTCGTAGCGATTAGTATGGTACTTCTTACAGGGTGCACTTTTACCCAGAGAGGCTCTTTGGAGACACCCGCGGCTAGTCCGGATATGAACGATAATTATGGACAAGGTCAGGAAGCAGTAGTTGTAGCAGAGACGGCGGCAGAGGATACATTAAAGTCCGGCGAAGTGCCGGACACAGATGATAATCCGGATAAGTATTATAATGTATCGGCAACCTATTATAACGAAAAAACGTATGTGAATTCGGAAAATGGTTTATATAGCATTGCAGATAACAGTGATGAGTGGAAGCTGATATATAGTGGGTCAGTTACACTTGGAGCCATAGCAGAAGGATATTTATTTTTCTATGCTTATCCCGAAGATATCAGCAAAGCTGCAATCATGTCTCTGGAATTATCTACGGACAAGGTGACTGTCGGTCAATTATTAGGAGATAGAATCTATGATTTCGCAGAGATGTGCTACGAAAACAATTGCTTATATATCAAAGAAGCACTAAGTAGCCGTATTGTTACTTTTACAATTCAATCGGATGGCTTGCTTCAGGAAAAAGAAACACTTTCTGTAACGATACCGGATGACTTAATGAATACAGAAACAGATATCCTTGCATTATCTCCCATAATAAGCAGAGGAGAGGGGTATTCCGGAACTTTTTATTCCGCGAAAGACGAAGGAGAGGAATATTACAGCCGCCTTTACTATTATGAAGACAGTTCTGAAATACATAAGCTGGAAGGGATCACGGATGTTATGATTACGTCGAAAGGGATAATAGGAAGAGACGTCAATCAGTACAATGACGTATATCTGTGGGATATTTATACTGAGGAAAAACGTCAGCTTTATTCATCAAAGGGAAATGGGGATTTATACTTTGGATATAATACCTATGATAACAGAGGGCTTTATGGATTATTGAAGGAGAATGATAATACTTTTTACATATCACGTGTGAACTGGGATGGTTCATTAGACAGATTGTTTTCTGTTGATAACACAACTGATTTATTGTATGGAATTAATGTTAAGATGAGTGTTATTCATGATTGGCTCTATTATTTTGATCCTCAAGAAGGCAAGATGGAACGACAAAAGTTGAATAATAGTTAAGCTGAAATTCCCGATAAAAATGCTGTGGACAATGGGTATTTGTTTGCTTGAAAATATATGATAAGATGAGTTTGTAAGTTTTATCGAATTTATCAATACGCAGACTTCGGAAGTGGATTCTGAGAATGATAGAAATCATAAAGAAAGGGTGTAATCCATAATTATGAAAAAAACAAACATTATTATTTCTTTAGTCATGGTCTTTGTTCTTTACCGTTCGTTAGCGATAGTTGAAAAAATTGGTATTATACGAGATGAATATGGAATAACCGGAAATGGTTTTTCATTTACGTTTACCGAAATGATATGTCTAATAATCTTTCCCCTTATTATAATTATATTAAATTTAGTTATGTTCTTTCAAAAGAAAGAAGTTAAAAACGGAATAAAATATTGTATAGTAATTGTCAGTATATTAGTGTCAGCTGTTTCTGTTTTATCTTTATTAAGTATAAATAGCAATTTGAATAAAAGTGTTTTGCAAATACTATGAAAAGCCATAAGGAGGACGGGAAATAGATTATACCGATTTTTGTAGGGAAATAGATTATACCGATTTGCTAATTGATAATGGCGGATAAATGTGATAAAATTTGCATTGAATGCTCAGCTTTAAATAATATGAAAGGCTTGAAAGCCTGTAATTACGGGAGGTTTTAGGATTATGGAAGGCTATAAAAAAGAATTTATAGAATTTATGGTGGACAGCCGGGTACTCAAATTCGGAGATTTTACATTGAAAAGCGGACGTAAATCTCCGTTTTTTATGAATGCGGGAGGTTACGTGACCGGTACGCAGCTTAGAAAGCTGGGGGAGTATTACGCCAAGGCGATTCATGATAACTATGGATTAGATTTTGATGTACTGTTCGGACCGGCCTACAAGGGAATTCCTTTAAGCGTGGCAACGACTATGGCGATCAGCGAGCTTTACGGAAAAGACGTCAGATATTGCTCCAACAGAAAGGAAGTGAAGAATCACGGCGATACGGGAATACTTCTTGGAAGCAAGCTAAAGGATGGCGACAAGGTAGTGATCATCGAGGATGTGACCACCTCCGGCAAATCTATAGAAGAGACTTTTCCCATATTAAAGGAACAGGCTGATGTGGAAATCAAAGGGCTGATTGTTTCCTTGAACCGCATGGAAAAAGGGCAGGGAGATAAGAGCGCGCTGTGTGAGATCAAAGAGAAATATGGTTTCGAAGCTAACGCTATCGTAACGATGGAAGAAGTGGTAGAATATTTGTATAATAAGCCATATCGTGGTACAATCTATATTAACGATGAATGTAAGGCAGCAATTGATACATATTATGAAACGTATGGTGCCAAATAGAGAGGAGTGTAGATATGGAGGAAAGAATTTATAAGATTATGGGCGGTTCGGGGGCCCTGAATATTGCAATTGGCGTCGTGGCGCTTGTTGCAGGGATTACGAGCGGTGTTCTTCTTATTATAAGCGGGGCGAAGCTTTTAGCAGGTAAATCGAAAATCTTATTTTAAGCGACAGGGGCATTCGGGAGAAGGATGCCCTTTTAGGGGTAATTATGAACCGTAGAAATCATCGAACGAGCCGTAAGGGTGGATATATTTTTACGGCAAAGAAACATCCGGAAAAGGGAATCATGTCAACCACTTTGGGAATTATTTCCGTCATTTCCATTGCTGCGGCGGTGTATTTGTCTTATCGAAGCGCAGGGGCGGCGGTAACACAGTATGGAGCGGCAGTTTTTTTGGTAACCCTTTTTTCTTTGACGGGATTGATTTTAGGAATACTTTCCAGAATGGAGAAGGACAGATATTATTTGTTCTCTTATTTGGGAATTGGATTTAATACCGTGGTATTAGCTATGATAAGTATTATTTTATATGCAGGAGCGTACGGAGTATGATTGATAATTTATTGGAAAGATATGAGCTTTCGTTAGAAAGAATTAAGGAGTTGTGCGAAGATAGATCTTTAGAGGATAAGTACGGGAAATTTTTTAACAAGACAGCGTCCTTTCTATACGAAATGTCGGATACCTATGAATATGTAAAAAGCGGTCGGCTTAAGTCGGCGTCCTTGGAGGAATTGCAGGAGCACAACAAAAAGCTGTATGCGGACGTGCTGCCGGGAGCATACAAGACGAGCTATGCGAATCCGGCATATGCGGTAAAGGCGTTTGGAGAGGAATATGGACGGCTCCTATCTTTTTTGTATACGGAGCTGCGGAGTTTGATCGTATTTGCTTATGAGCAGGATATGTTCGAGATGGTTATCCGTATGGAGTTATTTTTGGAAGTATACTATGCATTTTACAGCGCTTATGAAGAAAAGAAGGAGCCTGTTTACGAACAGCTGCGACAGATCGTGTATTGGTTTATCAGCGATTATTCGGAACCGGAGGCAGAAAAAAGACTTAGAGAGCAGTTATGTCCGGAAGAGGACTTCGCTTTAAGAATCATTATGGATAGCGACTTAGAGGATTTGCGCTACCTTTATTATTTCGGAGAATATGTAACGGATAGCGAGCTGGAGACGGCAAGGCATCTGAATCATATGCAGGAGAGCGAGATTAAACTTATGGCGGACACTTATACGGAGGGATACCGTATAGGTTTTGAGGTGTGCGGTAAGGACATTACGAAGAAGAAGAGCGTGAATATAAGATACTCTTTGGGTTTTGAGCGGATGATAAGAGAAGCAGTGCGTAATTTCGAGAAAATCGGTATGAAACCTGTCATATACCGGGCAGGAGTCAGCATCTTCCAAGGTAAGGGTGTAAATAAAATCGGTTATTACGGTACAAGCGCTAACAAGCAATACGACTATGACCACAAGGACGATCAGGCGCTTTATCTGGATAAGCAGTATGTGAATCGCAGGCTGGAGGTGCTGAAGGAGGCATATGAAGCGCTGAAGGTGGAAGCAGGGTTACTCGGAGGTCCCGCGGTAGTGGAAATATTCGGGGAAGATCCTTTCGCACCGGTGACGAAAAAAGAGGCGCTTCGTCTGTCGGAGAAACAGCAGAAGCTATCCGTGGAATTGATGGCGGCGGCAGGCGAGCTGCAGAATGAATATATTAAGGGAGAAGAGAGAAGTTTTACCATCATTTCCTTCCCGGTACCGTCTATCGGAGAGAAATACGAGGAAATCTTCGATGAAATCGTTAAAATAAACACATTGGATTATAAACTTTATCGTGATATTCAGCAGGTCATTATCGATACCCTGGACCGTGCCCGGTATGTGACTATAAAAGGCATGGGAGAGAATAAAACTGATTTGAAGATAAACCTTCATGAGCTTAAAGAGCCTGAGAAGGAGACGAACTTCGAAAACTGTGTGGCCGATGTTAATATTCCGGTAGGAGAAGTATTTACTTCACCCAAGCTTACGGGAACAGAGGGTGTGCTTCATGTAAGCCGGGTATTTTTAGGAGAGCTGGAATATAAGAATCTTGAAATCGTATTTAAGGACGGAATGATAGCCGATTACAGCTGTACCAACTTCGATACGGAGGAGGAAAACAGAAAGTATATAAAGGAAAACGTTATGTTCCATCACGATACGCTCCCTATCGGTGAGTTCGCCATAGGAACCAACACGGTTGCGTATGTGGCCGCTTTAAAATATGGGATCGGAGACAAACTGCCGATTTTGATTGCGGAAAAAATGGGACCGCACTTTGCGGTGGGAGATACCTGCTATTCTCATGAAGAGGATATGATTACGTACAATCCTGACGGCAAGGCCATTATCGCCCGGGATAACGAGGTGTCTGCCCTTCGGAAGACAGATACCAAAAAGGCATATTTCAACTGCCATACGGATATTACCATTCCCTATGATGAGTTGGGAGAACTGTCTGCGGTAACAGCAGATGGCGAGATAATCCCTATTATCTTGAAAGGAAGGTTTGTTCTGTCAGGTTGTGAGGAACTGAACGAGCCATTTAAGAGTTGGTGAGAACGTAGTGAGCAGCAACACGCTGAGCGGGCCCCTATAGTTACTGTGAACAGAGTGAACAGTAACCCCCCTAAAAAACTAAGAAAATATTGGTTGCGCGCTTAAGGGAATTTTAGTAAACTTAAGAGAGAAATTTGTTACTGTGAACGAAGTGAACAGTAACAGAAATTTAGAATAAAGAGGAGAAATTGTGATGGCAAAAGTTGGAATTGTTATGGGAAGCGACTCGGATATGCCTGTTATGGCAAAGGCTGCCGACATTTTGGAGGAGCTTGGAATTTCTTATGAAATGAAGATTATTTCAGCACACAGAGAGCCGGATGTGTTCTTTGAATACGCGAAGAGTGCGGAGGCGAAGGGCTTCAAGGTAATTATCGCGGGAGCTGGAATGGCTGCTCATTTACCGGGTATGTGTGCGGCGATTTTCCCTATGCCGGTCATCGGTATTCCTATGCACACCACGTCTCTCGGAGGAAGGGATTCCCTTTATTCCATCGTACAGATGCCTTCCGGCATCCCGGTAGCTACCGTGGCAATTAACGGCGGAGCTAACGCCGGAATTCTTGCGGCGAAGATTCTTGCGACATCGGACGAGACGCTGCTTGCCAAATTGAAGGAATACAGCAAGACCTTGGAGACCAGCGTTCAGAAAAAGGATGAGAAGCTCCAGGAAGTTGGATATAAGAACTACAAATAGCGCGAAATTACATATCTTAGAAAGCGATTAGGGAGGAAATATCATGGATTACAAGAAGGCTGGCGTGGATATTGAGGCGGGCTATCAGTCGGTAGAATTAATGAAAAAGTATGTGAAGGAAACGATGAGACCGGAGGTACTCGGAGGTCTGGGTGGATTTTCAGGAGCTTTTTCTCTTGCAGCAATTAAAAATATGGAAAAGCCTACTTTGGTTTCGGGAACTGACGGAGTGGGGACGAAGTTAAAGCTGGCATTCCTGCTGGATAAACATGATACGGTAGGCATCGATTGTGTTGCCATGTGTGTGAACGACATCGCCTGTGCGGGCGGCGAACCCTTGTTTTTCCTGGACTATATCGCATGCGGTAAGAACTATCCCGAAAAGATAGCGACTATCGTAAAGGGAGTGGCAGACGGCTGCCTTCAGTCGGGAGCAGCCCTTATCGGAGGAGAGACTGCGGAGATGCCGGGATTTTACCCCGAGGAAGAATACGATCTTGCAGGTTTTGCAGTGGGCGTTGTGGATGAAAAGGATTTGATTACCGGAGTGGATATAAAGCCGGGCGATGTACTTGTTGGCATCGCTTCTTCGGGCATACATAGCAACGGTTTTTCTCTCGTAAGAAAAGTGTTCGATATGACTAAGGAAAGTCTGAATACTTATTATGATGAACTGGGTAAGACGTTAGGAGAAGCATTGATCGCTCCTACCAAGATATATGTGAAGGCTCTTAAGGCCGTAAAGGAAGCCGGTGCTATGATTAAAGGCTGCAGTCATATTACAGGAGGTGGCTTCTATGAGAACATCCCCAGAATGCTTCCTGACGGAGCAGTAGCCGTAGTGAAAAAGGACAGCTACGAGGTGCCTGCAATTTTCAAGCTGCTGCAGGAAAAAGGCGGTCTGGAAGAGAAGATGATGTACAATACTTACAATATGGGACTTGGTATGGTGCTCGCCCTGGATGAGGCTCAGGTTTTGACGGCCATGGAGGCGATTAAGGCAGCAGGTGAGACTCCTTATGTGATAGGCCATGTGGAAGCTGGTGAAAAAGGAGTTACCGTATGCTGAGAGTTGTCGTATGTGTATCCGGCGGCGGAACGAATCTGCAGGCTGTTATCGACGCAATAAAGGCAGGAACTATTTCGAATACGAGAATCGTAAAGGTCATTAGCAATAATAGAAATGCCTACGCTCTGGAACGGGCGAGGAAAGAGGGGATCGAAGCAGTCTGTGTAACACCTAAGGATTATGCGGACAGAGATGCTTTTAATGAAGCGCTTTTGCAGGCGGTTGCGGATGCCTGTGCGGATTTGGTCGTGCTGGCGGGATTCCTCGTAGTATTGCCGGAGGCGATGATTGAAAAATACTCGGGCAGGATTATCAATATACATCCCTCTCTTATCCCGGCCTTTTGCGGCAAAGGGTATTATGGGCTTAAGGTGCATGAGGGTGTGCTCGAAAGGGGCGTGAAATTGACGGGAGCCACCGTTCACTTCGTAGACGAAGGAACGGATACCGGACCTATTATCCTGCAAAAAGCAGTGGAAGTGCAGGATACGGACACGGCAGAGGTATTGCAAAAGCGTGTTATGGAGCAGGCCGAATGGCTGATATTGCCGGAAGCTATCGATTTGATAGCAAGAGACAGGTTAGAAGTAAAAGACGGAAAATGCAGGAGGATACATGAATGAAAGTACTGATTGTCGGTGGAGGCGGCAGAGAACATGCAATAGCGGCAAGCGTGTCGAAGAGCCCGAAAGTAGATAAAATATATTGTGCGCCGGGAAATGCCGGTATCGGACAATTAGCAGAATGTGTCCCTGTTGGAGCTATGGAATTTGATAAAATCGTTGCGTTCGCCAAAGAGAATGATATCGACTTGACAATCGTAGGTATGGATGACCCTCTTGTGGGAGGGCTTGTGGACGAACTGGACAGGGCTGGGCTTAGAGCCTTCGGCCCGAAGAAAAATGCGGCGATTCTGGAAGGAAGCAAGGCTTTTTCCAAGGATTTGATGAAAAAATATAATATTCCTACAGCTGGTTATGAGAACTTCGACGAAGCCAAAGCGGCTCTTTCCTATCTGGAAGGCTTGGATACGGGAGATTTCCCTATCGTGCTTAAGGCTGACGGCCTGGCTCTTGGAAAAGGTGTGCTGATCTGTGAGACCCTTGAGGAAGCCAGAGATGGCGTGCGTACCATCATGCTGGACAAGCAGTTCGGCTCGGCGGGAAATAAGCTGGTAGTCGAGGAGTTTATGACCGGAAGAGAAGTTTCGGTACTTTCCTTTGTGGACGGAAAGACGGTGAAGACCATGACCTCGGCGCAGGATCATAAGCGTGCCATGGACGGAGATACGGGCCTCAATACGGGAGGAATGGGAACCTTTTCCCCCAGTCCCTTCTATACGAAAGAAGTGGATGAATTTTGCAGAGAATATGTTTATCAGGCGACGGTAGACGCTATGGCAGCGGAAGGAAGAGAATTTAAGGGCATTATCTTTTTTGGACTTATGTTAACCGAAAAAGGCCCCAGAGTTTTAGAGTACAATGCCAGATTCGGAGATCCGGAAGCGCAGGTAGTGCTTCCGAGAATGAAGAATGACATCATAGAGGTGATGGAGGCGTGTATCGATGGGAGGCTTGACGAGATAGATTTACAATTTGAGGACAATGCGGCGGTATGCGTCGTTCTTGCGTCGGACGGTTATCCGGTAAAATATGAGAAAGGCTTTGTGATCCGCGGTCTGGAGCACTTTGATGGGAAGGAAGGCTATTATTGCTTCCATGCGGGTACGAAGCAGACGGACGAGGGCATCGTGACGGACGGAGGAAGAGTCCTTGGAGTGACGGCTAAGGGGAGGGACTTGAAGGAAGCGCGGGCTAATGCATACAAAGCTGTGGAATGGGTTCTTTTTGACAATAAATATATGCGCCATGATATTGGGAAAGCAATTGACGAGGTGCCGAAAGAAATGGGGTAGTATATATGGAGCGTAAGGACGTTACTCTTGTTGGAAAGTTGGGAGAATACGATTATAACAGGCCATATGTGTGCAGCGAATGCGGTGGGATTATGATTTTTAGGGGCGTCGGCGAATATGAGTGTGAGGATTGCCACTATCGTGCTTATGATGACTACGGGAAAGCCCGCAATTACATAGAAAAAAATCCAGGCGCAACATCCGGGGAGATATCTGAGAGAACGGGAGTGAGCCAGAAGGCCATGCGGCAGATGCTAAGGGAGTCCAGACTGGAAATCGCATCGGATTCCAAGACATTTATGAAATGTGGAATTTGCGGGGTCAATATCCGTCACGGAACGCTTTGCGAGAAATGTGCAGCTTCTTATCACAGGCTTGCCGAAGAGCAGGAGAGGACGAAACGAATGCTGGCAGGTTATGGAATGGATATTAAAGAGAGGAACGAAGGTGCGATGCGTTTTATCAAGCCGGATCAAAATAAATAACCCATAAGGGGAGGAAACACGGATGAAGAAAACGATAACAGGGAAACTACTGGCTGTGGCGGCGTATGCGCTGCTTTCTATCGCTATTTTTATAGGTACACCTTCGGTAAGCTTGGCCTATACGCAGACTACCGGTATTGTATCTGCGGATGCGGCGAAGGTGCGGAAGGAGCCGACCACTTCCAGTGACGTAGTAGTGGGCTTATTAAAGGGCAGTACGGTAAGCGTTACGGACGAGGTGACTGATAGTGCAGGAACGCTTTGGTACAAGGTGACGGCAGATAATAGTACCGGATATATCCGATCCGACTTATTGATTAAAGCAACCACCTCTACTGGAACAACAACAACTTCCACGGATAGTACGACCACGAATAGCACCACTGCAAACAGCACTCAGACGGAGAGTAAGCCGGCAGCTACTACGGCTACCCCTATTGCGGAGACCAAGGCATATGTAAGCTACGAGAGCGCAAGAATCAGGGAAGGTGCGTCTACAGAGCATGAAACATTGGGTTCAGCAACGAAAAACACGGTGGTTACCATTACCGGAGAAGCGAAAGCAAGCGACGGGAAGAAATGGTACCAGATAAAATATACGACCTCTTCGGGCAATGAAGTCGTAGGCTTTATTCGCGCAGATTTGGTAACGGTAGGAGATCCTCCGACAGCGACCACCACTGAGACCGAGCAGCCGGCGACGACAGAGGAAGGCACAGAAACAAATGGCGAAGAAGACGCTGATACGACACTCGGAGAGGAAGGCGGGGATGCTGCGGCAGAAGAAACGCAGGAGCCTGTTCCTGAAGAAGAAGAGCTTAAGCCTGACTATGAGATGGTGTATACACAGAATGATGCTGGCGAAAATGAATGGTATCTGTACGATAATATAAATGGAACACGGCAGACACTGTCGGGGCTCATGACTGCGGCAGAAGCGGGAGCTGCGCAGAGTGAAAGTGATTCTGATCAGCTCGCCACACAGAAAATCGTTATTATCGTTCTGGCAGTAGTGGCTGCGCTTCTGGCAGTTACAGTTACTTTGCTGCTGTTCAAGATTAAGGATTTGTATGATGATGACGATTATGACGGCGATGAGGACGATGACGAAGAAGATGATGACGACGACGAAGACGATGATGAAGATGAGGACGATGACGAGGATGAGGAAGAACCTCCCGTGAGAAGACGAAGCGGTGCTAAGCAGACGAAGCAGTCTTTAAAAGTGGTAAAGGAAAGAACGGCTAAGGTGCCGGTATCCAAAGTCAGAAGGATGGATGATGATCCGGAGGAAGAAGCGCCCGCCCCTGCACCTGCGCCGAAGAAGAAAGCAAAAAATTTCTTGATCGATGATGATGAGTTTGAATTCGAATTTTTAAATATGGAAGATAAAGATTAAACAAAAGAAGGGGGTATATGGGCTGGGTGCTCATATGCCTTTTTTTAATTCACAGGGGATTAGGTCCTATTCGCGGTAAATGAAGCAGCTTCTTGACATAATGTTCTGAGTGTTATAATATTTGTATAACAGTCAGGAGGTAGGTATTTATTATGATGATAATAGAGATAGACTTCAATAGCGACGAAGCATTATATTTACAGCTTCGCAATCAGATTATTATCGGGATTGCCACATCCAAAATAAGAATAGGCGAAGAGCTTCCTTCAGTCAGGCAGCTTGCGGATGATATCGGAATTAACATGCATACGGTAAATAAAGCATATACTGTTCTTAAGCAGGAGGGTTTTGTAAAGGTGGACAGGCGCAGAGGCGCTGTCATTGCAATAGATGTAGATAAGTTGGAGGCTATAGAGGAGCTGCGCAGAGATTTGAATGTTCTGCTCGCCAGGAGCAGTTGTAAGAATATTTCCAGAGAAGAAGTGCATGCTCTTATTGACGAAGTATATGAAAATTATGGAGGACTAGATTGATGCAGTCACAGTTTACGGATAAGGCGAAAGCCGCTCTTGTGCTGGCGGAGAAGACCGCGGCAAGTTTAAAGCAAGGGTATGTGGGAACGGAACATATTTTAGCAGGTCTGTTAAAGGAAAAGACGGGCGTTGCGGCGAGGATTCTTTCGGAGAACGGATTGGAGGAGAACCAGCTTATGGAGATGATCAGAGATCTGATCGCTCCGGAGGGCGGTATACAGATAAAGGACAGAGACGGCTATTCACCTCGTGCAACGAAGGTGTTGGAGGAATCGCATAGACAGGCAGACCGCTTCGGTCTGGAGAGAACTGGAACCGAGCATATTCTGCTGGCGCTGATTAAAGAGGGGGATAATGTGGCGGTAAGGCTTTTGAATACGCTTGGAATATCCGCCCAGAAGGTATATGTGGACGCTTTGATCGCCATGGGGGCGGATGGAGCGCTTTATAAGGAGGATCTTGCGAAAAAACAAAGCGGCAAGAAAAAAGGCGGAGCCTCGGTGCTGGAACAGTATAGCAGGGATTTGACGGCACTTGCCGGGAAGGGAGAATTGGATCCCGTAATCGGGCGGGAGGAAGAAATTGGAAGAGTTATTCAGATACTCAGCAGAAGAATGAAGAATAATCCTTGTCTGATCGGCGAGCCGGGAGTAGGTAAGACGGCGGTGGTAGAAGGGCTGGCTCTTCGCATCGTGTCGGGAGAGGTGCCCTTCACCGTACAAAATAAGAGGGTACTTACGCTGGATTTGTCGGGCATGGTGGCAGGCAGCAAGTACCGCGGGGAATTCGAAGAGAGAATTAAGAAAGTAATTAAAGAAGTTATCGATGACGGCAATGTCATTCTCTTTCTGGACGAAATGCACACGATCATCGGTGCAGGAGGTGCGGAGGGTGCAATCGACGCGTCCAATATACTAAAGCCTTCCCTGGCCAGAGGCGAGATTCAGTTAATAGGCGCGACCACAATTGCCGAATATAGAAAATATGTGGAAAAAGATGCAGCCTTGGAGAGAAGGTTCCAGCCGATAAACGTAGAGGAGCCGACGGAAGAGGAGGCGGTACGCATCTTGAAGGGTGTGGTAGGAAAATATAAGGAGCATCACAGAGTAACGATTCTCGATGAAGCGATAGAAGCGGCGGTGCAGCTTTCCGGCAGGTATATCAACGATAGGAATCTGCCTGATAAAGCCATAGATTTAATCGATGAAGCGGCGGCTGCGGTGCGGCTTAAGACGATGCATATACCGGATAAGATGAAAGAATTGTCGGAGCAGATTGCGAAAATAGACGTGCAGATCGAGCGTTCTGTGCGGGCAGAGGCGTTCAGCCAGGCAGGAGAGCTTAAGCGCAGTCAGGATGCTTTGCTTAAGAAATATGAGAAGATGAAGAGCCGGTTCGATTCGGAACAAGCGGATAAAAGATATGTGGTAGGAGAAAATGAAATTGCCGAGGTTGTTTCCATGTGGACGAAGATTCCGGTAAAGAAGCTGGCGGAAAAGGAAAGTGAGCGTCTGCTAAAGCTGGAATCCATTCTTCACAAACGGGTAATCGGACAGGAGGAAGCGGTATCTGCGGTGGCGAAGGCGATGCGCAGAGGACGAGTGGGCTTACAGGATCCTAACAGACCTATCGGTTCCTTCTTATTCCTTGGTCCCACGGGTGTAGGAAAGACGGAGCTTAGCAAAGCGCTGGCCGAGGCGATGTTCGGCTCGGAGAATTCCCTTATCCGCGTAGATATGTCGGAATATATGGAGGGACACTCCGTATCGAAGATGATAGGTTCTCCTCCGGGATACGTAGGCTTTGACGAAGGAGGACAGCTCAGCGAGAAGGTGAGACGCAATCCGTATTCAGTAGTGTTGTTCGATGAGATTGAAAAGGCACATCCCGACGTATTCAACATTCTTCTTCAAGTGCTCGACGACGGACATATTACAGATGCCAAGGGGCGTAAGGTGAGCTTTAAGAATACGATACTCATCATGACTTCTAACGCAGGTGCTCAGAGGATAATCGATCCAAAGAATTTGGGTTTTTCTTCCCAGACGGATGAGAAACAGAATTATGAAAAGATGAAATCCGGCGTAATGGAGGAAGTGAAAAGGCTTTTCAAACCGGAGTTCATTAACCGTATCGATGAGATCATGGTGTTCCATCCTTTGAATAAAGACAATATGAAACAGATTATTACCTTGCTGTCAGCAAATCTAAGAAACAGGTGCAAGGCGCAGATGGATATCAATCTTACCATCGCTCCTGCTTTAAAGGAATATATTGTGGAGAAACATTCCGATTATAAGATGGGAGCGAGACCGTTAAAGCGTGCGATTCAGACGGTGATAGAGGACCGGCTTGCGGAGGAAATCCTTGCGGGAAGAATAAAGTCGGGAGATAACGTGACTGCAGGAGTAAAAGACGGAAAGGCTTCCTTTAGAGTAAAAAAAGAATCTTAAATCGGAACTTTTAGTGGATTAAATATGAAAAATATATTATACTGATAGTAAGAATAAGATGCTGAAAAAGTGTCATATTATGCGAAGGAAGGAACTTAGGAGGACGTAAGAAATGGCAGTGGTGGAAGAATTACTTCGCTCGGAAGGCGAAGGAGCAATCAGTTTTGGCAACCACAAACTGGAGAAAAAAGCGAAGCTGGAGGATTTCGAGTGCGGCGGTGACCTGCTGAAGGTCAAGACGTACAGAACCATGACGAAGCTTGAGAAGAACGGAATGTTTGTATATGAATCGGTACCGGGAACGAGTGTAACCGATTTTAAGGAAACGCAGGATGGCATTAACTTTAACGTAGAAGGAGATGAAGACGCACAGATTACTGTAGGTCTTCAGGACGAAACAGAATACGAGGTTTTTATAAATAACGAAAGTATTGGTAAGATGAGTACGAATTTAGGCGGTAAGCTGAATTTAAGCGTGGAACTTGCAGGTGTTGGAGAAGTAAATGTCAGAGTAGCAAAATAGAAGAAACGAAAAACGGGACGGTCATTTTGTGAAAGTCCCGTTTTTATGTAATTAGGAAAGGTAATAGGAAATTAAGGGGTAAGTATGGCAAAGAGTAAGAACGGGACAGTATTTTTTTGTCAGGAATGTGGTTATGAATCGTCGAAATGGATGGGACAGTGTCCCGGATGCAAGGCTTGGAATACTTTTGCGGAAGAACGGGTAACTATAAGTACGAAGGGAAGCGGGAGTTTCTCGAAAGCGGGAAGCAGTGTGAAACGGGCGGAGCCAGCCAGGCTGTCGGAGGTGTCCTTAGGCGGTGAGGAGAGAATCGGCACACGGATAGAAGAACTGGATAGGGTACTTGGAGGCGGCATTGTGCCGGGCTCCCTCACTCTGGTAGGAGGAGATCCGGGAATCGGTAAGTCCACTCTCTTGCTTCAGGTATGCCAGAAGTTGGCCGGAGCCGGCAGAAAGGTATTGTATCTGTCCGGAGAGGAATCATTGCGCCAGATTAAGATACGGGCCAACAGAATCGGAGAATTCAACGACAACCTTCTGCTCCTGTGCGAGACGAATCTATACGTTATCGAGGAGACCTTAAAGGCAATGAGGCCCGATGTGGCGGTCATTGATTCCATTCAGACCATGTACAGCGAGGATGTATCGTCGGCGCCGGGAAGCGTGTCTCAGGTAAGGGAGGCAACAAATATTTTCCTTCAATTGGCGAAAGGGATGAATATATCTATATTTCTTGTAGGACATGTGACCAAGGAGGGAACGGTGGCAGGCCCCAGAGTGTTAGAGCATATGGTAGATACGGTGCTCTATTTCGAAGGGGACAGGCATGCTTCCTACCGGATACTTCGCGGGGTGAAGAACCGGTTCGGCTCCACCAATGAAATCGGAGTGTTTGAAATGAGGGAAGAAGGACTGATAGAGGTCATGAACCCATCAGAATTCATGTTAAACGGCAGGCCTGAGGACGCCAGCGGCTCGGTGGTGGCATGCTCTATGGAAGGGACCAGACCGATACTGATAGAGATACAGGCTTTGGTATGCGGGAGCAATTTCGGTATTCCGAGGCGTCAGGCGATCGGCACGGATTTCAACCGGGTGAATCTGTTGATGGCGGTGCTGGAAAAGCGGGTTGGTCTGCAAATGTCAGGCTGCGACGCTTATGTGAATCTGGCAGGAGGAATCAAGATCGTAGAACCGGCTATTGATTTGGGAATCGTGCTGGCCATCGTTTCCAGCTTTAGGAACCGGGCCATCGACAGCAAGGTAATTGCTTTTGGTGAAGTTGGACTAAGCGGAGAGGTAAGGGCTGTGAGCATGGCGAGGCAGCGGGTTCAGGAGGCTAAGAAGCTGGGATTTACCACTTGTATTCTGCCTGCGGTCTGTATGGAGGGTTTAAGCGAAGAAAAGGATATGAAGGTGATCGGTGTAAGGAGTGTACGAGACGCTATCGACCTCATATAAAATGTATGAAATTATTGTAGATATACCGGAGAGCTTGGACAATGAAGAAGTTATTGATTTATCTTAAGGATTATAAAAAAGAAACAGTATTGGCTCCGCTTTTTAAGATGCTGGAGGCATCCTTTGAGCTTCTGGTGCCGTTAGTTATGGCGGCGATCATCGATACGGGGATCGCGCAGGGAGACAAAGGATATATTGTCAGGATGTGCCTGATCATGGTGGCTCTGGGAGTCATCGGACTGGTATGTTCTGTCACCGCACAGTATTATTCCGCCAAGGCGGCGGTGGGTTTTTCTGCCGGATTGAAGCATGAGCTGTTTAAGCACATTCAAAAGCTGTCCTTTACAGAGATGGACGAAATAGGGACCTCTACGCTGATTACCAGAATGACAAACGATGTGAATCTGCTGCAGTCAGGAGTGAATCTGGTATTGCGCCTCTTTTTGCGCTCCCCTTTTATCGTGTTCGGCGCTATGGTGATGGCATTTACCATTGACGGCAAGGCGGCACTGATTTTTGTAATAACTATCCTTCTGCTCAGTGCCGTCGTTTTTGGTATCATGCTCGTAAGCATGCCATTGTATAAGAAGGTGCAGGCGGGACTGGATAGAATTCTCGGTATTACGAGGGAGAACCTTACAGGTGTGAGAGTAATACGTGCTTTCAACAAGGAGGCAGCGGAGATAGCGCGCTTTGAAGGAGAAAACGAAGTGCTGACAAGGATGCAGCAGTTTGTAGGAAAGATCTCCGCCTTGATGAATCCGGTGACCTATGTCATTATAAACGGTGCGCTGATCGTGCTCATATGGACGGGGGCTCTTCGTGTGGACGGCGGTTATATTACGCAGGGAGAGGTAGTTGCGCTGGTAAATTACATGTCTCAGATATTGGTTGAGCTCATTAAACTCGCCAATCTGATCATAACCATAACGAGGGCTTTCGCCAGTGCTAACCGGATTGCAGCCGTATTCGAGATGAAATCCAGCTTAGTATCGCCTGAGAGAGAAAATGAAACCGAATTGGTTCATGGAGATGGAAACGATGACATTGCGGTTTCTTTCGAGCATGTCTGTCTGTCCTATAAAAATGCCGGAGCGGAAGCTCTGACGGATATTGATTTTAAGGTAAAAAGAGGGCAGACGGTAGGAATCATAGGCGGTACAGGCTCAGGAAAATCTTCTTTGGTTAATATGATCCCCCGATTTTATGATGCGACCGGCGGATGCGTAAGGATAGACGGAGTGGATGTAAAAGACTATCCGTTAGACGTGCTGCGTTCCAAAATAGGCATCGTCATGCAAAAAGCGGTGCTGTTCAAAGGAACCATAAGGGAAAATGTACAGTGGGGCAAGGAGAATGCTTCGGAGGAGGAAGTCCTTCGGGCGTTAGAAATCGCACAGGCGAAGGAATTCGCCACGGAAAAGGCAGGAGGACTGGACGCCAAAGTATCGCAGGAGGGCAAGAATTTCTCAGGGGGGCAGAAACAGCGCCTTACCATTGCCAGAGCGTTAGTGAGAAAACCGAAAATACTTATATTGGACGACAGCGCCTCTGCGCTGGACTTCGCCACTGATGCCAGACTGCGTCAAGAAATACGCAATATGGAAGAGGATATGACGGTCTTTATCGTATCTCAGCGAGCCGCATCTATCCGTTATGCGGATTTTATCGTGGTTATGGAAGACGGTGAAGTGGCGGGAATCGGAACGCATGAGGAATTAGTAAATAGCTGCAATGTCTACAAGGAAATTTATGATTCGCAGTTTAAGAAGGAGGAGAGGGCATGAACAACGGCGGCGTAAGTCAAAAGGAGACTCTCTTCAAGGTACTTCGATATATAAAAAAGTATTGGTTTTATTTGGGTATGTCCGTATTCATGGCGTCTGTCAGCGTGGCGCTCACGTTATACGTGCCGATTCTTACCGGCGATGCGATCGACCTTATCATCGATAAAGGGTTGGTGGACTTCGCCGGCATTCTGGTGCTTCTTTATCGCATGGCTGCAGCGATTATATTCACGGCGATAGCGCAGTGGATCATGAATGTATGCAATAATAAAATGACATTCGGAATTGTGAAGGACATGAGGGATGAAGCATTTAAAAAAATTGAAGTTTTACCCCTTAAATATATAGATTCCCGTTCCTACGGGGAGGTGGTCAGCAGAGTGATTGCCGACGTAGATCAGTTGGCGGACGGCCTGCTCATGGGATTCACCCAGTTGTTTACCGGAGTGATTACGATTCTCGGCACATTGATTATTATGTTAACTATAGATGTGGGAATTACGGCGATAGTCGTATTGCTCACCCCGGTTTCCTTTCTGGTAGCTAATTTTATCGCGAAGAAGACTTACCGTATGTTTAAGCTTCAATCGGAGACGAGAGGAGAGCAGACGGCATTAATTGATGAAATGGTGGGCAGTCAGAGGGTGGTACAGGCCTTCGGACACGAAGAGAAGGCACTTAAGCAGTTCGATGAAGTCAACGAAAGATTAAGGGAGGCTTCATTAAAGGCGATCTTCTTCTCATCTATCACTAATCCGGCAACACGTTTTGTGAACAGCATAGTATATACGGGGGTGGGAATTACAGGAGCGATTTTGGCCATTGCAGGAGGGATAAGTATAGGGCAGCTTGTATGCCTCCTTACCTATGCGAATCAGTATACGAAGCCCTTCAATGAAATCTCGGGAGTGGTTACGGAGCTGCAAAATGCTCTCGCATGTGCGGGAAGGATATTGGAGCTTATCGAGGAGGAACCGCAGATACCAGAGGCAGACGATGCGGCAGTGCTTTTGGATGTTGAGGGAAATGTTTCTCTCTCCGAGGTGTATTTCTCCTATACTCCTGAACAGAAATTGATTCAGAATTTTAATCTTCATGTGAGGCCGGGACAGCGGGTGGCAATCGTGGGTCCTACCGGTTGCGGAAAAACCACGGTTATCAATCTGCTGATGCGTTTTTATGATGTGGACAGCGGAAAGATACAGGTAGAGGGAAAGGATATCCGCCATGTGACGAGGATGAGCCTTCGCACCTCCTATGGTATGGTGCTTCAGGATACTTGGCTGAAGGCGGGAACGGTTCGGGAAAATATAGTAATGGGAAAGCCTGAGGCCACAGACGAGGAAATTATCGCGGCGGCGAAGGCAGCCCATGCCCACAGCTTTATTAAGAGGCTGCCGGAGGGCTATGATACTGTGATTACGGAGGCAGGAGGAAATCTCTCCGGGGGACAGAAGCAGCTTCTATGTATTGCAAGAGTCATGCTCTGTCAGCCGAATATGCTCATTTTGGATGAAGCCACTTCCTCTATCGATACGAGGACGGAGCTTAAGATCCAGAACGCATTTGCAAAGCTGATGGAGGGAAGGACCAGTTTTATCGTGGCGCATAGGCTTTCGACGATAAAGGAGGCCGACATCATTCTGGTGATGAAAGACGGCGATATCATAGAACAAGGAAATCATGAAACGCTGTTGGCGGCCGAAGGATTTTATGCAAAGCTCTATAACAGTCAATTTGCTTTGTAGGGAAAGGCATGGTTATTAATATGTGGCTTATTTATGCGTTGTGTTCCGCGGGCTTCGCAGGAATAACTTCGATACTCGCTAAAATAGGCATTAGGGATACGGACTCGAATCTGGCAACGGCCATCCGTACGGTTGTAATTTTGCTGTTTTCATGGCTGATGGTATTTCTCGTAGGATCGCAGGATACAATTTCACAGATCAGCGCTAAGACATTCACCTTTCTCGTGCTGTCGGGCATCGCTACGGGCTGTTCGTGGCTCTGTTATTTTGCGGCGCTGCGTTATGGAGAGGTCCACAAGGTCATGGCAATCGACAAGGCCAGCATTATACTCACCTTACTGCTCGCTTTTCTCATTTTGGGAGAAGCTCTTACATCGTTAAAAATAGTGTCCATGGCGGTAATCGTTGGGGGCACCTATATGATGATGGAGAGGAAGAATGCGAAGAAAGGAAATATAAAAGAGAGAGAAGTAACGCCGGAAAAGAAAAGGGGCGGGATGAAGTGGCTGACCTATGCCATATTGTCTGCAATATTTGCCAGCTTTACGGCGATTCTCGGTAAAATCGGCATAGACGGAGTAGAATCGAATCTGGGAACGGCTATTCGCACCGTAGTAGTTCTCATTATGGCGTGGCTTGTAGTATTTGCAGGAAAAAAACAGAACGGACTTAAGCGCATTGATAAAAAGAGTTGGGTGTTCATCTGTCTGTCCGGTATTACTACGGGCCTTTCCTGGCTTTGTTATTATAAGGCGCTGCAAAAGGGAGAGGCGGGTATCGTAGTGTTGGTGGACCGCCTTAGTATCGTAGTTACCGTAGGTCTTTCGTGTATGATTCTGAAGGAGAAGCTCACAAAGAAATCGGCTGCCGGTTTGGCGATTATAACAGCGGGCATCCTCCTTTTGCTGATAAAATAAGTACAATTATTTGTCCGAAGCCTTTCCAAATAAAAAGCTAAGCTCATCATCCTTGTAATAGAAGAAGCAAATAATGCAAAGCAGTACCATTCCTACGCTTACATAACAGTCTGCAACGTTGAACTTGGGAAAATTGATGGGAACAAAATAGATGAAGTCCACTACATAGCCATTTTTTATCCTGTCTATCAGATTTCCGATTCCGCCGTTTATAACGAGAAGAAACGTGAGACGCATGATATGAAATCGCCTTCCTTCCGGAACCTGAAAATATTTCCAAATGATGAAGAGCATAACGCAGGACGTCAGGGTGATGAGGAACCCCTGCTTGCCAAGAAAGGAGCTGAACGCCGCCCCGGTATTTTCTAAATAAGAAAATTCCAGTATACCGGGAATGAGTGCGAAATCCGCTTGTTCTTTCAAATTTTTAACAGCGAGAAACTTAGTGAACTGGTCAAGGCCTATAAGCAGGGCGATGCTCAAAATCAATATGAGGGCAGGTATGGTTTTTTTAGATATATTTTTCATTTCTATTTTCATATCCTTTCTATAAAAGAATTTCATATCTTATGTACATTACAAAATCGCATATCATTTATGTTCATAAAAACAAAAAGCTCAGAAATCCGAAACTGGGTGAATTCCTGAAGCAATAAAATCCTTAAAATAGAATAACATTTTTTCTTTTATAAATCAACCTTGAAGAGATTGCATTTATTTGATATTATTTATTTTATTGTCTAATAATAAATATAAGGATTGGTAAAAAATAATGAAATTAAAAATAGTAAAAATTGAGAATCGAATTGTAACATGTGAGAAGGATAAGGATGGTTCTTTCCTTGCTATCGCACGCAGATGGTTTGCGGAAGATATCCAGGAAGGGGATACGATTGAAATTGAGAAAAAGACAAGCCTCGATAATTAGAATAAAGGACTGGAAGCAGGAATAATACTGTAGTAATAATTTCTGCCATGAAGTATAATAAAATAATATTGATTACAGCGGATTAACCGATGAATGGGAGCAGACCAATGGATAGTGTTAAGCAGAACATTCTGCTGGTTTATGAAAATATGACAGCAGTAGAAAGAAGTATAGCAGATTTTTTTATAAATAATAATGAAGTAATAAACTTTTCTTCTAAAAATATATCAAAGCTGCTTTATATTTCGGAGGCTACTTTATCGAGATTCGCAAAGAAATGTAATTATAAGGGTTATAGGGAGTTTATTTTTGCTTACGAAAAAGAACTCCAGGAAGATCTGTACGAAAGAAATATAAGTGTATTGACAAAAAAGGTGAAAAATACCTATACTAGACTTTTGGAAGAAGGCTTTCATATTCTGGATGAAGAAAAGGTGAAACGTGTTTCGGATATGATGAATGTACATCCCCGTGTAATTGTCTGTGGGATGGGAAGTTCCGGATATACCGCACAGGAATTTCAGCTGAGATTTATGAGACTCGGCATGAATATACAGGCGGTCACCGACTCGCAGATGATACAGATGTCAATGGCGGTGATGGATGAAAATTGTATGGTAATAGCCATTTCTTTAAGTGGAAAGACAAAAGCCATACTGGATGCGGTCAGAATGGCAAAGGCAAAAGGCGCATATGTAGTAATGATTACCTCTGATCAGGAAATGGAGCTTCAAAATGACTGTGATGAAATAATATATGTTGCGACCGCGAAAAATTTGGATGGAGGTACGATGATATCGCCTCAATTTCCTATTTTGGTCCTTGTAGATGTTTTTTATACCTACTATTTTGAGAATGATGCAAAGAATAAAATAATGAAATATCACGATACTCTTTCGGCTCTGAGAGGGTATGATACGTAAGAAATGGAGAAGTGAAATGTGTGACGAAATTTATTTCGGAATTGATATAGGCGGTACAGCCGTAAAAATGGGAATCATGAACAGCAGAGGAGAACTGCTCGCATCGGATACGGCATCCGTTAACTTCGATCAGTATGAAACACCAATATTGCAGACAGTTAAAAAGGTTTCGACGGTTTTTATTGATGAACATCCGGAATATAAAGATAAGCTGAAAGCGATCGGAATATCAGCTACCGGCCAGATCGATTCAAGAACCGGGGTCGTGAGCGGAACCGCAGGACATATTAAAAATTGGCAGGACAGTAGAATCAAAGAAGAAATGGAGGAGCTGTTCCGCTTGCCGGTCGCTGTGGCAAATGATGCGAATTGTGCTGCTCTGGGTGAATACTGGATCGGGGCAGCAAGAGGAGCCGAAGACGTTATTGTGATTACGGTTGGTACGGGGATTGGCGGAGGTATCATCACGGGAGGAAAATTGCTTTCCGGAGCACGTGGAATAGCAGGTGAAATGGGACACTTTTCTATCAAGTCCGATGGAGAGGAATGCACATGCGGCAACAGAGGGTGCTACGAGCGGTATGCTTCCACAACGGCCTTAGTCAGAATGATAAACGAAAGAATGAAAAAGGGAGAACTTAAGACATTTGCGGATAATGTAAGCGGAAAGACCATATTTGAAGAACTGGAAAAAGGCAATGCAAAGCTGCAGGC
>JAEWPN010000218.1 GCA_023399455.1 Bacillota bacterium
TATAAAGGAAGTTGCTCATGTATAATCAAAGAATTTTGCCCTTTTATATGACATATCCGCTGCCCCTCTATTATCAGGAAGAAGATACGGCGATGAGAGATTTGGAGTACTTACAGCAGATGTATCCAATAGAGGCGAAAAAATACCAGAAAGTAGTAGCCAGCATGTTGGATAAGCTGGATTATGAAGGCAGTATGATTTATGACGAATACCCTGATAAGTGGCAGATGTACAGACTATCCCAGAATATCCTGGACGTTATCAGAAGGCAGGAAGAAGATGCGAGGCCGGGTGAGGTTGTTGCGCAAGAGAAACTGGATTCGATTTCCGATGTGGTGCAGATTATTCTCTGCTATGAAGTTTATAAGAGAAGACATAATCGGAGTCATAGCGGTATTTTAAAGTTTTAGTTGTAGTTTTATAGTAAAGTCAGTAAAATATAGTCATGGCATGAATTGTCATGACTATATTATTGTAATCTTACAGGAAAGTGCGTCCTATAAGATTGAGCACTCCGTGCAGGATGCGCAGCTTCGCGCGCGGAACAAAAGTTGTGCTGCCAAAGTATTTTAGCGCAAGAGTATGCGAAGCGCACTTTTGTTCTGCAATGGGATGAAGTCCATAAAATGATTTTCGGCACCCCGATCGTAATAAAAAATTGCCCTGTTTTCGGCAGGCTTGAGAGGAATAAGTGATTGACACGGAATGGAAAATGGACTTAATATAAAAAGGTATATTATTTAAGGACAATACCATCGTTTGACAAGGTCACACACGGTCGGGTAAGACCTTGTCAAATGATGGTAGGATGTAAGGTAGAGGATCAGATGAAAAGATATGAATTGATTGCGCCATGCCATTTCGGGCTTGAGGCGGTTTTAAAGAAGGAAATTATCGATTTGGGTTACGATATAAGCGGGGTAGAGGACGGAAGAGTCACTTTTTACGGCGATGAAGAGGCGGTGTGCCGCGCCAATGTTTTTTTGCGTACGGCAGAGAGAATCCTCATTAAAATAGGAAGCTTTCGGGCGGAGACATATGAAGAGCTTTTTCAGGGGACGAAGAACCTGCCTTGGGAGGAATTCGTTCCAAGAGACGGAAAGTTCTGGGTAGCGAAGGCCGGAAGCGTAAAGAGTAAGCTGTTCAGTCCCTCGGATATTCAGTCGATAATGAAGAAGGCCATGGTAGAGCGATTAAAAGAGGTATATCGCGAAAGCTGGTTTGAGGAAAACGGAGAGTCATTTCCGGTAAGGGTCTTCTTATTAAAAGATGAGGTGACGGTAGGATTGGACACTACCGGTGATTCTTTACATAAAAGAGGATATCGGAAGCTGACGGCGAAAGCGCCCATTGCAGAGAATCTGGCGGCGGCACTCATTATGCTGACGCCGTGGAGAGCGGATCGAATATTGGTAGACCCGTTCTGCGGCAGCGGTACCATTCCGATAGAGGCGGCGATGATGGCAGCAAATATGGCACCGGGTATGCGCCGGGGATTCACGGCAAAGAATTGGCACCATATAGTAGGCGCACAGATTTGGAGGGATACGCTTGAGGAAGCAGAGGAGATGGTCGATCTCCGTGTAGAAACGGATATACAGGGGTACGACGCGGATGAGGACATCGTTGCAGCCGCCAGGGAAAATGCGCGCCTTGCAGGAGTGGAAAGCTTGATCCATTTTCAGAAACGTGAAGTAAGCGAGTTAAGCCATGCGAAAAAATATGGCTTCATTATAACTAATCCCCCTTACGGAGAGCGTCTGGAGGACAAAGAGAACCTTAGGCCGCTATATGAGATGATTGGTGAGCGCTTCCGCATGCTGGACGCGTGGTCTTTGTATATGATAACTTCCTATGAGAATGCACAGCAGGATATAGGGCGGAAAGCGGATAAGAACAGAAAAATATACAACGGTATGATGAAAACGTATTATTACCAGTTCCTCGGGCCGAAACCGGCAAAAAAGCCGAGGCCGGAGGGGGAAAAACGGCAGGAGTAAAGTAACTATGCGGCAGCAATTGATGAAAAAAACAGTGATATACAGTGTGATATTTGCGGTTGCCGCAATGGCTTTCATCGTATATACTGCTTCCCACAAGGTGATTATGATTGCAGATGTGGCGCAGGACGAGGTACAGGTAAAAGCAGGTGGCGGAGGAACGGCATCTGAGGAAAAGAGTCTTCTCACCTTCGGAGCGAATGAGGAGAATGCGGATTATCTATGTATTCCTTTTCAGGAAGGGATAAAAGCTGAGACCGTAAAAATAGAAAATCGCTATATGGATCATGAGTTATGGATAAGCTTTGAAAATGACTGCAGCGATTTTTATAAGAACAATCAGATTACGGGAAATAAGGATAATATAAGTAAGGGTTATTACGAGCAGGAAGAAAAGAAAACGATATTAAAATTTTCGTTGACAGGAGTATTTGAATATCGTAGTATTTTGGAAGAAAATAATTTGTACATAGAATTTCTTCCTCCGAAGGAAATGTATGAAAAGATAGTAGTCATCGACCCCGCAGGCGGAGGAGAAGAATACGGAGCCAGAAAAGGACTGATTTCGGAGAAGGAAGTAACTTTAGAGATTGCAAAGAAGCTGAAGGAAAAGCTGGATGCCACGGATATTAAGGTATATTACACCAGAATGGAGGATGTGTATCCCGATGAGGCGAGCCGTGCGGCAATCGCTAACGATACGCAAGCGGACATGCTGGTACGTATTCAGGTGGGTGCGAACGCGGATCCTTCGCTTTTTGGCACTCGCGCGATATATAATGAAAGCTATTTCATACCGGGATTCGGAAGCATAGAGCTTGCTGATTTGCTGGAGCGGGAAGTGGTTACCTCGATTCGGGGCAAGGCGATTGGACTGGTCGCTGCGAATGAATCGGAATATGTGCTTCAGGAGGCTATGGTGCCGGCAGCGGGCATAAGCGTAGGTTATATAACGAATGAAAAGGAAGAAGCTCTTCTGAAAAGCGAAACCTATCTGGAGAAAATTGCGGATGGATTATATAACGCTATTTTGAAGGCATATGAATGAGGACATATTATATGGGAAGGGAAATTGTTTTCGCTACGGGAAATGCAGGGAAGATGAAGGAAATCAGAGAGATTCTGGCCGATACGGGCTGGGAAGTGCTCTCCATGAAGGAAGTGGGAATCGATATACCCATTGAAGAGAACGGGGCGACCTTCGAAGAGAATGCGATCATAAAGGCGAAAGCGGTATCCGAGGTCTGCGGAGAAATTGTTCTTGCGGATGATTCAGGTCTGGAAATCGATTATTTGAATAAAGAACCGGGCATTTATTCAGCGAGATATATGGGAGAGAATACGTCCTATCGGATTAAGAACGCTAATTTGATAGAAAGGCTTTCGGGGGTAGGGGACGAAGAAAGAACGGCGCGCTTTATATGTGCCATAGCGGCTTTTTTTCCTGACGGAGATATAATTACTACATATGGAGAGGTCGAAGGCAGGATCGGATATGAAGAAAAAGGAGAAAACGGGTTCGGATACGATCCGATATTTTATCTGCCTGAACTTGGAAAAACTACGGCTGAGCTTAGTGACGATGAGAAAAACAACATTAGCCACAGGGGGAAAGCATTGCGTAAAATGAAGGAAGAGCTAAAGAAAAAGCTTTGAAGAGAGGACTAGTATGCGTGTACTGATAGTAAGTGATACACATCGCCAGAACAATAATTACCTGAAGGTTCTTGAAAGAGAAAGGCCCATTGATATGGTGGTTCATTGCGGAGACGCCGAGGGAAGTGAATATTTGATCTGCGAAAGTGCAGGCTGTCCGGTGGAGATCGTCACCGGAAATAATGATTTTTTCTCCGATCTCCCCCGGGAAAAGGAATTTACCATCGGCAGTTACAAAGTATGGCTGACCCATGGACACAACTATTATGTTACGATGGGAAACGAATCCCTCAAAGAAGAAGCGGTTGCACGGGGGGCTGACATAGTCATCTACGGGCATACGCATAGACCCCTTGTCGATATCGAGGACAAGGTCATCGCAGTCAATCCGGGAAGTCTGGCTTATCCAAGGCAAGAAGGAAAGAGGCCGTCTTATGTGATGATGGAGCTGGATAATGAGGGAAAAGCACATTTCGATATTTGTTATTTATAGGGCTGAAAAGCGGATGAATTTTATGTGCAGATAAAGTTATAAAAATGTGTTGACATGATTTAAACCTTATTATATAATATATCTTGCGCTGTGACAAGGCGAGTGGGTGCGCCGGGGTGTGGCTCAGCTTGGCTAGAGCGCTTGGTTTGGGACCAAGAAGTCGCAGGTTCGAATCCTGTCACCCCGATTTTTAATCGGATGTCGCAATAGAATATGCGGGTGTAGTTCAATGGTAGAACACTAGCCTTCCAAGCTAGATACGTGGGTTCGATTCCCATCACCCGCTTTGGCGGAGCCAAGCGTGCGATGGGAATTATTCATCCTAGTCTGCGACGCATGTCACCCGCTTTGGCGGACAAAGTGTGCGATGGGAATTATTCATTCCAGTCAGCGATGCGTGTCACCTGCTTTGGCGGACAAAGTTTCTTTCAGCGGAGCCAAAGCGTTGGATAATATAATATATGTGTTCGTAGCTCAGTTGGATAGAGCAACGGCCTTCTAAGCCGTGGGTCGGGGGTTCGAATCCCTTCGAGCACATTTGAGATGGGAATTACTATCTTGTAAATAGGAATTAATATCTCGCTATGGTGGGTGTAGCACAGTTGGTTAGCGCGTCAGATTGTGGTTCTGAAGGTCGAGGGTTCGAATCCCTTTACCCACCTTTTTACTTTTAGGAGGAGCATAACGCCCTCGAGGTTGTCTTTACGGACAAGCTTGGTGTTAAAAGTGATGGGCTATCGCCAAGCGGTAAGGCACAGGACTTTGACTCCTGCAGTCGCTGGTTCGAATCCAGCTAGCCCAGTTTAAATATGGGGTATTAGCTCAGTCGGTAGAGCACTTGACTTTTAATCAAGTTGTCCGGGGTTCGAATCCCCGATGCCTCACTATAATGAAG
>JAEWPN010000256.1 GCA_023399455.1 Bacillota bacterium
GCCAGGATTAAACCGTTATCCTCCTGATGATATTTTTTGACGGTATCAGTAATGAGCTCCGGAATCCTTTTCTTCATTTCTTCTATGACTATTTTACTGAAAGAATAATTTCTGGAAAAATAGATCATTTCTTTGTTATCATCGAACACGAAAATATAAGTTGGATTTTCTTCCAGAACCAACTTATAAAAATCTGTCCAAAGGGTATATTGTTTATAATCGGATACGGTCTGTACCGCGCGGTTAAAGGCATCCTGAATGCTTTCGCTGCCTGATGTGATGAGGATTGATGTCAAACCGTATCTATGAGAAAGGGAATTGGTGATCATATCGCAAAGTACCATTTGATAACCCTCCTGAGCCAGGCCGGATAAAACCTTTATTCCTTCCTGCTCGTTATGGATCGTAAATATATCGATGTTATATTGGAGGAGACTGGAAATAAAAGTCGCTTCCTGTGTAATGGAAGGAAAGCCTACCAATGCATATTTGTTCGTATAATTTTCAGCCAGCTTGATCGCCCGGAGGATATCGTATACCGAAATGGTTACTTCGATAACGGGAAGGTCGGACTTTTGGCGTATGAGCTCCGCAGTACCTCCGCGGGAAATGATGACGTCGAAATCATCGTCGGCGTATTTCTGTGCCAAGGCAGAACCCTCTTCCAAGTCCCCGACAACGACCATGAGATCAATATCGTTTCTTTGAAGGGCAATTTGATTCATCAGAACCTGCATACCTTCATACGGAGCAATTCCCAATATTTTTGTCTTTGCGTTCATAAAATTTCCCTTTCTAAAATGTTTCAATTTAAAATATATTCTACATCAAAAAGAGAAATGTATCAATACAAAACGACAATGTTTCAAATTAAAACAAATAATTATAAAAAATATACCAAACAAGTATTGAAAAGAAAAAGATAACTTGATAATATTAAACAAAACGAGGGAGTGTTTAAATGATAAAAAATAAAACGTTCCAAAATGAAACGAATTCTCGGAGGGGAATGATATGGTTAAGCTATTGCTTATCGCAGATGATTTTACGGGTGCGTTAGATACCGGTGTACAATTTGCAGGACAAGGGGCACAGACAAAGATTGTTATAGGAAAAGAAGCCGAGCGCTTGCAGCTGGAACGAGAGGATGCGGATGTAATAGTTGTCGATGCGGAAACAAGGCACCTGCCGCACGACGAAGCCTACCGGATGGTCGTAAAACTGGCGGCCAAAGCATTGAAAGAAAAAGTACCCCATATTTTCAAAAAAACGGATTCCGCACTTCGCGGGAACATAGGCATGGAGCTGGCGGCCCTTCTTGAAGTCAGCGGAGAGAACTTCCTTCCTTTTATTCCGGCATTGCCGGCAATGAACCGCATTACACGAAAAGGGATACATTATATAGAAGGAGTACCGATTGCCGAAACGGTATTCGGAAAGGATCCCTTTGAACCGGTAACATCCTCCGATATAAAAGATTTGTTCCGGGATACGAAGGTGCATGCACAAGTAATTGAAAAAGAGATGAGATATGAGGCCGATTCCAAAGAGCCGACAATCGGTATTTTCGATGCGGAAACGGCAGAGGATATTGAACGCGTTGCAGGAGACCTGAAGTCTCAGGGAAAGCTAAGAATTATTGCGGGCTGTGCGGGAGTGGCTTCGGTACTGCCGGGGCTGCTGGATCTTACAACGGGGAAAAAGGAAAAACTTCTTGTAAAAAAGCCTCTCCTGGTAGTGTGCGGAAGCTTGAATCCCATATCACAAAGACAGATTGAATATGGAGTCAAGTGCGGATTCCCCCGCTATATCATAGACAAGGCTCTGCAGACGGAGGATGGCTATTTCGATACGAAAGAGGGACAGAAATGGATCTCGTCCATAAAAGAGGAGCTTTGCAGATCTCCCTTAGTTATGATCGACACCGGAACTTCGAAGGACAAGCGTCTTGAGGATGAAAGTGTGAGAATAAAAATAGCGGATATATTCGGAATGGTAGTAAAAAAACTGGTAAACAGCGATGCATGCAATACGGTTCTGGTTACGGGAGGAGATACCTTGTTCGGTTTGGTAGAACAGATGGGCTGTAAAGAAATAAATCTGGTCGGTGAAATAAGACCTGGTACGGTTTTATCTTCTATGAGAATGGAACAAAAGGATATCTGGGTGCTTTCAAAGTCGGGTGGTTTCGGCGATGAGAAATTGCTGGTGGAAGTGGCAGGAGAACTGATTTAGCATAAGGCGGTTGATAGGAGCGAAGAATATGTTGGAAGATTACAAGCTGAAAATGCCGGGAGCAGTGTTCGGCGGAGAACATGCTTTAGATAAAATAGTTGAATTAATAAAAAATAAATATAAAAAGCCGGCGGTATTTACGGATAAAGGGATTGAAGCTGCCGGTATACTGGAGGAGCCTCTTGGGCTGTTAAAAGAAAGCGGAGCTCAAATTCATTTGATAGATGAGATTCCGTCGGAACCGACTTATGAACAGGCACAGAAGACGATCGACTTCTTTAAGGAGAGCGGTTCGGATTTCATAATTGCGATTGGAGGAGGGAGCGTCATGGATATGGCGAAACTATCTTCCATTGCAGCGACGAACGATTATACGGTTAAGGATCTGCTGGAGAATCCTTCAATAGGAAGAAAGACGGTAAAGACTCTTATGATTCCTACAACGGCGGGAACAGGAGCAGAAGCTACTCCCAATGCGATTGTCGCGGTGCCGGAGAAGGAATTGAAGTTAGGGATCGTAAATGAAGAAATGGTGCCGGATTATGTGATCCTGGACGGCCGCATGACGGCCGGATTGCCGAAGAAGATTGCGGCGGCTACCGGAATCGATGCGCTTGCCCATGCGATTGAATGTTATACCTCCAATAAGGCCAATCCATTCAGTAATATGTTCGCAATGGAGGCACTCAGGCTCATTTTTGCCAATATTGAAAAGGCGTGTGAGGACAGAACCGCGCTGAAGGAAAAAAGCAGCATGCTTTTGGCGGCCTTTTATGGAGGAGTTGCTATTACCGCATCGGGAACCACGGCGGTACATGCTCTTTCCTATCCACTTGGCGGAAAATACCACATTCCTCATGGTGTGTCCAATGCGATGATGCTCCTGCCGGTCATGAAGTTCAATAAAGAAGCATGTATGAGCGAACTGGCACAAGTATACGATGCGGTAGAAGGAAAAGAGAAAAAAAACGATGAAGAAAAAGCGGACTGGGTCATAGGGCGGATGAGCGAAATAATCGAGCGGCTGGAGATACCGGATAGCCTGAAGGCTTATGGCATAGGACAGGAGGATCTGGAGGAGCTTACAAGGTCCGGCATGGAAGTGCAGCGCCTTCTGGTAAACAATAAGAAGATGGTGACCGCTCAGGATGCCAGGAATTTATATATGCAGATTATGTAAAGGAGTCGTGAAATGTCTGAATGGAAAAAATTGATAAAAGGAATCATTCCTCCGATTATCACACCGATGAACGAAGATGAAAGTGTGAATGAAACGGAGCTTCGTAATCAGGTGAAAAGGCTTTTAAAAGCCGGAGTACACGGAATATTTCCGTTAGGGACTAATGGAGAAGGGTATATTTTAAGCGATAAGGAAAAAGAACTTATTTTAACGGTGGTCGTGGATGAAGTAAGGGGGCAGGTTCCCGTTTATGCGGGAACGGGATGCATCAGTACGAAGGAAACAATAAAGCTGTCACAAACAGCACAGGCCATCGGTGCGGATGTGCTCTCCGTTATAACCCCTTCCTTTGCACAAGCTTCTCAGGAAGAACTGGCGGAACATTATGAGGCAGTGGCCAAAGCGGTGAAATTACCCATCGTACTATACAATATCCCCGCGAGAACCGGCAATATCATTGCTCCGGCAACGGTGGAAAGGCTTTCACATATAGATAACATTGCGGGAGCCAAAGACAGCAGCGGTAATTTCGATCATATGCTCCAGTATATTGAGCGTACGAAGGATGAGAATTTTGCGGTGCTTTCAGGAAATGATTCTTTGATTTTATGGAATCTGCTGGCAGGAGGAACCGGAGGAATCGCAGGTTGCGCCAATGTATTTCCTGAAAATATGGTAAAGGTATATGAGTGCTTTCTGGCAGGAGAACTTGAAAAGGCGAGAGAATATCAGGATAATATCCGTTCGTTCAGAAATTGTTTCCAATATGGCAATCCTAACACGATTGTTAAGATGGCTGTGGAAATGCTCGGATATCCCGTGGGAAAATGCAGAAAACCGTTCTGCCGCATATCGGAGGAAGGCATACAGGCTGTCCGTAAAGTACTGGATGAAAACAAAACAAAGAATATCTGCTGAAGAGGGATGAGAGTATGAAACCTACGATTGGCATAACAATGGGAGATCCGGCGAGTATCGGACCTGAGATAACAGTAAAAGCATTAAGCAGGAAAGAACTATATGATAAATGCAGACCGCTTGTAATCGGAGACGCACGGATCATGGATATGGCGCTGCAGGAGCTTGGCCGTAACGATATATCAGTTCACAAAGTAACAAGCCCGCATGAGGGTTTATACCGGCAGGGAGTTATCGATGTGCTGGATATGGGGCTGGTGGATGCGGACAAACTGGAGCTTGGCAAAGTATCTTCTATGGCGGGAACGGCAGCCTTCGGATATGTTAAAAAAGTGATTGAGCTGGCGATGAAAAAAGAGATAGATGCTACGGTCACCAATGCACTGAATAAAGAAGCGATAAATCTGGCAGGTTATCATTTTTCCGGACATACGGAGATTTATGCAGAGTATACCGGGACGAAAAAATACACGATGATGCTGGCTCATCATAATCTCAGGGTGGTACACGTGTCTACTCATGTGTCCCTCAGGGAGGCCTGTGACCGGGTGAAGAAGGAGCGCGTTCTGGAAGTTATCCGGATTGCAGATGAGGCATGCAGGAGCATGGGCATAGAAAAGCCGAGAATAGCAGTGGCAGGATTGAATCCACACTGCGGAGAAGGCGGCCTTTTTGGAAGAGAAGAGATAGAAGAAATTACGCCTGCCATTAGAGCGGCGGAGGCAGAAGGAATTCATGTACAAGGACCGGTTCCTCCGGATACGGTGTTCTCAAAAGCGAGAGGCGGCTGGTACGATATGGTAGTAGCCATGTACCACGATCAAGGGCATATCCCGTTAAAGATGGCAGGCTTTGTCTACAACAGCGAAGCACAGAAATGGGATGCGGTGGAAGGCGTGAACATTACCCTCGGACTTCCGATCATACGGACCTCCGTAGATCACGGTACCGCGTTCGATCAGGTCGGCAAAGGAAGCGCCAATGAATTAAGTCTTATAAACGCAATAGAGTATGCAATCGGTTTTGCATTAAATTCCAATATACAGAACCGAATGATATAAATTAAAAAAATGGAGGTAAAGTTATGAAAGGTATTAAAAAAGCTACAGCTGTATTGTTGGGAATAACAATGCTGGGCACAGTTTTAACAGGCTGCGGAAATTCGGCGGGTACAAGCCAGAATGCAGCACAGGAATCAACAGACAATACTGCACAAGCAGATACAGAAAGTACAAGTGCAGAAGGAACAAAAACTTATACCATGTTTATGCGTTCCACTTATATCGATTGGATTAAAGAGCTTAAGTGGTATGCAGAGGCGGAAAAAAGAACCGGAGTAACCGTTGAGTATGTAGTAGGTCCCGAAGAATTCGATGATGTTTATGCGGAAGTGGATCAGAGATTGATCAGCAAGTCATTGCCCGATGCTACTATGTGTAAATTGGCACAGTCCAATGTATATGGCGCTCAGGGAGCATTTTTGGATATGGCTCCGCTGATTAAGGAGTATGCGCCTAATTTGCAGGCTTACCTGGATGCGAATCCGGATTATACCAATCTGATAACAAATGAAAACGGCAGCATTTACGGACTGCCGAAAGAAACTCCTGTTCTGGCGGATTTCCTTTTCGCAAGAGAGGATCATCTGACGAAAGCAGGTATTGATCCGGCAAGCATCGTAACGGTAGAAGATTTTACGGAAGCATTACGTACCTTAAAGGCTTACTATGGAAAAGACAACCAGAACTACTATCCGTTGTCAGGCCGCGATTCCTATGTGCGTTTTCAGGCGTGGTTCGGCTGTGAGAACAACATCTCTGCCGATGAATCCAACGGTATTTACCTGAATCATGCAAAAGATCAGGGATTCGATATTATGTCGGATGAAGCATATACCATGATTGAAACGATGAAGACATGGTATGATGAAGGACTGATCAATCCGGAATGGGTTGCCGGTGCATTCAGTGAAGGTGATTGGGAAGCAGCTATGATAAACGGAGATGCATCGTTTGCTTTCGATTATTATACACGCCCCCAGTGGTTCCTCGATAACGGCGGACCGCAGGCTGACCCGGATTATTCTATCGTTGTTCTGGACTACTTGAAGGACAAAGACGGCAATACAATGAAAGTACAGACAGATCTTCCTTATAATGAAAAAATTGCAACATCGATCAATGCTAATGTGAGCGAAGAAACAGCTATTACTATCTTACAATTTATCGATTATTTCTACAGTGAAGAAGGACAGGTTTTAGCGAACTGGGGAATAGAGGGCGAAAGCTTTGAAACAGTAGACGGAAGTAATAAGTTTATCGTAGATTACTCTACAGAGGAAGCCACTCCCGAAGGAGAACCCAGATGGTCATTCTTAAGCGACCGGATGACTGTAGTGAAACCGATTGACAGCACAGCGTTCTATTCATGGAACGGTCCTATGGTAGTGGAAGCTGCAACACGTCTGTTTACGGATGACAATTTGCTTCCTGCATACAATATTATTTATACGGACGAGCAGACAGCAGAGCTGACCAATCTTGTATCATCGGTATATGATGCGGAAATCGCGGGTATCACGCAGTTTATTAATGGAACGAGGCCTTTGGAGCAATGGTCTGACTTCCAGCAGGAAATGAATGATTTGGGATTAACCAGAATAGAAGAGATTCAGTTAGAAGCATTCCGTAGCACATACGGAGAATAAAAGCATTACAAGCACGGGATATGCATGTAAAGTGCATATCCCGGCCTTAAAGGAGTAAGCCTGTGGAAACGAAAAGAAAAAATGTGGAGAGCCTTCCGGTGAGGTTCGTAAAAGATATTAAGAGAAATTATATACTTTATCTGTTGCTGCTGCCTGGTGTATTAAGCCTGATTCTGTTTAAGCTGGGTCCTGTGGGGGGCATGGTGATTGCGTTTCAGAATTTTAGTGCATTTCAGGGAATATTGGGAAGCAAATGGGTAGGGTTAGAAAATTTTGTGCGGATTTTTCAGGATGCGTATATGCTGAAATTAATAAAAAATACGGTAATTCTTGCTGTGTTGTCCATCGTGGTGGTGTTTCCGATTCCCATTATCTTTTCGCTGTTCTTAAATGAAGTGAGAGTAAAATTTGTGAAGAATTCGGTGCAGTCCCTCAGTTTTCTTCCGTATTTTATTTCTTCGGCCGTTATGGTCAGTATCCTGTACACCTTGCTCTCGCCCTCGTATGGATTGGTAAATAGTATTATAAAAGCCTTTGGAGGAGACGCGGTTTATTTTATGTCGAAACCTGAATGGTTCAGACCATTGTATATTTTTCTTCAAATATGGCAGACGTTCGGTTATTCGGCCGTTATCTATCTTGCGGCAATGACTTCGATCGATCCTGCACTTTATGAGGCTGCAGAAGCAGACGGCGCCAACCGCTGGCAGAAGATGTTTCATATTACCCTGCCGTCAATTTCTACCTCGATCATAACTATGCTGATTATCAGCATCGGTAATGTATTTACTGTTGATCTGGACCGGATTCTGCTTATGTACAATCAGAGCGTATATGAAACGGCGGATGTTATACAGACTTACGTATACAGGATAGCTTTCCAATCGACGGGATTTCCGGATTATAGTTATGGTACTGCGGTAAATCTCGTGAAATCGGTAATTGCCTTTGCACTGGTTATTATTGCGAACAAATTGGCAAAGAAATATTCCGAAACCAGGCTGTTCTAAGAAAGGATGTGGCATAAGTGCAAAGAATGAATAAGAATAAAAAGCAAATAAAATCCTTTGACATTGTAAATAATGCGGTATTGCTGTTTGTGGCGGCATTGTGTGTGTATCCTTTTTTGTACATTTTCTTTGTGGCCTGCAGTGACGGTACTTTTTTGTCCAGAGGACAGGTTACCTTTCTGCCGAAAGGATTTAATCTGGAAGCTTTTAAATATATTTTTACGAGTAAAAAATTAAATGTTTTTACCGGATTGAAGAATTCATTTATTTATACGTTTTTGGGGACACTTTGTTCCGTTGTCTTTACTTATTTTACTGCATATGCCCTCTCAAGACCGAGGGTGAAGGGCAGAAACTTTATTATGAGTTTATTTGTCATAACGTGGGTATTTGAGGCCGGTATCATACCTCAGTATATTATTTACAGCGGCCTGGGCTTTGTGGATAATCCGCTGGTCATGATCCTTCCCGGCGCTATCAATACTCAGTTCCTGATCATCTGCAAGACCTTTTTGGAGGGACTGCCGGGAGAGCTGGAAGAGGCGGCCTTTATGGATGGGGCTAATGATTTTAAGATATTGTCCCAGATATTTATTCCTCTGTCGAAGCCTATCGTGGCTACTATTGCGATGTTTTATGCTGTTTCTATATGGAACCAGTATTTGAATCCACAGATATATTTGAAATCGGAAAGCCTAAAGACGATTCAGCAGGTGCTTAAGCAAATCGTTATTACAGAAGGAACTGCCGGAACGACGTTTAGAAATACGGTGCAAAACGGTATAACCTTGAATCAGCAGAACTTGAAAGCTGCTGCGGTATTTGTAGCAATGGTACCGATTGTATGCGTGTATCCGTTTGTTCAGAAGTATTTTAAGAAGGGCATCCTGATAGGCGCAGTAAAGGGATGACAACTAGGTTAAAATGAAAGGCATGGTTATTAAAATGAGCAGAGAATATATAGAATTAAATGTATTAGAAGAAAATGGAGCTTTATATCATAATAATTTACTGGATACGGTGGAAGCATTGATTCCCAATCCCTATGCGAGCTGCCATGCGGCAGACCTTTTGGAGCTTGAGAACGGAGATATTCTCTGTTGCTGGTTTGCGGGGTCGGATGAAGGGAATGCGGATATCAGCATCGTATTATCAAGGCTAAAGAATGGGGAAAGCAAGTGGTCGGTACCGGTCATGATATCGGACGATCCTAGCCGTTCGGAGCAGAATCCGTCATTATTTCTGACACCCGAAGGGGAGATATGGGTAATGTATACCGCTCAGGTATCGCGCACTGAGGATATGAGCCCTAATTTTAATTTACAGTATACGGCGGAGATTCGCTGTAAAAAATCCATGGATAACGGCTATACATGGGGACCGACAGAGACCATGTTTTCCAGAGAAGGCTCTTTTTGCAGGCAGAAGATCCAAATATTGTCCAATGGAAGATGGATATTCGGCAACTGGATATGCTTTTCGGATGAGACCCGTAACGGCAGCGATATTACGGTAGTACAAATATCCGATGACCGGGGAAAGAGCTGGAGAACGGTAGAAATACCGGACAGTGCAGGCCGGGTGCATGCGAATATTATAGAGAAGGAAGCAGGGCGGCTGGTAGCTATTTTCCGCAGCCGGTTTGCGGATAACATTTATATATCCACATCGGAAGATTATGGAGATAGCTGGACAATACCTGTACGCACAGAACTTCCGAACAATAACTCAAGCATTTCCGCCATCAGGCTGGAGAGCGGAGCCATCGGTCTTGTCTACAATCCGGTCAGATATAACGATGAACTTGGCAAGACGGTATGGCCTTTTCAAAGGAGTCCGATTGCTCTTGCGATATCGGAAGACGGAGGAGTAACGTGGCCGTACCGCAGAACGATAGAGCCCGGAGAAGGCTTTACCGGCGCATGGAACGATATCAATAATCGTCGTTATGAATATCCGGTAATGATGCAGGGAAAAGACGGATTGATCCATGTGGCATATAGCTGGGGAACGAGAAGGTGCGTGAAATATGCGGCGGTAACCGAAGACTGGATACGGGGAAAAGAGATGTTGACCGGTGCAGAAGGTAACCCGGCATGGGTCTGCCAAAGCTTTTAATCGTACTATTGTGATACTATGTTATAGCGGGAGGAAAAAATGTGATTTTGGACAACAAGGTTATGTTAATAACATATG
>JAEWPN010000087.1 GCA_023399455.1 Bacillota bacterium
ACCAGGATAGAGACGGTTTATTCTCTTGCGGAAACGGCAAGAGAGCATTTAAAGTATGTATATGAAGGAAATTGCTAAATATTTTTTCTTATTCGGGAATGGGTTCCATTCCGGCTATTTTTTCAGCGGAATCGGAATAGACATCGCCCCCGTCCGGAATGTTTCCATGCAGAATGGACAGAATCTCACGTACGTTTTGATTGGCTTTATTGTAATAATCCTTCGCGCTGGCTGCGGCATCGGAATCGAAAGTCTCACTTTCAAATGCCTGATGATAAAGAGAGACAGCATTTGTCATAGATTCATTCGCCTCTGCGGAAAGGGCCTCTACCGAAGAGAACTCTTCGGGAACGGTAAGAGAAGCCATCCACGAAAAGCGTTCACCGATGCCGTCTAATGCAGATAAGAGCTCCTGAACACAGGTCTCGGAATCCGCGTCTATAGAATTTATAATATTGTCATATTCGGAAATGTCCGAATAAAAAGTATCCATGTTATTTTTATATTCTTCCAATTCCTTCTTGCTGCCACATCCTGCAAAAAAAAGAACAATAAAGGAAAAAAGAAATATATATACAAATTTCCTGCTCACATTATCCCCTCCGTAACTGTAGATATCCATAAAATAAGTTACCATATATAGTGTGTGAAAGCAAGTTACTATTCAGTAATTAAAGCAAGAATGCACTAAACTGAACGGTCATTGTATTTGTGAAATATGTATGGGGAGATTGATTTATAGTACTCTAAATCAATTATTAATTCATCTCTATTCATTTCACCAAATGACGGATTGTAGTTCCATATTACAAGAGGAAGTATTTCATATAACTCGTTATCAACTTTCTCAAATACAGAGGCATACTGTGGAAATCGTTTATCGTATATTTCTCTTTTGCTCCTATATTCTTCACTCCCATATGGAACGATTTTTGCAACCCCATGAATCTGCAATGTTCCGACAGAGATCGCCACATATGGATTTCGCGATATATTTCTACATTTCAGCGTATCTGAATAACTGCCAAAAAATAAATGCAATTTTTCATCATATGCAAAACAAACAGCAGAGTTATCCGGATATTTACTATTTGTTGTTGCCAGATAAATGAGTTTCTCTTTTTCTAATACACTTTTAATCTTTTCTCGGTTAAGTTCCATTTATCTACTCCTTTCGAATACGTGTTCTGGCGATGTATTATCATTATAATACATCCGCTAAAAAATATCCAGCAGAAAAAGAACAAATGTTTGCTGGATATTTCTATATACCTTATAAATACTGGAACTGAGATCATCATCCGATTTCACGTTAATGCTCACTCTGTTCTGAGTAACGATTTCCCCGCCATAACTAAGAATACATACATCAAATATTGTAGTTTTTTAAAATATATGGTAGCATGTGATTTAAACCAATCTTCGTAAGGCTATTTTATTCACCGGGAGGCGCAGGAAAATAGATATGACAAAGAACGAATTCAGAAGTTTTATAAAAGAACATCCAATTTATTTGGACGGTGCTACAGGCTCCAATTTGCTGAAAAGAGGAATGCCGGTGGGCGTCTGCCCGGAGAAATGGATTTTAGAAAATAAAAGTACATTAATCGCATTACAGAAGGAGTTTATAGAAGCGGGAAGTAATATTGTCTATGCCCCAACCTTTTCGGCCAATTCTGTAAAGCTTACGGAATACGGTCTGGAAAACGACATCGAAGCGATGAACATGGAATTAGTTGCAGTTTCCAGGGATGCGGCAGGAGGCCGTTGCCTTGTCGCAGGCGATCTCACCATGACGGGAGAGCAGCTTTCCCCCATGGGAACCATGGATTTCGAGGATTTGATCAATATTTATAAAGAGCAGATAGGCTATCTTGTGCGAGGAGATGTGGACCTCCTGGTAATAGAAACGATGATGAGCCTGCAAGAGAGCCGGGCGGCTCTTATCGCCGCCAAGGAAATCTGTGATTTGCCGGTAATGGTAACCATGACCTTCGAGTCCGATGGCAGGACTCTTTATGGAACGGATGCCAAGACGGCAGCAATAGTACTTCAAAGTCTTGGAGCTGATGCTGTGGGGGCTAATTGCTCCACAGGACCGGACAAGATGGCGGATATTATAAGAACAATGGCGGAGGTGACCTCCGTACCGATCATTGCAAAGCCCAACGCCGGTCTGCCCTATCTGGATAAAGACGGCAATACCGTTTATGATATGAACAGCAAGGATTTTGCTGAAGGTATGGCAAAGCTGGTGGAAGCAGGAGCGTCCATTTTAGGCGGCTGCTGCGGTACGACACCGGAATATATAGAAAAACTGAAAAACCGTACCGCTCATATGAGCCTTGTAAAGCGGCAGGAGCCTGTAAAGCGTTACCTGACTTCGGAGCGTAAGACGGTGGAATTTGGCTTGGACGATAATTTCATTATTGTGGGCGAACGTATCAATCCAACAGGTAAAAAGAAGCTTCAGGAACAGCTCAGAGCCGGAAACATGGATATGGTAGCTGAATTCGCTCAGGAACAGGAGGCTTGCGGAGCGGGTATTCTGGATGTGAATATGGGAATGAGCGGAGTGGATGAGAAGGAGCTTATGCTAAGAGCTTTGGAGGAGGTAGCAGGAGTAACCTCCATTCCTTTATCTATCGATTCCAGCCATATAGACGTCCTGGAGGCTGCCCTCAGGCGCTATCCAGGACGTGCGCTCATCAATTCCGTCTCTTATGAAAAGATGAAATTCAATCATTTGCTGCCCATCGTAAGGAAGTATGGAGCGATGTTCATCCTGCTCCCTTTATCGGACGCGGGACTTCCCAAAAGTTTAGAGGAAAAAAAGGACATTATTGAAAAGATCACGCTTAGGGCAAGGGAACTGGGCATGAATAAATCGGATATCGTCGTAGACGGATTGGTGGCTACCGTGGGTGCCGACAAAAGGGCGGCCTTGGAGACCTTGGAAACTATACGTTACTGCAAGGAAAACGGCTATGCAACCATTTGTGGATTATCCAATATTTCTTTCGGCCTTCCCCAGAGAGGATATATCAATACGGCCTTCCTGACGATGGCAATCAAAGATGGCCTTACAATGGCGATTGCCAATCCCTCACAGGAATTGTTAGTAAGCAGCGCCTTCGCTTCCGATTTGCTTCTTAACAAGGAGGAAGCCGATATTCGCTATATTGAATTGATAGGCGGCATAGAGGCAAAAAAGAAATCTCAGGAAGGCGGGAACGTCCCCCCTTCGGGGACGGATAATGTAAAAACCAGCAGGGATGCACAAGCATCTGTTATAGATGGGTACAAAATACTCACCACAATAAACGAAGCCGTATTAAAGGGAAATAAGAAAAAAATCACCGACTATACCATAACGGCATTAGAGGAGGGACGAGCACCTCAGGAAATTCTGAACGATGCACTCCTTCCGGCTATCAACGAGGTGGGCGACCTCTTCGATAAAGGAAAATACTTCCTTCCCCAGCTTATCGCAAGTGCGGAAGCGATGAAAACGGCTATCGAATATTTGGAACCGCTTCTGAAAGAGGCAAGCGGAGAGAAAGAGATGCCGGCGATCATAATAGCGACAGTGGAGGGAGATATTCACGACATCGGGAAGAATCTGGTGGCACTGATGCTGAAAAATTACGGTTTCCGAGTCATCGACCTTGGGAAGGACGTGCCTAAGGAGAAAATTATTCAGGCGGCAATTGAGAACGATGCCAGTGTTATAGCTCTTTCTGCCCTTATGACGACGACGATGCAGGAAATGCGGCGAGTCATCTCATATGCGAGAGAGCAGGGGGTTACGGCTAAGGTCATTATCGGCGGAGCGGTCATTACTCAGGATTATGCGGATGAAATAGGTGCTGACGGCTATTCCAAGGATGCCGCGGATGCGGTCAGGCTGACGAAACATATTCTGAACATAGAAGAATAATAATGGTGATAAAACGGTAAAATAACAATGCAATTCAGTAAATATATTATTGAATGGAAAGACGAGGTATAAAATATGATTGGTGCAGATGCAATGGTAAAGTGTCTGGAGGAAGAAGGCGTAAAGATAATTTTCGGTTATCCGGGAGCAGCAATTTGTCCTTTTTATGACAGTATCCTGGATACGGATATCCGCACGATTCTCGTTCGGACGGAACAGAGTGCGGCTCATGCAGCGAACGGACTTGCTCGCGTATCGGGAGAGCCTGGCGTCTGTGTCGTTACATCAGGTCCCGGGGCAACCAATATTATTACGGGAATAGCTACGGCTTTTGCCGACAGCATCCCGCTTATATGTATTACCGGTCAGGTAGAGAGCGATCTGATCGGTAGCGATGCCTTTCAAGAGGCAGATATAACGGGAGCTGTGGAATCTTTTGTAAAATACAGCTATCTCATTAAGGATGCAAACGAAATCCCCCGGATATTTAAAGAGGCGTTTCATATCGCCAATACAGGAAGAAAAGGGCCGGTGCTCATCGATGTGCCGCTCGATATACAAAATGCAGCTATTTCGAAGTTCAATTATCCGGAAAAAGTAAATATGAGAACCTACAAGCCTACGGTAAAGGGAAATATGGTTCAGATCAAAAAAGTAGCAAAAGAGCTTGAAAAGGCAAAGAAGCCCCTTATCTGCGTTGGCGGAGGAGTGCTTTTAAGCAGTGCGGAAAAGGAGATTCGTGAATTCTCGGAAAAATACGATATTCCGGTTGTCTCCACGATGATGGGAATCGGAGTTATGCCGAGTGAACATCCTATGTTTTACGGAATGGTCGGAAATAACGGTGCACCCTGCGCCAACCGTGCCATGAAGGAATCCGATTTGCTGATCATGGTAGGAGCCAGAGTGGCGGATAGGGCTGTCAGCCATCCGAATATGATAACAAATTACAAGGTGCTCGTACATATCGACGTGGACCCGGTAGAAATCGGCAAGAATGTAGGCTCTCATATCCCTCTCGTAGGCGATGCGGGACATATCTTCAAGGATTTGGGTGCGCAGGAAATCTCTTGCGAGCACGAAGAGTGGTTGAAGGCACTTAGCGAATACAAAACGACGATGGCGGTAAAGCGCAGTCCTGATAAGAATTACGTGGATCCTGCCCAGTTCATCACAAAGCTTTCAAGAAAGATGGAGGACGACGGTATTTATGTTGCGGACGTAGGCCAGAACCAGATTTGGTCCTGCAGCTATCATATCGTAAAGAATGGCCGCTTTCTGACTTCCGGAGGTATGGGAACCATGGGATATTCCATTCCTGCGGCAATAGGCGCTAAGCTTGCGGATGAGAAGAAGCAGGTAGTTGCAGTATGCGGCGATGGTTCCTTCCAGATGTCCATGATGGAATTGGCGACGATGAAACAGCATGATGTACCGGTTAAAATCGTTGTCTTAAAAAATAACTATCTGGGCATGGTGCGTGAATACCAGCATTATACCTACAAAGACAAGTATTCCGCAGTTGACATATCCGGCAGCCCGGACTTGGAAAAGCTGGCAGCCGCTTATGATATTGACTTTCTCCGCTTATACAATATGGAGAAGGCGGATGAGGTTATCGATCGGTTTTTAAAAGAGGATAATTCCATGCTGTTAGAATGCCTGATAAATCCGATGGATTTGGTAATGGGAGGATGAGTGAAATGAAAAGAATATATTCCGTATTAGTAGAAAACCGATCGGGCGTTCTCTGTAAAGTGGCGGGACTTTTTTCCAGAAGGTGCTTTAATATCGACTCTCTTGCAGTGGGAGAAACCGATGATTCTGCAGTATCCTGCATGACCATAGTGAGCAGCGGCGATGAGAGGACCATAGAACAGATAGAAAAGCAGCTTAATAAGAAGCTAGATGTCATAAAGGTTAAGACTTTTGATGAAAGCGCCAGTATCAGCAGAGAGCTTATGCTCATTAAGGTAAAGTATAATAAGAACAATCGCCGTGATATTATGGAGAACTGTGATATTATGAAGGCACAGATCGTAGATATGTCCAAGAACATGATGATCATTCAGGTGTGTGACATTCCCGAGAGGATTCAGCTGTTTATCAACATGCTGAAATCTATCAGTATTGTAGAGGTTGCCAGAACAGGTACTCTGGCGCTTCAGAAATGTAAGGATATGGAGAGTTGAACACTCCGGGAATCAAAAATAATGCAATTCAACGAGTTAAAGTCTTAGAGAATTAAAGTATTCTTATTGACTTTTACTATTAGTGTTGCTAAAATAAATGTCGAACGCAACGATTGAGAATGGAGGAGTACCATGCGTAAGAAAGTATTCCAGCTCCTGGTCGATAATACTGCCGGTGTTTTGAGCAGAATATCGGGATTGTTTTCCAGACGGGGCTATAATATTGAAAGCATTACGGCGGGAGTTACCGCTGATCCGAGATTTACAAGAATTACGATTGTGGCATCGGGAGACGACGAGATACTGGACCAGATAGAGAAGCAGGTAGCAAAATTAGTAGATGTCAGGGATATAAAGGTGCTGGAACCCGACGACAGTGTATACAGGGAACTGGTGTTGATTAAGGTAAAAGCAGCCGCCAAAGAGCGTCAGGCAATTATTGCGGTAGCGGATGTATTTAGGGCGAAGATTATCGATGTTGCTGCGGAAAGCCTGATTATCGAATTAACGGGTGCACAGTCGAAGATAGAAGCATTTATCAGTCTGCTGGACGGCTACGAGATTCTGGAACTTGCCAAAACGGGGATTACCGGTTTGGGGAGAGGTTCTCATAATGTTACCTATTTAGTGGATTAATGAGCAAAAGACACTCTTAAATTGAGTAAGGACACTCATAATATGTTAGCTCTTAGGGAATGACCCTTTCAGTTATAAATAACAATATTAATTTAGTGGAGGAAAAAGAAATGGCAAATATCTATTATCAGGAAGATTGTAACCTTTCCATGCTGGATGGAAAAACAATTGCTGTTATCGGTTATGGCAGCCAAGGACATGCACACGCACTCAATGCGAAAGAATCGGGATGCAATGTCATTATCGGCCTTTATGAAGGTTCAAAATCTTGGGCAAAGGCAGAAGCTCAGGGTTTTCAGGTATATACAGCAGCTGAAGCTGCTAAAAAAGCAGACATTATCATGATTCTCATCAATGATGAGCTTCAGGCTAAGATGTACAAAGAGTCCATCGAGCCCAATTTGGAGGCGGGCAATATGCTCATGTTCGCACACGGTTTCAACATTCATTTCGGGCAGATTGTTGCACCTAAGGATGTGGATGTTACCATGATCGCACCTAAGGGACCGGGACATACGGTAAGAAGCGAATATCAGGAAGGCAAAGGCGTTCCTTGCCTTGTAGCGGTACATCAGGATGCTACAGGAAAAGCTCTGGATATGGCTTTAGCTTATGCTTTGGCGATCGGCGGCGCGAGAGCGGGCGTTCTGGAGACGACCTTCAGAACGGAAACAGAAACAGACCTTTTCGGCGAGCAGGCAGTCCTCTGCGGCGGCGTATGTGCTTTGATGCAGGCAGGCTTTGAGACGCTGATAGAAGCTGGATATGATGAAAGAAACGCTTACTTCGAATGTATCCACGAAATGAAGCTGATTGTAGACCTTATTTACCAGTCCGGTTTCGAAGGAATGAGATATTCCATCTCCAATACGGCCGAATATGGTGATTATATTACAGGTCCTAAGATTATTACGGAAGACACGAAAAAAGCTATGAAGAAAATTCTTTCAGATATTCAGGACGGAACCTTTGCCAAGGACTTCTTGTTAGATATGTCACAGGCAGGCGGACAGGCGCACTTCAAGGCTATGAGGAAGTTAGCTGCTGAGCATCCGGCAGAGACAGTAGGTAAGGATATCCGCAAGCTGTACAGCTGGAACAATGAAAGCAGCAAGCTCATCAATAATTAATTGATAGTTATTAATTAAGTCAAATGGTCGGGCTTATCCTTACAAAAGCACCTGATAATACTGAATCAATGTATTCATTGTATTTGTCATCGGTATTTTGGAAGGATAAGCGAAGCCGATTTGACGTTTCGGAACTTTGTGCCCCAGCTTTAATTCGCGCAAGGTTCCGTTTTTTAAATCTTCTTTTACGAAATCTCCGATAACGCAGGCGATACCCAGTCCGGCTCTGGCAAATTCGATGGACAAGTCCATATTGTTCACTTCGATGATGTTTTTAAGTGTAAGCCTTTGTTCAGATAAAAAGGTATCTGCGTGCTTTCTCGATATGTTCTCTTTATCAAGCATGATAAAAGAAGCTTCTTTAAAAAGTTTCTCATTTTCATAGGACTCCCCTTTGTTTTTATAAGAATATGGCGCTAAATAGGTGTCTGTAGCGACGAAAATATCTTCTATCGTTTTGACGGGAAGATAGGAGACCATGGACGAATTAGATATTTCTTTAGGAGGGATGCCCACAAGTCCGATATCTATTGCTCCGCTTTTCAACTCGGAAATCGTCTCGAAGGTGGACTGGCAGGAGATGGTAATTTTTATATTAGGATTTCCTGCAATAAAATCCTTCAAAAGGGGAAGGAGGATGTATTTGCAAAGAGTAGTACTGACTCCGATGGAAAGAGGGCTGATACCCTGTGAGGTGGATGAGCGCAGCATTTCCTCACCCGAGTGCAGAGCGAGCATGGCATTTTCTACGTGTTTATAAAGTATTTCTCCTTCAGCCGTCAGGGTCACGCCTCGGGAGGAGCGATGAAAAAGCATCACATTTAAGCCTTCCTCAAGTTTGGAGATGGACTTGCTGATAGCCGGCTGGCTGATATATAATTTTTTGGCGGCAACTGAGAAGTTGCGGCAATTGGCTACTTCATAAAATATTTGATATAAATTGAGATTTTGCTCCATAATATGCGATAGTACCTTTCTTTTTTGTGCCATCGGATTACTAATACAAAAGAATGAATAATAGTAATTATAACATTGCATTAGTATAACCACAAGTTATTAAAACTATGAATATATACTATTTTTCAAAATAGAATATTCATGGTAGAATTATTACAATAATAGATTATTTTTAGGAGGAATGATACGATGGGAATGACGATGACCCAGAAGATTCTGGCAGCACATGCTGGACTCGATAAAGTGGAAGCCGGGCAACTGATAGAGGCTGATTTGGATTTGGTGCTCGGCAACGACATTACGAGTCCTGTTGCAATTAAAGAAATGGAAAAAATGAAAGTAAACGGCGTTTTTGATAAGGATAAAATTGCGCTGGTGCCGGACCACTTCGTGCCTAACAAGGATATTAAATCTGCGGAGCATTGTAAGTGCGTGAGGGAATTCGCATACCGCAATGACATTACGAATTACTTTGAAGTAGGAGAGATGGGCATCGAACATGCGCTTTTGCCGGAAAAAGGACTTACCGTTGCCGGAGATGTTATTATCGGCGCTGACTCTCATACGTGTACCTACGGCGCTCTCGGCGCATTTTCCACAGGTGTGGGAAGTACGGATATGGCGGCAGGTATGGCTACCGGAAAAGCGTGGTTTAAAGTTCCATCGGCAATCAGGTTCCATGTAATTGGTAAAATGTCCAAGTGGGTCAGCGGCAAGGATGTTATCTTACATATTATAGGGATGATCGGCGTAGACGGCGCACTTTATAAGTCCATGGAATTTACAGGAGAGGGTATTGCGAATCTTTCTATGGACGATAGATTTACAATTGCGAACATGGCAATCGAAGCGGGTGGTAAGAATGGAATCTTTCCTGTCGACGATCTTGCAATCGCATATATCAAGGAGCATTCTAAAAAGCCGTATACTATTTATGAAGCGGATGAGGATGCGGTTTATGATGAAGAATATACTATCGACTTAAGCGTCTTAAGACCTACCATTGCGTTTCCCCATCTTCCCGAAAACACAAAGACTATCGACGATATTAAAGAGGATATTGCAATCGATCAGGTAGTCATTGGGTCCTGCACTAACGGTAGATTAGATGATCTGCGCATTGCGGCGGAAGTGTTCGAGGGAAGACATGTGAAAAAGGGAATGCGCTGTATTATCATTCCCGCGACGCAGGCTATTTATATGCAGGCTATGGAGGAAGGGCTTTTGAAAACTTTTATTGAGGCGGGAGCAGTTGTCAGTACCCCTACCTGCGGTCCTTGCCTTGGCGGTTACATGGGAATCCTTGCGGAGGACGAGAGGTGTGTTTCCACTACAAATCGTAATTTCGTAGGCCGCATGGGACATGTGAAGTCGGAAATCTATCTTGCGAGCCCTGCGGTGGCGGCAGCCAGCGCGATTGAAGGTAAGATTTCCTATCCATGCCGTTTGCAGTAAAAGGTTTATTGATAGAAGATTAAAAAGCTGCCGAAAGGCAGAATGGAGGAATATATGAAATCAGCAAAAGGAACAGTTTTTAAATATGGAGACAATGTGGATACGGATGTTATCATTCCGGCAAGATATCTGAACTCTTCCGATCCGTCCGAGCTTGCAACACACTGTATGGAGGATATCGACAAGGAGTTTATTAAGAATATAAAAAAAGGAGATATCATCGTGGCGGACAAAAATTTCGGCTGCGGTTCCTCCAGAGAACATGCTCCGATAGCGATAAAAGCAGCTGGGATAAGCTGCGTAATCGCGGAGACCTTCGCAAGAATCTTTTACCGCAATGCGATCAATATCGGACTTCCCATTATCGAGTGTCCCGAGGCTTCCAAGGGAATTGAGGCTGGAGATGAAGTTGAAGTGAACTTCGATACCGGTGTTATTACCAATCTGACGAAGGGGACAGCATTCCAAGGTCTGGCTTTTCCTGAGTTCATGCAGAAGATCATAGCTTCGGAAGGGTTGATTAATTACATTAACAATAGATAGAACTTTTATAGCTGAAACGGCTCTGCAAAATATCCCGCTTGTGAAACCGGTTCGTTGCCATCCCGCAGATGCGAGGTATCCCCTACCACCTGGCCACGGAAATACGCCTCGCCGGGTATCCTTTCTTCCGAAATGAGAACAGTAACTGAAGCAGGAGCAATGAAGAAATTCTGCCACAATAAAGTAGGCGCGATTCCTAACAGATATGACATCATTGCAAAGGTAACGCCCAGATGGCAGAAGATGACGATAGTATCATCGCTGTAAGACTTCAAGAGCTTTGACGTACCGGCATCCTTTCCTGAATCGGGAGTAAGAGAAGAGACACCTGTCTCCTCCTTCGTTATTCCGGTGCGGTATATCATGCCGTCCCTCACATAACCGTATTTTGCCAGGATACTGTCAAGCCCGCTGCATACTTCATCGAATGCGGGCTTCAGATCACTATTGCTCCTCAAAACATCCGCTTCATGCCAATGGTCCTTATCATAGAACAACGGCTCCTTCGTCCAGTAAGAAGGCATGAAATCCCAAGGCACGCCGTGTCTTCCGGTAGTAGGATCGGTAATCGGATAATAAAACTCCCTAAGCCAATCATAAGTAACGGCCTGCCTATTCATGATATTTAAACTGCAGGAAGCAGTCTCCTGTGCCCGTCCAAGGGGAGAGCAGTAAAAATCCTTTACGTTCCAGCTGCTTACCCTCTTCGCAAGGAGCTTTGCTTCCCGCCAGCCCTTTTGTGTCAAAATATCGTTCGCATAATCCGGATCTCCGTGTCTGATAAAAATAATTTTCATAATGTTTATCCTTTCGTATGTTAGTAAAAATATTAGTAAAATATTATGCCATTCGCATACCGTCTCATTACCGTCGTTTGACAAGGGCATTATACTACAAATAGGAGAAATCAACAAGGATGAGTTGAACTTCCGGCTTCTTCCCATATCCCCCAAAGTATGTTAAAATATCGATTGTAAATAGATCATGCATGAAAAAGGAGTAAAATCATAAATGAATACCGAACAATTTTGGGGACATCTGGACAACCTGTTTCAAAGAAACGAAATAGATAAAGTAGAGCCCTATCTGCTGGGGGAACTGGAAAAAGCCAAGGAAGCAGAAGATTATCCCGCATATATCGTAATCGGCAATGAGATGATCGGCTTTTACCGCAGCGTCTCTCAATTCAAAAAAGCCTTCGATATCGCGGAGGACGTCCTTTTACTTTTAGAAGAATTACAGCTGGAAAACAGCGAACACTTCGCCACAACACTTCTGAATGCGGCGACGGCTTATCGTGCGGCTGGCGAGTTAGGACCGGCATATAAATATTACTTGCAGGTGCTTCAGATATACGAGGGACTGCTTCCAAAAGACGATTACCGGTTCGCCGGACTTTACAACAATATGAGCATTTTGTTAGAGCAGATGAATGAGAACGAAAAAGCGGCGGAGCTTTCTAAGAAGGCGCTCTCTATCGTATGTGTTTTGGAAAACAGCGAAGCGGAACAGGCGACGACTTTAACGAATCTCGCACTTTTGTATTTCAAGATGAATAAGCCGGGAGAGGCTTCAAAAGCTTTGGAAGAAGCGCTGGGACTATTCGAAGCTACCGGAGGGGAGCAGACGGATGCCCATTACAGTGCGGCTCTTGCAGGAGTGGGGGAAGCATATTTCCGTATAGGAGATTATGAGAATTCCCTGCTCTCCTATGAGAAGGCTCTGTCTGAGGTAAAAAAGCATTTTGGGGAGAATCAAAGCTATGGCATACTATGCGAGAATTGCGCTGCAGTGTGCGAATGCTTGAAGGACAAGGAAAAAGCTGAATATTATAGAAAGAATGTGGAAGAAATTTATAGCAGAATTGGATTGCAGCAATGAAAGGTTTAGAGTTATCGGAAAAATATTACCTTGTACATGGTAAAAAAATGTTAGAAGAAAAATTTCCCGAGGTCGCAAAACGGGCAGCCATTGGATTGGTGGGACAAGGTTCAGAATGCCTCGGCTTCGATGACGAGATTTCCATGGATCACGATTACGGCCCATCCTTTTGCATATGGCTGACCAAAGAAGATTATGAGGAATATGGCGGGAAAGTAGCTCGGGAATATGAAAGGCTTCCGGCGGATTTCGGCGGCGTGCAAGGAAGAATAGTGAGCGCTCACGGCAAAGGCAGAGTGGGGGTACACTCCATTCCTGATTTTTATTATGGGCTTATTGGTTGTGAAGATACTCCCGAAAGCAATATGGAATGGCTGCGGATACCGGAGTCTGGGCTTTGCAGTGCGGTAAACGGTAAGGTGTTTATGGATCCCTTGGGGGAATTCAGCCGGATACGAAATGAACTGCTGGCATTTTATCCGGAGGATGTAAGACTCAAGAAAATAGCTGCAAGAGCGGCTGTTATGGCTCAGGCCGGACAATATAACTATGCAAGGGCCATGAAAAGGGGAGAGCATGTGGCAGCACAGCTTTCTCTGGACGAATTTACAAAAAGTACGATTTCTATGGTATATCTTCTGAATAAGAAATATACGCCTTTTTATAAATGGATGCACCGCGGGATGAAGGAACTTCCCATATTATCCGAAATCGGTGATATACTAAATCTCCTCGTCATGACGGAAGAACAGGCAGAAGCCTGGGGAAATACAAGGGCACAGGACTACTTATATGCGCTGAATACGAAGGATCAAAGAATCATTATCGTGGAAGCCATATGTAATCTGGTGCTTCAGGAACTTATCTCACAGGGACTTACAGTAGGTGAGGACAATTTTTTGGAAAATCATACGATGTACATTATGGAGAAAATAAAGGATCCGCATATCCGCGCCCTGCAGATTATGGAAGGATAATGTTGCAAACATATGTTCGTCGTGATATACTTGATTTCATAAATATGAAATAAGAAACAAAAAACAGGAGAAGCGGATATGATAGCATATTTAAAGGGTGAAATCGCAGATATTACAGAGGATAATCTTATTTTGGAAGCGAACAGCATCGGATATAATATTAAAATATCCTCAGGCACGGCAGGGATGCTGCCGGGAATCGGAGAGGAAGTGAAGATATATACCTATACCTGTGTGAGAGAGGATGCTTTTCTTCTGTACGGCTTTCTTACAAAGGATGATCTGGATATATTTAAGAAGCTGATTACGGTAAACGGAATCGGCCCTAAGGGCGGCCTTGCAATCTTGTCTGTAATGAGTGCGGACAGCCTGCGGTTTGCTATCATCTCAGGGGATGTGAAGGAAATTTCCAAAGCTCCCGGAATTGGAAAGAAGACAGCCGAGAGGGTTATTCTCGACCTTCGGGATAAGGTTTCTATAGAAGATACCTTTGTGAATAAAAGCATGGGCGACGATCTTGGCGATGTATCGTCCGGCGATGCAAACATTAAAAACGAAGCGATTGAAGCGCTTACTGCATTGGGTTACTCTGCCTCCGAGGCGTTGAAGGCTGTAAAGCAGGTTACAGTTATGGAGGATATGGATACCGAGGATATCTTGAAGCAGGCGCTTAAGAAGATGTATTGAAGCAGGAGTCACCGGGCATTCGTGCCGGAGAAATTACCGTTTAGGCTCTTACTTTGAAAGGAAAATGGTTATATAAATGGCAAGAAGAATGATAGAAACAAACCTGACGGAAGAAGACATTAAGATCGAAGGCTCTCTCAGACCCCAGTGCCTTGCAGATTATATCGGACAGACAAAGGTGAAAGAAAATCTGAAGGTATATATAGACGCAGCCAAGCTTAGAAACGATTCCCTGGATCACGTATTGTTCTATGGGCCTCCTGGTCTTGGAAAGACTACCCTGGCCGGCATCATAGCATCGGAGATGGGCGTGAATATGAAGGTTACCAGCGGTCCTGCCATCGAGAAGCCAGGAGAAATGGCTGCAATTCTAAATAATTTACAGCCGGGTGATTTATTGTTTGTGGATGAGATCCACCGTCTGAACAGACAGGTGGAGGAAGTTCTCTACCCTGCGATGGAAGATTACGCCATAGATATTATAATAGGAAAGGGCGCCGCGGCACGGTCTATCCGTTTGGAGCTTCCAAAGTTCACTCTGGTGGGAGCGACTACAAGAGCGGGACTATTGACAGCTCCCCTGAGAGACCGTTTCGGCGTAATTCACCGGTTGGAATTCTACTCCGTGGATGAACTTAAGGTTATTATCCTGCATTCCGCCCGGGTTTTGAAGGTGGCGATCGAAGAACAGGGAGCGGAGGAGCTGGCGAGGAGGAGCAGGGGAACGCCGCGGCTGGCTAACCGGATGCTTAAGCGGGTAAGAGATTATGCACAGATAAAGTACGACGGAATCATCACGGAAGAAGTGGCTAAGACAGCTTTGGATCTTATGGACGTGGACAGAATGGGACTGGATTATATAGACAGGAACATATTGATTACTATAATCGATAAGTTCAAGGGGGGGCCGGTGGGACTGGACACACTGGCGGCATCCATCGGTGAGGATGCGGGCACCCTGGAGGATGTATATGAGCCTTACCTTTTGAAAAACGGGTTTTTAAACCGTACACCGAAAGGAAGAACAGCTACAGATTTGGCATATCATCATTTAGGACTTGAAATTCCCTCTTAATATCTATATAATAAATATTGTGTAAATTATGAATGTATTAGGGCATATTTTGTGTTAAGGGGTGAGGGAATGTCGGCGAAGACAGATACGGAAGTTATCATTGGCGGTAAAGTATTCACTTTGAGCGGTTACGAAAGCGAAGAGTATCTACAGAGAGTCGCGTCTTATATTAACAATAAGATGACGGAGTACGGCAAAGTCGACAGCTTTAGAAGGCAGCCTCTGGACACCCAGAACGTCCTGCTGCAGCTTAACATTGCCGACGATTATTTTAAGGCAAAGAAACAGATAAGCCTTTTAGAAGAAGATATCCAGAGCAAAGAAAAGGAATTGTACGATTTGAAACATGAGTTGATTACTTCCCAGATTAAGCTGGAAAATACGGAGAAAAGTGTAAAAAGTCTACAGACGGAGATAAATGAAAACGCGAAGAAAATGATTCGCATGGAAATGGAACTGAAGGATGCGAAAAAGTAATATAAAGGAATTATAGAAAGTGGGCTGTCTTAGGAAAAGGCAGCTTTTTCTAATCGAAGGTAAGAGGTTGAAAGAATAATATTCTTTCAATCGGAGATTTGTGCTTAAGGTGTGCAGGCACACCCGCACTAAGTCTCCAGGCTTTGAAGGGAGCATGGTTATAAAGATGAAAAAAGTAGAACTTCTTGCACCTGCGGGAAATTATGAATGCTTTCTGGGTGCAGTGCATGCCGGGGCAGATGCCGTTTATCTGGGTGGAAACAAATTTGGAGCACGGGCATATGCGGACAACTTTTCGGAAGAAGAAATTATAAACGCTGTAAAGCATGCTCACATATATGGAAGAAAAATATATTTAACGCTGAATACTCTTGTAAAGGAAAGCGAATTTGCGGAGATTTACGATTATTTGCAGCCCTTCTACCAAGCGGGGCTGGACGGTGTCATCATTCAGGATATGGGAGTGTTTTGCGCAGTCGGAAAATGGTTTCCCGGATTGGAGCGCCATATCAGTACACAGATGACCGTGACGGGCTCCTATGGAGCGGCGTATGTAAAAGGCTTAGGAGCTACGCGCATCGTACCGGCCAGAGAGCTTTCTCTTGCGGAAATCAGAAATATAAAAAGCGAAGTGGATATTGAAATAGAGGTCTTCGTTCATGGCGCTGTCTGCTATTGTTATTCCGGGCAATGCTTGTTCAGCAGCATCATCGGAGGCAGAAGCGGCAACAGAGGAAGGTGTGCACAGCCGTGCCGTCTTCCTTATTCGGTGGAAGGCAAGAAGGAAAAATATCCCCTCAGCCTAAAGGATATGTGTACAATAGAACTGATTCCCGAGCTGATCGAAGCCGGAATTGATTCCTTTAAAATCGAAGGAAGGATGAAAAGCCCCGAGTATGTTTCGGGGGTGACCGCTCTTTACCGGAAGTATATAGATAAATATTATGATGACGGGGGCGCAGGATATCTCGTTAAAAAAGAGGACATGGAGGAGCTTCGCTCCTTGTATATCCGAAGCGAAATAAGTGAAGGATATTATCATAAGCATAATGGCAGCGATATGATAACGCTGGATAATCCAAGCTACGGCGGACGGGACGAGAGCCTGTCCCAAAGAATCAGAGAGGAATATCTGCAAGGTGACCATCGTTTGGCTGTGACGGGAAAAACGAGACTATATAAAAACAGTCCGGCCTATTTTGCCCTTGTTTATAAAAATATAACAGCTGCCGTATATGGAAATATTGTGGAAGAAGCCTTGAAGCAGCCAATGAATGAGGAAAGCATTCGCAAACAGCTTTCAAAAAGCGGAAATACGGCATTTAATTTAGATAGTATTGAAATTGATATGGAATCCGATATTTTCATTCCCGTAAAGGCGCTGAACGATCTGCGCCGCATAGCGTGTGATGCTCTGGCGCAAAAAATAATCGCGAACAATGGCCTGGCCTATCCGGGGCGCAAAGAAACAGCAGGGGCGAGTTCAAATACAGGAAAGCCGGCAACCATCAGCCCGATAAATAAAATAACGCTGCATGCATCCATACAGACCGAGGAACAGCTTGGCATAGCGCTAAAAAGCAATATTTCAAGAATCTATATTTCCTCTGATTTGTTGGAAACATCCGGTGCCATAGAGACCACCTTAAGAAATAATAAAAAGGATATAAATTTTTACCTTGCAATGCCCCATATCATAAGAGATTATGATAAAATATTTTTGGACAAAATGAAGGCGCTGCTGGAGGGCGAGTTGTTTTCCGGAGTATTGATCCGCAACCAGGAAGAACTGCAATGGCTCAAGAAATTTTCCTATAGTAAGGACATTGTCACTGATTCCAATCTCTATATTTGGAACAAGGAAGCCTATGAGGCTTATAAGGATGAGTGTGTGGAAAGGTATCTTCCCCACGAGCTTAATTTCAAGGAAATTGCCAGACTGATGGAAGCTGTGGGCAGCAATGCTCTGTCTCAAATCGCCTACGGAAGAATACCAATGATGGTAACTGTCAACTGCGTTTCCAAGACCATGGGATTTTGCAGGAAAACGAAGGAAAACAAGGAAGCAGAAAGTATAAGCGGAACCCCCTTTTTGACGGATCGGTACCGAAAAAGGTTCCCGGTATATTTGAATTGCAGACATTGCTATAATATTATTTATAATTCGGTTCCTTTGTCGCTGCATCAGAGCCTTTATAAAATGATGAAGCTGGGGGTCTCAACATTTCGTCTGGATTTTACTATGGAAAAGGGGAAGGATGTACAGGATATCATATCCTTCTATGAGAACAGGATAAAAAATACCGGGAAAGACGAAGCAAAGCCTCCATTCGCAGAATATACAAACGCGCATTTAAATAGGGGAGTAGAATAAATTTACGCTTAAAAAGTGTACGGGTGAATTATGGAATTATATATTACGGAACTATCGAAATATGTTATAACCTTATTTATGGTATTGTATGCCTGCGAAT
>JAEWPN010000109.1 GCA_023399455.1 Bacillota bacterium
CAATCATAAAGCGGCATAATTCATACGCTTTCAATTCATCACTAAATCCATACATCGTAAAACCAATCAAAATATCATCTGCTTGTATGCCCTTTATTTTCCAGCCATTTTCGAAAACAGACTGCGCGATAGAAACGGAATTGCTTGCAACAAACTCTCTTCCCTCTTTGCCTGGATTCAGACAACAAATTTCTTTCCAATTATTTGCAGTTACATCTATAAGTATAATATTGTTCATTTTAACACCTTCCACCTAATATAAAAAATCTTCATGAGTAGAATAACATCATATTTACTAATTATCAATATTAAGTTTACAATCTTAAATTATTGATATATGTCATTTAAAGCAACAATTTTTTCGTATTTTATTTTTTTGAATTATTTTCACAATATCATTTTCACTACTGTTATTATCTGGACCTCCTTGTATTTCCGGTATTTTATCTGATGACACCTCTTCCTCTTCATTTAATAAAATGAAGTTCTTAACATAAATCAAAGCAGCCTGATTTGGTCATCTTTTTTTTCGATAAAACCAAATTTTTCTAATTCTTGCATGAATCTTACTGCTATTGTTTTTGATACTCTGGAATCTTCTGTTATACTATCTAGTGTAAATTACATAAATTTTCCTATCTTCATCAAGCTATTTATTCTTTCTTGACAGATTCATACGCTCCAAGAGCAATCCATAAAGAATCTTTGCACCATTCTTGCAAGCACAGCCCCTTTCTCCTGCTGTCTGAAAAAACAGCAGGCATACTATGGCTTACAGTTACGTGATATATTTTATTTGATAAAGCAAATGATTTTATCCTCCCAATAAAAAAGGGCAGCTACACAGCCACTCTTTTTTGTACGGATTGTTTAGAAGGTGCCCGTACTCATCTATATTAATTGCGATTGCAAAATATAACTAATTATGAATTATAGCAGAAAACAACTATTTCTTTCCCTTTTACGTTGCCGCAGCATCTATAAAGAGCAGAACGTAAACCCTGATTTCTTTTTTTTATAACCAAAAACTAACAATACAAATATTGATAGTTAGTAATATGAGCACAAGCTCTGTTAAAATTATTTTTTATTTTTAAAAAATGAAATACTAAAGATTATCAATGCAATTATAAATAATAATCCTGGTACGATATATATTGTAGCACTATTACCAATTTTAGCTGCAAGAAAAATGGATGTCGGTCCGTCTGCTCCGCCAATTATCGAAACAGAATTTCTATTAGAATAGCTAATACAACTCCATATTACCCTTATAGTGCTCAATGCCCCCAAAATTGTCAATAATGCTATTAATTTTCTTTTCATTATACTCCTCCCATGATGTTGTATATATAGCCTTAGTCTTCTTTTAGTATATTCTAATACATATTTTACCAGCTATCAATATTCAATTATGTAGGAACAATTAAACCAATTTATTTACAATTTTTAGCTAACAAATTCGCCTACTTTATTTATGCTTTTCCATACAATTTTATTAATTTTAAGCATGTAATGATAAAATCATATCAAACCATTGTTTCTTTATTGGAAGTTTGTTTCAATTGTTTCTATGATTTTAATCATAAACGAGTGTTAAAATCGGACGAAATTAAGTTACAGCGTGATAGAATACAAAGTTGAAGTCATAACCAATAATTCAGATGGGACAATTTCAGATTCACAAATACAAGGGCTATTAAGTCAATACGCTCTCCAGGGTTGAAAACTTCACTCCTTTGTAGTTAATGAGGTTGGCAAAAGCGCCACAAGTACTATGGTTGGTTTTTTAAGGTCAAACGTTAATGCAACTATAGAGCAAACAATACTTATCTTTGAGCGTTGCGTAAAATCGTAACGTTGAACTTACCTACTTTCAGTTTTCTTGACTAGATTAGCAATATAAAATATTTTATAGTTAGTAGTTCATTGCCAGTTTGAATATGTATCATCAGGGTTAAAGCCACAATCTCCACCGGAAGAATCAACATCAAAACTTGAAAATAAAATAATAGGCTCATCTGCATTACAACGATATCCATCGCATCATTTATATCTTTTTCGCTATAAACTTCTGATATTGTAACTGTTCTCTTAACACTGCTAACATCACCGCCATTATTCCAGAAAAATAGTCTTGCGATAATAATAAATATCAAAGAAACAATAAGTATAATTCTTTTTTTCACTAAATATATCCCCGACAAATTCTGAATTCATAAATTTAGGATACAGGTATTTCTACCAACTATCAATATTAAGTTATCAATGTTCAGCAATTTGTTAACACTAATTTATTAACAAAATTTCTGCAAATAAAAACTACCAGCTTAATACTGATAGTCAGTAGTTTTATTACTCATTCAATTTTTATTGACTTCTCATTATATTCATACTGCGAATGGATCATTATTTGGATCAGAGTTCCAAATATATTCAATCTGTTCAGCAATTTTCTGCGCCTCATTCATACCGAATCTTTCGGCCACAAAACCTAATGCCATATCTATTCCAGCAGACACACCGGAAGATGTGTAGTATTTTTGATCCGCAACCCATCTGGCTTTTTCAATCCATAAAACATCCGTGTTGATTGATTTAACCCATTCAAAAGCCTTTTTATTTGATGTAGCCTCTTTATTATCCAAAAGTCCCGTTTTCGCAAGTAACGCAGAACCTGTGCAGACCGAAAGACAATACTTTGATTTTATAACCATATCTGATAGTTTTTCAATAAACTTAATATCATTCACTAAAGAGCGTGTTCCTCGCCCGCCCGGAATCAATAGAATTCCGTAAGAATCGGCATCTTCAATACTCTCTGTTAATACCCTGATACCCTGTCTGCTTGCAATCGTTCCACCTGAAACTGAAATATAACGTAGCTTGTATTGCTCAATACTTCCCAATACTTCAACCGGACCAAAGGCATCCAATGTTTCAAAATCAGGAAACAATAAGATATTTACATCCATAGGAATGCTCCTTTTCTTATCAATTATATAAATCATCTTAATGAATAGAATATCACCATACTTACTAACCATCAATATTAAATTATCAATGTAGATAAACTATTTGAATCTAATTTAAAATTGAATACTAATCAATAAAATGATATAGTATAGTTACTTACACAACAGTTTATTGAAAGGGTTAAAAATTGAAAAAGAAAGTAATGCTCATCACCTTGGCAATTATGATTTTTCTTATTGCTATAGGTATATTTGTCTTAGTTAATGCAAGCGCCTATGGTTGGGATGCTGCTAATGCCGCAGTAAATGCAAATGGCGGTTCTATGGATACAGAGAGAATGTATATGATAGCAGCCTCAGTTACAAAAAGTTATCAGATTATTGGTGGTAATATTTTAGCGTTAGGTGGTTTAGGTACATTATTGTTTGCATATGACTTCTATAAGAAGATTTCTAAATAAACCAATTATCAATTTCATTATGACTTTTAATTATCTACCTGCTACAATTTGAATATTATTATTGTATTAACTATAATGAAAGGATCGCAGTATGCAAAAAATTTTAAAGGCATATATGCCGTTTATCGTATATTCTTTTTGTATAGTTCTGGCATACTTTGTTGCATTTTACTTACTCCCAAAGTATAATGAACCACTGGCTTATTTAGGCTTTCTAATAATTTACATCTATATTTACTGTGGAGTATTCATTATCGGTTTTTGTATGGGAAGAACCACTGTACGACGCTTCGGTAACATTAATACTATAAAAAGCCTCGCGTTAGCGATAGTTTCCTTTTTTATAATGCTATTTATTGGTTCTCTCAAAGATATTTTCACTAACTTGTATTACCATTTTGCAATAACTCCGCCATTTCTCTTTGATGCTATATCCGATATCGACAGCCTCATTGTCTCTATCGGGACATTTGTTTCGTTTTTAATTGGAAAAACTATAAGCATTGCAGGTTTTAACTAAGGCAAGCCTCTGTTTAGATAATCAACAACATCTGTTTATGAAGCCTTTTATCACCTAAGATAAAGAGTGAAATACAGGACCTAAAAAATCGGATTTCAGCCTCAAAAGCCTGAAATCCGATTTATGTTTTTATATTACTGCTTTATTCTACTGCCAGATAAACTTATGCTTCGTTTAATCTCTTCTCAAGAGCCTCGAGCTGAGCGTACAATTCCTTCGGCATTTCACCGTTAAACTTCTCATAATGCTCTTTGATGGAAACAACTTCGTTCAGCCACTCATCCTTATCCACCTTCAGGAGTTCTGTCATATCAGCTTCGCTTACGCCCTCAAGTCCGGAAACATCAAGCGCACCCTTCTCAGGCATAAAGCCGATAGGAGTCTTAACAGCTTTTCCAGTTCCCTCAGTTCTTTCGAAGATCCATTTCAGAACGCGGCTGTTTTCGCCGAAACCAGGCCACAACCATTTGCCGTCCTGATCCTTACGGAACCAGTTAACGTAGAAGATTTTAGGAAGCTTGTCTTCGCTGGATTTCTCACCGATGCTTAACCAATGCTGTAAGTATTTGCATACGTTGTAACCGAAGAAAGGAAGCATCGCGAAAGGATCGCGGCGAACCTGGCCGATATTGTTGGAAATAGCTGCTGCAGTGATTTCGGAACCCATAATAGAGCCCATGAACACACCGTGCTTCCAATCGAAGCTTTCATGGATAAGCGGAATCGTCTTAGGACGACGACCACCGATCAAGATAGCGGAAATCGGAACGCCTGCCGGGTCTTCCCAATCGGAAGCGATGGACGGACACTGATAAGCAGGAGCTGTAAAACGAGCGTTGGGATGAGCTGCCGGAGTCTCGGAATCGGGAGTCCAGTCATTGCCCTTCCAGTCGATCAGATGAGCAGGAGCCGGTGTTCCGATGCCTTCCCACCATACATCGCCGTCATCGGTAAGGGCTACGTTCGTGAAGATCGTATTCTTCTCGATGCTGTGCATTGCGTTCGGGTTAGAATCAAAAGAGGTTCCAGGAGCAACTCCGAAGAAACCAGCTTCAGGATTGATTGCATACAGGCGTCCGTCTTTACCGAATTTCATCCATGCGATATCGTCTCCGACAGTTTCAACTTTCCAGCCCGGAATCGTAGGAACAAGCATAGCGAGATTGGTCTTTCCACATGCACTGGGGAAAGCACCGCAGACATATTTCGTCTTGCCTTCAGGACTTGTAAGTTTGAGAATTAACATATGCTCTGCAAGCCATCCTTCATCGCGAGCGAGTACGGAAGCGATTCTAAGTGCAAAACATTTTTTACCTAAAAGAGCATTTCCGCCGTAGCCTGAGCCATAAGACCAAATAAGTCTTTCTTCCGGGAAATGGCTGATGTATTTGTTTTCAATGGGTGCGCACGGCCAAGCGGAATCTGCTTGTCCTTCGGCAAGAGGTGCGCCAACAGAATGTAAACAAGGAACGAATTCTCCGTCACCGAGAGCTTCTAAAACTTTTGTTCCGATACGGGTCATAATACGCATATTAACAACTACGTATGCACTGTCCGTAAGTTCGATACCGATCTTGGATATGGGTGAGCCTACCGGTCCCATGGAATAAGGAATAACATACATCGTTCTTCCCTTCATGCAGCCTGTATATAAGCCTTTCATCGTAGACTTCAATTCATCGGGTTCAACCCAGTTGTTTGTAACACCTGCTTCGTCTTTTGTCTTGGAAGCGATGAATGTTCTGTCCTCAACACGCGCTACGTCCGAAGCATCGCTTCTGAACAAATAGCATCCGGGACGTTTCTCCTGATTCAACTTGATTGCCATACCGCTGTCAACCATCATCTGCAGAAGGCGTTCATTCTCTTCTTCGGATCCGTCACACCAGTAAATCTGATCCGGCTGGCACATGTCGGCCATTTCTTTAACCCATGCTAATAACTTCTTGTTCTCTGTCATATTGATCTCCTTTTTATATTTTGCTCCTTATTAAATAATGTATTGTGACATAAACAGGAGCTTATTTCCGATGTCTTAAAATAACTATGGATTCCTGCAGGGAATACATGTATACATTCCATTAGCTATTATAATGAAAATGATGAAAAAATGCTATAGATATCATAAAATTTTTCAAAAATTTTATTTTTAATGTTTTCTTTTATTTTCCTCATCTTTTTTACAAAATCACAAAACAAAAGACCCATATTTATCCATTCAAAACTGAAATAAGAATTCGAATCGACAAATACTGGCCGCCACCTTTACTTTATTGAAATTGTACAATATACCTGCTTGTTTGTCAAACCTCTTTTGTACAAAACGATAACAATCCGATGTCATTATGTATGTACAAGCGGCGGCAAATATAATAACACTACACCCTTAAAACCGAATGTAGTGTTATCTTATCAGGCATTCTTTTTATCCTATACCTCTTTTTCCTATACTTTCTCTATTTCTTTCTTATTCTTTCACCCCGCCGATCGTTAATCCCGCGACGAAGTACCTTTGCAGGAAAGGATACAGACAGATAATCGGCAGCATGGTCAAAATGGTGGCTGACGCACGTATAGAGGTAGGGGTAATGGCATTGGCCGCATTCTTCATCGTGTCTGCGCTTCCACTCTGCTGCATGACGGAAGTCAACAGCTTCATCAGCTCGTACTGCAGCGTCGTGTACTCATCTTTCATACGGTTATACAACATGGCGTCGAACCATGAGTTCCACTGTCCCACTGCCACGAACAGGGCGATGGTAGCATACACCGGTTTACATAAAGGAGAGACGATTCTCAGGAAAATAGTCATATAACCAGCACCGTCTAACTGCGCGGACTCCTCCAGAGAATCCGGCAGCCCCAGCATATAGGTCCTCATTACCAGCATATTGAAAGCGCTGACCATTCCGGGAACCACGTATACCCAGAAAGTTCCGGTCAGGTTGAGGTTCTTATATAAGAGAAAAATGGGAATCATTCCTCCGTTCACATACATGGTGATTACCCAGAACAGTGAAAGCTGGGATTTAAACAAAAACCTCTTTCTGCTTACGATAAATGCCAGCAGCGCATTTGCTGCCAAAGCAGTTATCGTTCCTACAACGGTTCTGAGCACCGTTATATAAGCTCCTGTAAGCATGTTTTGCTTATGCAGCACGGTAATGTAATTTTTCAGCGTAAACTTTCTCGGCCATAGATAAATGCCTCCCCTTACCGTATCGATTCCGTCGTTAAAGGAAACCGCCAGAGTATTGAGTACCGGATAAAGCGTAATTATCACAAACGACACCATGAACAGCGTATTAAATACTACGAATATTTTATCTGCCAAAGATGACTTTTTCTTTTTCATGCTCCTACCTCCTTAGAATAACCGCTCTTCGCCGGCTCGCTTGGCCATCTCATTGGCAATCACAATCAGAATGATGCTGACCACGCTCTTAAAAATTCCGGCTGCGGTACCGAGTGAATAGTCATTTTGACTGATACCCCATTTCAAAACATAGATGTCGATAGTTTCCGAAACGCTCTTCACCAGTCCGTTTCCCAGCAAATACTGTACCTCGAAGCCTGCGTTCAGCACATTGCCTACATTTATAAGAAGCAGGATCATGATAGTGGACTTGATGCCCGGCATGGTGATATATTTAATTTTGGCCCATCTGCCCGCGCCGTCTATGGAAGCCGCCTCATAGAGGCAGGGGTCTATGGATACGATGGCCGCCAGATAAATAATGGCATTCCATCCGGTCTCCTTCCATACGTTGGCGAAGGCAACAATCGGCCAAAAATAGGATGAATGGGCGAAGAAATTAATGGTCGAATCTATGATATGCAGTTTCATCAGCACTTCGTTAATGATACCGTTCGTAGATAAGGCGTCGTGCAAAATGCCCGTTACGATAATCCACGAAAGAAAGTGGGGTAAGTACGAAATCGTCTGTACTGTCTTTTTTCCGAATTTGGAGCGAATTTCATTTAACAGTATAGCGAAAAGAATCGCCATAACAAATGTCGCTATCAGGTTGATGACGCCCATTGCCAGAGTATTTCTGATTACCTTAAGAAAGCCGTCATCCGTAAATAAAAACTTGAATTTATCCAATCCTACAAATTGGGAATGCAAAAAACCGTCCTTTGGCTTATAATTCTGGAACGCCATAATCCAGCCGCCTAACGGCAGATAATAGAAAATAACGCCATACACTACAAAGACGGCTGCCCAGAATAAGAGAAATTTCTGGCGTTTTACTTCTTTCCATGTGATTTGGACAGTCGGTGTCTTCGTTCTTGCTCTGCGAGCCATTTCTTCTCCTCCTCGTATTTATATTTGTCTTTTCAGATCAAAAGTGTAATCCTGATTATTAAAAGGCAGCCATAGTTACCTTAAGCAACCATGGCTGCCTTTTTTCATACTGCTTCATTCAACATCCGTTACTCTGTTGCCGACACTCTTCTGTCTAATTCCGCCTGCATCTCACTAAGGAAATCCTGAGGATTTGTAGCGTTGTATTTATCCATATATTCCGACCATGTGGACTGGAAATCTCCCGCCATAACTATCTTAGGCAGCCATTCGTGCTTTACCTCGCCCATTTTCGTCCATGCTACACCTCCGGGAGTCTCTGTTGTCAGCGAATTGGAGAAGGAATACATCGGATACCATGGGCCAACATCTACTTTTGCGGAACCGATCATTTCTACATAGCTGGTAACCCCATATGCCTCGAAGCACTTTACGAGAGGCTCCGCCAGGCTGTCGAAAAACTCAGAAGTCTGCTGTGTGGTCTGCATCGCATTCTTGCCATCCCTGCTAGTTCCAAGCCACTGCGGGAAATAAGAATACGTACAAAGGTGAGACGCCTTGTATTCCGTATCCGCCGCATTCACTCTCATTTCTTCCGTTCTGTAATATAAACCGTCATCATCAACCATATAGTCTGTACCTTCCACTCCCCAGAAGCGAAGATCATGAATTTCCTGACTCAGCAAGTCATTCATAAACTGGAACGCCGCATCGATGTCTTCACAACTTGTAGTTACTGCAATACCGCTGGAATTGTTCAAGGTATCACCATAAGAATGCCATTGATTCTCCATTCCCTCTTCTATGGTGAGGCCGAGGGGTACATAGTTGCATCCTTGCTCATCCAGTCCCTGCTGTTTGAATACATCGTTTACCGTATAAGCAAAATCCCACCACTGATCGCACATGCCGAGCACGCGTCCCGTAGAAAGCTTTGCGATATATTCGTCATAGGTCTGGGTGGCAAATTCCGGATCAATGTTTCCCGCATTGTATTCTTTATTAAGTTTATCAAAATACTTCACCGCCGTATCGGTCGTATTGTAATCTACAATCTTCATATTATCTACATCTACAATAACAGAACCGTCATTGGGATAGCCGTCCAAAAACTGAGGTGCATTCTCAATACAGAAATATCTCCAGTCCTCACAGAGCATGGTATAAGGAATATAAGAGGTTCCATCCTCCATAGTGGGATTTGCTTCCGCATAGGAATCCAGCAATTCGAAATACTGATCTAAGGTCTTAATTTCCGGATATCCTGCCCATTCCAGAACCTTAGCCTGAACCCAGAAGGCCTCATCGTTATGTGTGGTGGACTTATCCTCACCATATGTATTCTGAAATACGTTTGCCCAGTAAATGTGTCCGTCATCCTGGCGGAATTTATCCCATTCCTCGTCACTGTACATTTCTTTCAGATTAGGATACTTCTCCAGATAATCGTCCCACGCTACCAAAGCTCCCGCATCGTACAGCGATTTCATTGCTTCTCCGCCGTTGATGAAATCAGGATATTCACCGCCTGCAATGATAGTGCCCACCGCTTCCGCGTCCGTCTGACCCGTCAGCCAGGTTTCTTTCACCCTTACGCCTGTCTTCTGTGCAATCATTTCCTGAATCTCGTTTCCGTCGTTGATTTCAGCGCCAGGCATTGCGACGAACATGGTGAAATCTTTGATATCGCCGCTCGCCGCCTCCGTATCCTCACCGCCTTGCTCTGCTCCCACCTCGTCTGATGCCGATGTCTGGCTCGTTTCGCCGGAACCGCTTCCGCAGCCTGCAAGTAATGATGCAGTCATAACAACTCCCAATAAAAGTGCCGTTATTCTTTTTTTCATTGTAAACCTCCCTTATTTATTTTTGATATTTTTATTTTATATTTTTTTAATATTTATACAACCGGAGTAACTTCATAAAAAAACCGGATAAATTCTAGTTTTCCTGCGTGAACTCATCCGGTATCTTTACCAGTCACCCTCCCGTGTCTCCGGCGTTCTTACGGTACCTTGACGGCGTGCATCCTTTCAGTTCAATAAATTTATTAATGAAGTAATCCGTATCATGATAGCCCACTTCCTCTGCTATCTGGCTGATTTTCTTGTCCGTCTTTAATAGCTGCTGAGCGGCCTCGCTAATCCGGTAACTTCCGAGATAATCCTTAAAGGACTGTCCGTATTTCTTCCTGAAAATCTGCCCCAGATAAGAACTGTTGACAAAATACTTCTGACTCAGTTCCCTTAAGGTCAGGTTCTCTGCAAAGCGCTCCTTTATTTCCCTCTCTACATCGAGAAGTACTCCTCTGGAAACATTCTTGCGAAGTTGAATCAGATAATCCGCATACTCGCAGGCGAACCGTCTCAGATGAGCTCTTCCGCCTCTGGTAACATCCGCGTCGAACACGTTCTCGCTGATATAGAGCATGACCTCTTCCTGATTCACCGACTCATCCTGCTCCACCGCCAAATGAATGAGCTGAAAAAGAAGATAATTGGTATTCATGGAAATCAACTCCTTCATCATTCCCATGGATTCCATTTCCAGAAACAAGTCATCCACGCTGCTGTTGATCTCCGCCCTGTCATTCTGCTCTACCGATAAGATCAGGCGATCTAAATTCTGCTTGCAAAGAAGGAATTTCCCATGATTGACCTGAACCTCTTCCTCATAATAATAAATGCTCTTTTTCATACGGAAACTTTTAAAGGAACGCAGCACACAGGAGGAGCTGTAGGAATGTGAGATTTTTCCAAGATCCTCCACCCGTTTCCCCACAAGGAGAATAACAGGAACGCGAAATTCCTCTTCTTCTGCTTTTTTTTGCAGTTTCTCCAGAAAGAGCTCCGTGCTCATCCCTAACCTCATAGCCATATCATCGCAATATACAAAGCCGATTTCATAGTCTTCCTCGAAACCCGGCATATCCTCAAAGAAATGGTCGCCGTCATTGCCTAAATAATCAAGGCAGTTTTGAAATAAGCGCTTCTTCATGGTTCGAAGTTCCTCATCTGACATCTCTTCCAGGACGGCGATGTTGTCAAAGCAGATATGTACATAGCGCATTCCCTTCTGTTCGCCCCATAGACTGGTGATATAATCCAGAGTATCCTGACCGCACTTCCCACGGAGAAGTCCCATCAGATTCTGAGCAAGACGGGCTTTCTCCATCTTTTTAAGATCGACTTCCTTTTGTACCACAATTTCCTTTTCCTTGACGGCCTGCCGTAAAAGAAGAAGCAGGCTTTCCCTCTGCACAGGCTTTAAAATATAGTCCATGCAGGAATACCTCAGGGCTTTCTGAGCATATTGGAAATCGTTATAGCCACTAAGTATAATGAACTGCGCTCCGGAAATGTTCTTTTCCCGAATTTCCCTAAGAAGCTCTATCCCGGTCATTACGGGCATACGGATATCCGCAATAATCAGGTCCACCCGGTTATGCAGGAGAAATTCAAGGGCTTCTCTCCCGTTGGCCGCAGTCTTTGCTATTTCATACCCCTCCGCCTCCCAATCAACAAGAACTGAAAGCCCTTGCAGAATAAAAGGCTCGTCATCCACTAACATTACTTTCAGATTCATCCCACTTTCTGCCTCCTTATCCCTTTCTCCTGCATTTCATTCGCCGGCTTCGCCGTATTACCCTTCTAACTCCGCTTAAGCGCATCGACCGGTACCTTGATCAGTATGCAGGTGCCAATCCCTTTTTCACTTTCCAGATTGAACTGCGCCTTTCCTTCCGTTACCATCTTGAGCCGCAGACAGGCATTTATAATTCCTACATGCTCGTTTTCTTTAATAGTCTCTATGCTGCAGCTGCCCATTTTTTCCTCCAAGTCCTTGACCTGTCCTTCGTCCATTCCTTCGCCGGTATCCTCTACCTCCAAATACAGCGAGTCCTCTTTTTCAAACACTCTTACATAAATCCAACAGGCTGATGCCTTATTTTCCACACCATGGACACATGCATTCTCCACAAAGGTAACAAGAGTAAGCTTGGGAAGAGAGTAATTCTCACACCCCGGCGCTATAGCAATTTCATAGGAGATCCGTTCTCCAAACCGATACTTTTGCAGCTCCAGGTATGCTTCGATGAATTTAATCTCATCCTCTATTGACACAAAATCTGAGGTCCAATTTACATTTTGTCTCTCCAGGGTCGCCAGTCGCTCTATCATTCCCGCCGTCTCCTCCTCTTTTTTCAGAATGCTGTGCATGCGGATGCTCTCCAGCACATTAAATAAAAAATGAGGATTGATCTGGCTGTGCAGAGCGAGCAGCTCCGCATTTTGTCTGGAAATGTCCATTTCCTGACGCTCCAGCCTGTCCTTGTACACCGTCTTAATGAGTTCCTGACTCCTTCTTACCATCCGGTTATAATTCTTCATCAAACTTCCGATTTCGTCCTTCCCTTTGATATCCTTTATCTCCTTTAAGCTTTCCGCCTCCACCTCGTCAAAGGCTTGGCTCAACTCTCTCAGCCTGCTGGTAAAGGAGTTATTGATGATATAGGTCAGCAGCCATGGCAGAGCAATATTTATCGCCAGCAGGAACAAAACGAGAGGAAAGTGGTTCCAAATCTGCCTCGAAATGGTATTGGTTGGTTGCATAACGAGGATTCGGATGTCTTCTCCGTACAGATTCCACTGTGACTCATAGCCGATTTTTTCCTTCCCCGTCAAATGCTCGAAATTCTGAGTATAGCTGGAATGTCCGTCGTTGGAAAACAATATTTTGTCATCGATGCATACATAGACAGCCATGCTGTATTTCATATTCGTTATTTTTCTAACCAGAGTGTTATAATCCAGGTCGATCCGCACCAGTTTTTCTCTATCGGAATCCTTAAAGTAATTCAGCTTCCGCACGAGGGAAATTCTTCTCTTGGTGTTGGTGGAGGGATTATCGTCTCCCACATAATAGAAATGAAGAATCATATCCTGCCCCGAATCCTTCAGCTTCCGATACCATTCCTCTTCTTCAGCCGAGGACAAGCGGTAAAAGTGACCTCCGTTAACAATTGTTTCGTTGTCGGTAAACAAGACCATGCTGGCACTTCCGGTACCCCAGCTCGATTCAGAAAAAACAGCTTTCAAAAGCTCCTGATTCGCCGCATAATAATCGAATCCCGATTCATACTCCTTACCCAGAAAATCGTTGACGGTCCTGTTTACGTATATGCTCTTTGTCATGTTCACGGCTTCTTCCAAGGTATAAGACAAATCGAACTGCACTGCACTGGCGATATTCTTCATCAAAAGCCCCTGCTCCCTCGACTCCCCCTGAAGAAGAATAGCCAAAACAGCACTGTCCGTGGCAAATAAAGGAAGAAGCACACAGCAGACATAAACAATCATCAGTTTTTTCTTCACATTGAAGTCATTCATCTTATTCTGGATATAATTCCACAGCCTTGCCATATGCCCCTCCTAATCCATTACCAGATACGATAATTCCCGCTCAGTGCCAAGAAGGCAAAGAAATATAGGCAATTGTCATAATACCTTCTGTCTCCCCGGCGCAAGGGCTCATTCCACAGCCTTTCCACAAAGCCCCATGCCTGCGCAATCTCTGACTTATTCGCGGAGCTCCCTATAACTGCCAGAGAGCCCTGCGCGGTAGTCGCTAACAGCCCCACCGGATGAAGTGCCGTTTCTTCCAAACAGGTGCCGTTCACCTCATATATCCGGTAAGGATCCTCCCTCCTTACCTCTCCCAGAAAATGCTGCAATCTTGCCGCCGCTCTTTCCTGTCCCTTCGTTACTCCGAACCACTCAAAATCCAGTCCGATATTGGCCACAGTTCTATATGCATCACTGTAAAACCAGTCGTGACGATCCATAGTCCACGGCAAGGGTCTGCTCATAGGTCTTCCGTCAAACTCTGCATATTCCGCACTCATACCGGTCTTTTCATGGCAGGCCGTCTTCAAGTACTCCCGGCTGACAGCCGCCGCCTCTTTCCAAAAAGGTCTGTCCTCTTCGTCTGCCCATAAAGCAAACAGCTCATAAAAGTGAGGCAGATGGTACGAAGGATCCGTAAAATCAATTCCGGGCACAAATAAAATCTGTTTATTGCTAAGATTCCACATGGAGGTTCCTGGTCTGCCATTTTGTCCCTTGTGGAGGCAGGCTCTCAAAATTTTCTTCGCTTGTTTCGCATATGAGAAGATTCCATATCCCTCTCCCCATCTATGGGATGCAAAGAAAAGTGCCAGTGCAAAAAATTCTTCTCCATCGGGCGCCGGACCAATAGAATTCTTTTTTCCGTCCGCAGCACATGACCAAGCGAAATAGCCTTCGTTCTCCCCCTCCTCCATCCACATGTAGGTACATGCCCATTTCCACAGTCTGTCGAATTCCTCTTTCTTGTCCATCTGTACACAGATCATCATTCCATAGGACATTCCTTCAGTCCTGACATCATGATTACCGGTGTCTTCCAGATACCCCATATCATTCCCTGCAAGATGATATATTTTCTCCTCTTCGCTGCCATAGAAGAAAATATTCCAGATTTCCGAAAGCCTTTGGGAAATGATTTCCTTCGATTTACCACTTTCCAGAAACAGATTGCGGTAGGTCTTTGTCTCAAATGTGTTCATACCTGTTTTTCCTTTCGCTGTACAATAATTGTTTGCACGGCCTAAGACCGTGCCCCTTTCATCCATTCCTGATGTCATTGTACCCTCAAGGCTTCTCATAAGTCTCTGCTAATAATGCCTATTTGTTCTCAATTTTTGCTGAAATACGAATGCTGGAATTCTATACAGCAAAAAAAGGAGGCTTTCGCCTCCTAATTTCGTTTTATAAAAATAAATAATAATTATGTTAGCACCAGCGACGGCGCACTGTATACACGCGTTCCCAGTTCGGAATCCAACAAATAAAGTCCCTTTGCATCACCGCCGAACAAATCATACTTCTTTATATTCTCCTCAGCATTCTTCTCTTCCTCATTCTGTTCCTTAATGAACCAATCCAAAAACTGCATGGTCCTATAATCCTTCAGCTCATATGCAGCACCGTAAATATCGTGGATCTTCTCTGTTACCTTCAGCTCATGTTCAAAGGCCGCAACCGCAGGCTGTCTGAAATCACTGTAGGAAGCATTAGGCGCCTTTATATCCTTAAGAACCACCTTCTCGCTGTTATTCAACAAATAATCCATAAAAAGCATGGCATGGTCGCGTTCTTCCTGTGCCTGAATCTTAAACCAGTTCGCGAAACCGTTCAAATTGTTGTCCGCATAATAGTTGGAAATATCCAGATACAAATAAGCTGAAAATAATTCATAATTTATCTGTTCCGTTATCTTTGATGAAATTTCCTTGTTAAGCATATACCTTACCTCCTATTTTCTCTTTCTGGCTGTCAAAAGCTATTATATAGATATTAACACTTAAAATTCGAATATTCAATAACAACCGGAAAATTTCGGCAGTAAGTCCAACCTCTGGAAAACCTTATTATTGTAACAAAATAAATTTTATCGAATAATAATATAAAAAGATGAATTTTAGGAATAAGAATAATGAGTGATTTAACTGCAACCTGCGGGCCCAACAGAGGCTGTGACTGTAATCGGCGCTGTGACCGCTGTAACGACTTTGGCATCGATAGTAGTTGTCTGATATTAATTCTTTTACTCTGCTGCTGTGGCGGCTGCGGCTTTGGTGGCTTTGGCGGCTTTGGCGGCAAAAATAAATGTGATTGCTGCTAATACTTGTTCAGGGAATCGCCGGTATTATATCGGCGGTTTCTTGCATAATAGGATTAGGGTGTCAAAAGGTCCTTTATAAATACATTCCGGTCAATATGACCAAAACAAAAAGAACGACTGCGCCTATGTAAATATTTAGAAGTTCTTTCTCTGGATATTTGTGCCAGAACAGAAAACAACACTGTTTGAGCGCAGCGAGTTTTTTGTTTTCTGGTATGTTTGGCGCGAATAGACTGAGAATTAGAACTTCTTATATATTGGAATTCGGAGTAGGAGCCTTTTTGTATTGGACATATTGTCTAAAGACGTTCGCCAAAAGTCCTTTTGGCACCTTAATCCTATAAGATAAAAGCGTCAGAGGCATACCACTCTCTCCCCTGACACTCCCTGTACTGCAATTATTAATTGCTTCATTCTTCCGTATAAAGCTCCATTAACTTCTCGGCCGTCAGCTTCATTGCGAGCGGTCCATTCGAATTCATATTTTCATCAAAATAATAAATCCGGTTATTCTGTACCGCGTCCAAAGACTGCCATACGGAGGAGCTTTCGAGGCTCTGGACAAATGCTGTAGTTGCTTCATAATTATGCTGGAATACAATGTAATAGGGATCCATTTCCGCTACCGCTTCCAGCGATATAGTCTCACTGGATTCCGGATAACCCTCAGGTTTGGTCAGACCAAATGTTTCATAATAGGATGGGGTTCCAACTGCAATAAATCCTTTGCCATCAGTACGAAACAGTGCATAGCTTCTGTCCTGATACTGACTGACCTGTTCCCCGGCATCAGCAATCGTCGATTCCACTTCCGTAATAACGTCCAGTGCTTTACTTTCCTTGCCAATAATCTGCGAACAGCTTAACAGCTGATCCTGCCATGTGTCACTATAATCCAGAAGAATGACCGGAGCGATTTCGGTCAGCTGGTCATATACCTCATCTATGCCCCCATGGATGGAAAATGTGATAATGACGTCCGGTGCCGATTCCAGCACTGCCTCCAGATTAATCTCCCTTGCACTTCCAAGGTCCATAATTTCCGCTCCGCTCATATACGGAGCAAACAATTCCGAGCTTTCCAACGACTCTGTCTGACCCAGAAGATTGCCAAGCGATGCGGCAGTTGGGGTAACTCCAAGGGCAAACAAATGCTCAAGATAAAATGTATGTAATAAGGTAATTCTCTCCGGCATACTTTCAAGAACAACCTCATGCCCGGCCGCATCTACTATTGTTCTTGGCCATTCTGCTACTGCTTCTTCACCGGCCGAGTCTTCCTCTGTTACTTCTTCTGCTTCTGCCGTGGGAGCCAGAGCCTCCTGAATCACCGGCACCTCTTCTGCGGAAACGTCTTCACTCTTATTCGTTCCTGCGGAACATCCTACGAGCAGCATGGACATTACTGCTGCAGATAATATGAAACTCATTGGTTTTTTCAATTTTTCTCCTCCTGTCTTAAAATAGAATTGCATGAGTTAGCCTTTTCTAACTCATGCAATTCTATCATACCGATATTTATAGATGGAATGGAGAAATCTTTAAATCACCATGGATTATTCCTTAATAACTTTCCTTAACTCGCTTGGGGAACAACCTATTCTTTTTTGAAAGATACGGCTGAAATACAAGGGATCAGAATATCCAACCTCCCCGGCAATTTCATGGACGTAAGCGTCTGTTGTCAGAAGAAGCTCTTTAGCGCGGTTCATGCGGTACAGAATCAGATAATCCCCCGGCCCCATACCGGCATACTTATGAAAAATATAGTAAAGCCGGTTCGGGGTCAGCTCATACATTTCTGCCAGATCTCCTACCGAAAGTTCCTCCGAATAATGCTCATGAATATAATCACTGATTCTTTCATAAAGATCCCTGTCATGAGAAACAAATCTTTTTTCCGTACACACGAAAATCTCCTCCAGCACGCACCGAAACAGAGTCTCCCGTTGAAATTCCGATAAAGTATCCGGGATATGGGATATCTTCCACAACCGGTTGAGCAGTCCCTTTAATCTTGGGCTGTGACCAATGGTAAGTTCAAAATGTGTATCCGGCAGCCGCAGACCATTTCTATGTTCATTCTTAACTTCATAAAGAATTGCCATATACTGCAATTCCTTGTTTCCTATTACCTTTTTATCGAGCAGCATCTCTGCTCCCCCATGAATAATCTTCTTAGGGTCGGTTATATACTGGATCCCGTTAAACCCAAACTCTGCTTTCCCGCTAATCGGAATCAAGATTCCCGGAAAAGGTGCTGTTCTTTGCCTGCCTTTTCTTCCCGGCTCAACTTTATAGCGGTATACATCCTTCACACGAAAATCCGATTTGGCAAAGCTTTCCACCAATTGATTAAATTCAAACTCCATTTATTTTCTCACCTTTTTATCTGGCTGTGTTATCTCTACAAGTCCTCAAGTTAGTACAAACTAACCGTATTGTATCATATCTTTCCTGACTGGTATAGTACATTTTCTTCCCGGTAATTTCTCATTTTCTGCTACATAAAGGTCGGTATTGCTGCTCTCCCTCTTTATCCCCAAAAGGCTGGATAAAAGCATTGGACTGACGAATAAATATTCCTGATTCCCATATATCTAAGAATTTTCCTGTATACAGTTTGCGGCATCAATGGCAATTACAAGCATCATCCCCATCAATTCATCCGCCGCATTCGCTATATCTATCACATAGGTATCACCAAAATGGAGTAATTGCTTAGAAATATGTATAATGGCGCTTTCTCCGGAATACACATCATAATCCCACCCGAGGAAATCTCCTTCCACTCTCCAGCCGTTACAATCAATCTCATACTTTGGTCTGAATAGCGTAAACCGTTTCTGGATTCTTCCTTTAGTTACTCCGCCGATTTCAATTTCAAATGCCGGGAGAAACGTAAACAGTTTTTGCTTTATCATCCCTATTTCATTCCGGTTTGCGTCGTATACATGGAGCTGATGCCCCAGTGCTATCAGCTCTGCTTTCACAAAATATCTTACATTGTCACTTTCATCATACACATCATAGGAATCTGTCCATGAAAATACACGTTGTTTTATAAGTAATTTCATATCTGCTTCACCTTTCATCTATTCACAAATCTTCTGTACTCTTCCAACGATACCGCCTTCTAACATTACCTTTATCCCTCTTGGGTGATTTGCTGAATTGGTAAGCAGCCTCTGTACGATACCTTCTGTCAATTTTCCTGTTCTCTGGTCTTGCTTCTGTACTACAAGCACTTTTGCACCTATTTTAACATTACTTCTAACTGTTCCATCCATCGCCTTATCTCCAATCTCTTTTCAGTCTTATATACAATATTTACTAATTTAATTCTTTGCTTTTTTCTTCTTATCAACGGTAAGGTCATAGCTTCATGACAAAAATAGGATACTTCCCATCATATAAAACCTCTCTTTTTCGCCTCTTCCATTAATTTAGGCTGTATATCCGGATAAGTCCAGTTCTCAGGATATCCACTCATCAATACGTTCTTTTCAATTTCGCTATGAAGTTCCGTCTCAGATGTTTTTACTTCTGCATAAAATAACATTCCAAAACTTTCCCGTCCTTCAAGATCATCCAGAGCCGTTACTGAATATATGCAAATTGGCCTTATATCAAACTCTTTGGCGCCTGTTTCCTCATATAATTCTCTTTTTGCCGTATCGAAGATATTTTCTCCCTTTTCTCTGTGACCTCCGGGTACTTCCAGCGTGTTTCTATCCTTGTGCTTACAATATATAAATTCTTTTCCTCTCTTTGCAATAATAACTGCAAACTTCAAAAAATTATCATCAACATCATCATAGATTTTTACAGCTGTCATTTATTTACTATTCCCTTCAAATATAACTTTATCTTAACTTTCTACAGATGATAGGTCTCTACTAATGCAACCCTAACACACTACCACACTACAATCAAGTAAAAGAGTAATCATTCCTGCCATTGTAACAAGATATTCTTATTTCTTATGTTTAGGGAATCCATCGGACAGACAGTATGAGCTGTAAGTATAGCTCGCGATGAATAACAGTACAAGTTTTGATAGTCCGGAGCATATAATAGTAATAAAGAATGTCTCTCTGTAAAGAAGATTAAAACGAAACTTATAGAAGATAAAAGCGCTAAAAAGGGGAAAATATGAGAATAACGGCAGTAGAAAGTGTAGAAACAAAGAACTGGAATGATTCCAGATTCTTGTCACAAAAAAATATGACGACACAGACAGTCCGTGAAATAAAAAATGAAAATAATAGCTTCGCTGCTACGCTGACTAAAATTATGAATAAAAAGGACACGGCAGAAGGGCCTTATACATAGGTCCCTTAGTATATCTATACCATGAATACTCTTTAATATATTGCCCGCTTTCCTGCATTGCGAACTCCCATGTCCTTGGGAAAAGACATGGGAAATCCAAGCTTTGCTATGATACTATATAAAATTCAACATATTATCCCCTCATTCTTTTGCACAATAATAATATGAATGAGAAAAAATCTTGCCACGAGCTCAGCTAATGATGAATTACATCAAATCCGGAAATATCCAATTGCTTCTGACAATTTCTGAATATCGTTTTCCAGTTCTTTAGCTTTATTCGCCATCGAATTAATGTTTTCTGTCTGCATTGCTACCGTTGCATTGACCTCCTGTGTGGTAGCTGCTGCCTGCTGGGAAATAGCCGAGATACTTTCCATAGCAATCATAGTATCTGTTCTGGACTGTTCCATTACTTTCGTTTCTACCGTAATATCCTTCATGTTTTTTGTCAGAATATTAACTTTTTCCTGTATCTCTCTAAAAACAGCTATCGTACTTTCCAGTGCACTTTCCTGTGCGAACACAATTTTCCGGGCCTGACTTGCAGATGCTGTCGTGTTTTCCGTCTGTCTTTGTACTCCGTCAATGATTCTTCGGATTCGTTCCACAGCTTCTACAGACTGATCTGCAAGCTTTCTGATTTCATCGGCTACGATAGCAAAACCTCTGCCTGCCTCTCCGGCACGTGCCGCTTCCACAGAGGCATTTAATGATAACAGATTGGTCTCGTCAGCGATTTCATTGATAAAATCCACAACTTCATAAATACTGCGCGACTGTTTACCAAGCTCTTCCATACCATCCATTACCTGTCTGGTAATCTGTGTCGTCTCTTTTCCTTTCGTACGCAGTTCCTCTACAATATCCATTCCTTTAGCTACTGTTATATCGGTTTCTCTGGTATTCTCCATCGTATCAGAGATATACCCCGTTACATCTTCTATCTTTGAAGACAATAGTTCCATCTGCGTTACGCACCTTTGGGTATCCGCTGCCTGTGACTGATTACCCTGTCCAATCTCATCAACTGCCTGGGCAATTCCTTTTGACCCTTCCAGAATATCTTCTGCCTGATCCGACACCTCTATTGCAATCATGTGTACTCTGTCTCCGAATTCAGTAACCTGTCGGATCAACTGTCTGACCTGTTCCAACATATGGGTCAGAGCATATGCCAGTCTGCCGAGTTCGTCTTTTTTCTTATCCTGAAAAATAACCGTCATATTACCTGCCGAAGCTTTTTCAGACATTCCTACCATACTATTGATACGATTTCCAATTCCCAGTGCTAACGTTAATCCAATAATCAGAGAAAGCAACGCTGTTGCAATCGTGATTATAATAGTAATCTGTTTAATCTGCTGTACCTGCCCGGTAATGTTTTGTTCCGGAATCATACTGCATACCATTGCACCTGTCGTCCCTATTTTAGAATAAGCGAACAACTGCGTTTGATTATTCCATTCTGTCTCCAGATAGCCACTGTCTGCCTTATCCTCCAAAGCCCTTTGGAAACACTCCATATCCTTAAAAATAACCTGAGTATCTGTATCATTACAAGTAATCTCTCTTCCATCCGGCGTAATAAAGCTTACGATGCTGCCTTCTCCCAAATCCATTTCTTCCAGAACAGAGCGTACCGTATCCATATTCAAATCGATAATAAAAAATCCGTTCCCTTTACTTAATTTTCGTACATAAGAAACCGCATAGAAATCCGATGATTTTGAAAAAAGTTCATCGAGATAGACATGCTCCCCATACCATGCTTCTTTTTTGCCGGCTGTCCATATCTGTCCCTCTTCACTTTGTATAAAAGTCTGATAGGTATCTTCCGGCAATTCCCCATCCGTTGAAAAAGGTTTGGTAACAAAAGTTTTATAACCAACCTTACTCTG
>JAEWPN010000154.1 GCA_023399455.1 Bacillota bacterium
GTAAAGACAGGAATTGTTCAAATAAATGCGGGGAATTTATATGGCAGCGGAGTGATTTGGGAGATGAACGAGAAGGAAATCGTCATCATATCCAATAAGCATCTCCTGGAGGACTGGGGAGAGGATGACAGCATCATATTCTGGAATGGCAGGACTTCCGGGGGGAAGCTGCTCAAGCTGTCGCAGAAGTACGATCTTGGTTTTCTTAAGGTGGAAGTGAATGACCTTGGCTATGAGGAACTCATTTCCTTAAAAGAAGTAAAAAGAGAGGATACGGCATACAGCAGGCTGAAAGCCGGGGATGTTATCTTTACGGCAGGTTCGGCGGACGGAGCGGGGGAGAATATGTATGAGGCATCGGTGGCGTCTCCCTCATGGTACATAGAGGAATTCGATTCCTATATGTTGTACGGCTTTGGTTTTGCCAAACCGGGAATGTCTGGAGGCGGCACATTTGACGCTTACGGTAATTTTGTGGGAATGCTAAGCGGAGGAACGGGCGGAGATGAAACGGTAAGTCTTCCTGTCACAGCGATTTTGGAGGAATATGGGGAGCCCGCCGTAGAATAAATCAGGAAATGGAATGCGAGGAGGAGAATGGAGGAGCTTACGGTAAAAGAGCAAAAAACTTCATATGTGATAGGCGGCTTCATCGTTTGCAGTGCCATATTCCTGTTAGTTATGGAAATCTTGTTTCATGCTGAGGTCATACCGGTGTGGATATATCTGATGATTTTGGCGATTTTTTTATCCGGCATCCTCTTATGTATGGAGGGAAGGAACCGGAGGCTGGAGGTAAAGGGGGAAAGGCTATGTTATGTAAATCTTCTTCGTAAAAGAAAAGAATTTAAGCTTCAGGACATCGGATTTGTAAATGCAGCATGGGATGTGCAAAGAGGGCAGGATTATCTGCGCCTTTATGATAAGAGCGGCCAAAAGATATGCGGGTTGGCCTTCCGAATGAAAAATGCGTATTCCTTTTTTACTTATTTATACGATAACGGAATTACTATCGATACGGCGAAGGATACGGGAACGGCGCTTTCGGATGTAACGTCGCAGCAGCAGGTGGAAACAGACGACATTGCGAAGCTGACAGAGAAAATATATGGGGAAACGGCCCTTCAGCTTAAAGAGTGGATGGAAAAAAATCGGAAGTTGGATGCACAATTTCAATATGGCTTTGCCGAATACGCAAGTGCAGGTATGGAAAAAGGGAAAATGCCGCCCGGGTATTCCTGCATGCTGGAAATCTATGTGAAGAAAGAAGGAAGCTTTGTCAGAGACAGAAAAGGCAAGCTCGTTTCTATGACCTTTCCGGTTATTTATATGAGAAGGTCCGGCTCTGTATCGGATAAATATAAGCTGTGCTATAATAAAGATTATAGCAGGAAGATTGCGGAAGCCTTGGATATTCTGGCGGAATATCTGCCACGACATAAATTTACGCTGTCGGAGTCGGGGATTTCTCATGATTTAAAAAATATAGTGGAAAAATGACGTAAAAAGAAATAAAATGGTGAAAGGGAGAATAGATAAAAATAAAAGAAAAAAACGATAGCTTGGAGGATAAGTTATGGACACGAGAATATTGACGGGAATATTGATTCCTTTTTTGGGAACGTCGCTGGGAGCCGCCTGCGTCTTTTTGCTGAAAAAGGAAATGAATGCAGTAGTGCAAAAGACTATGTTAGGATTTGCGGCAGGAGTGATGGTAGCCGCATCCGTATGGTCGCTGCTTATTCCGGCGATGGATATGTCAGGAGAAATGGGAAAGCTGGCATTTATACCGGCGGCCAGCGGTTTCATGGTGGGAATTTTATTTTTGCTTGGATTGGATAAGGTCGTACCTCATCTTCATTTGGACGGAGAAGAACAGGAGGGGCCTAAGAGCAGTTTGAAAAAGTCCACGATGCTCATGCTGGCGGTGACGATTCATAATATACCGGAGGGCGCATCGGTAGGTATCGTGCTGGCGGGAGCATTAAACGGCGACAGCATGATTACGATGGCCGGAGCTATTGTCCTTTCCATAGGTATTGCCATTCAAAATTTCCCGGAGGGAGCCATTATATCTCTTCCCATCAAGGAAGAGGTGGGAAAGAAAAAGGCTTTTGCTATGGGAGTACTTTCAGGAGTTGTAGAGCCTATTGCCGCAGTGTTAACGCTGCTGCTGGCAACCTATGTTACGCCCTTTATCCCATACATGCTGGCATTTGCGGCAGGAGCAATGATTTATGTGGTCGTGGAGGAATTGATTCCCGAATCGGCGGAGGGGGAACATTCCAATATGGGGACCATCGGCTTTGCGATCGGATTCGTGATTATGATGATATTGGATGTTGCACTGGGGTAAGGTCAAAAGTGAGAGAAGTAAAAGACGAATGAAGTAGAAATCGGAAGGAACAGAACACGGAAGAAAGCAAAATTACGAAAGGCGGGAATGAATATGTACGAGATGAAAGATGAGTATTTGACGGGAATTGAGCAGATTGATAACGAACATAAGGTGCTGTTCGAGATTGCAGAGGAAATCTATCAGCTATGCGTGAATGATTTCGTGCCGGACAAGTATGATCATATTGCAAATCTCATTCAGCGGCTGAAAGATTACGCTGCGATGCACTTTAGAAATGAAGAGGCCTACATGGAGAGCATTCAATATAAGAGAATGTTCACGCAGAAGATTCAGCATGACAATTTCATCCGTAAGCTGGACACAATGAATTTGGAAGTTGTGGATGAGAATCAGTCAAAGACCATAGAAGATTTACTGAAATTTGTCACGGACTGGATGATAGAGCACATAATGGAAACGGATAAGCGAATTGCCGAATAAAGAAAAGGAAACCTTACTGATACTCATGGTATAAGTAAGGTTTCCTTAATTATCTAATTATCTGCAATTAAAACAAAGCAAGGATATCTTTTCGAGATCCGGAAAGTGAGCCTTGTACCATTTCCTTGCCGCCGCCGCCCTTGGCATTCAGACTTTGTTTCAGCTTTTCATTTATGGGGCGGACATCCTCATATTTGGAGGCGATGATATAACGGTATCCGTCTCCGTCGTTTCCCACGAATACGCCGCAGATACCGGAGCATTTCTCAGCCAGCATGTTTACATATTTTCTGTGGGCCGGAGCATCCATGGATTCCTCGAACAGGCAGCAGTTCTTCGTGCCTTCGGCAATCTGAGAAACCTTAAGCTGTGTTAAAGTTTCCTGCAAGCTGAGAATTTCACCCTTCAATGAAAAGTTCTCGTCTTTCAACCGTTCCACCGCTGAGGCGATAAGTTCCGGCTTGGCGGATAACAGTTTAGAAACGGCGTAAACCTGTTCCTGCTTCTGCTTGAAATCTTCGATAGCGCGGCTTCCGCAGAGAATGCTGATTCGGATGCCGCCTCTGTGCCTGATGGCATCAACGATTTTAATTATGCCGATTTCTCCGGTTCTTTTCACATGAGGCGCGCAGCAGGCACAGACGTCATAACCTGGAATGGTTACAATGCGTACTTCCTCGTTCAGCTCGATTTTGCTGCGATAATTTAAACTTTTCAGCGTTTCCTCTGAGGGGTATTCGGCAAGTACTTCGATATTGCGATATATGGCCTTGTTGGCGAGATCTTCCATCTGGAGGAGCTGTTCTTCCTCCAGAAATCCGTTAAAATCGAGTGTAACTGCCTGAGAACCAAGATGAAAGCCTACATTATCATAGCCAAAATGAGAATGGATCAGACCGGATATAATATGCTCTCCGGAATGCTGTTGCATGTTGGAATAACGGGATTCCCAATGTATTTTCCCTGCTACGGAATCTCCGATGGAGAAGGGCGCATCTGTTACATGTGTTATAACACCGTTTTCTATGCTAACATAGGAGACCGACACCTCGTTCAGCGTACCTGTATCGGAGCTTTGACCGCCTTCTTCGGGAAAGAAAAAAGTCTGGTCCAATATGACCTCATATAAGGGAGAGAAAGTGTTTTTTTCCCCTTCAGTGAACGGTACAGGGCGGCAGGAGATTACTGTCGCGGTGAAATGAGTCTTATATGAATCGGCATCGTAAAGCTTTCGAGTTTTTTCCATAATAAAAATAACCACACTTTCTTGATAAAATTTATCGGATATAGGTATACTTTAAATATCATACCCTGTATTTTAAAAGTGTGCAACCTGTAAAAGGGCTAATGAGGTTACTATGATACTATCCGGCATTCAATGTCAATCCGGTAAAACTGGTCGGCGGCCAACCCGAAAAACTTGACATAAATAGAATTTTAGAGCAAAATACATAGATAGCAAACAGGAAGGAGAACGATTGTTGACATGACAAAAATTGATATAGTATCCGGTTTTTTGGGCGCCGGTAAAACAACATTAATAAAAAAATTATTGAAGGAGGCTTTGGCGGATACAAAGGTTGTACTCATAGAGAACGAATTCGGTGAAATCGGAGTTGACAGCGGCTTTTTGAAGGAAGCCGGAATTGAAATCAAGGAAATGAATTCCGGTTGTATCTGCTGCTCTTTGGTTGGAGATTTCGGTACCTCTTTGAAGGAAGTATTAAAGACCTATTCGCCGGAGCGGATATTGATTGAGCCTTCGGGTGTAGGCAAGCTATCCGATGTAATGAAGGCTGTCCAGGATGTGACGGACGAAAGCGAGATAGCGCTTAACAGTGCTGTAGCGGTGGTAGATGCATCAAAGTGCAGAATGTATATAAAGAACTTCGGAGAGTTCTTTGTCAATCAGATAGAAAATGCGGGAACGATTATCTTGAGCCGTACGGCAAAAATCAGTGCGGACAAGCTGGATACGGCAGTGAGCATGATTCGGGAATATAACCAGAAGGCGATAATAGTTACGACTCCGTGGGAGGAGTTGGACGGCAAAGCTATTTTGGAGACGATAGAGGGAGCAAAGGATCTGGAAGCCGAACTGATGGAGGAAGTGCGCAAGGCGCATGAGCATAATCATGAACACGGCGAGGATTGCACTTGTGGCTGTCATGGACATCATCACGAGCATGACCATGATGGAGAACACCATCATCATGAGCATGACCATGAATGCGGCGAACACCATCATCATGAGCATGACCATGAATGCGGCGAGCACCATCATCACGACCATGATCATGAAAGCGGAGAGCACCATCATCATGAGCATGATCATGAATGCGGCGAGCACCATCATCACGACCATGACCATGAATGCGGCGAACACCATCACGAGCATGACCACGGTGATGAACACCATCACCACCATCACGATCACGATGGGGAGCATGACCACCACGATCACTCCGGGCATCATCATGCGGATGAGGTATTTACGAGTTGGGGAATGGAGACGGCTTCGGCTTATGCTGCGGCGGATATTGAGGCACTTCTTGGAGAATTGGAGAACGAGGATGAATACGGAATCGTGCTTCGGGCCAAAGGTATGGTTCCTGCCGGAGACGGCACATGGGTATATTTCGATTATGTGCCTGGAGAAAGCGATATACGCGCCGGACGTCCCGATGTAACGGGCAAGATTTGTGTGATAGGCGCACAACTTAAGGAAGAGAATCTGAAGAAGCTGTTTCATAAGTAAAAGATAGATGGATGGAGAGGAAGCATATGAAACCGGTTTATATAATCAATGGTTTTTTAGAGAGCGGGAAGACGGAGTTTATTACCTATACGATGGAGCAGTCTTATTTTCAGGTAAAAGGAAGGACGCTCTTGATTCTGTGCGAAGAAGGAGAAAATGAATACGATGTAAACCTGCTCAAGATGAGCAGAACCGACCTCGAATGGATAGAAGACGAAGAGGATTTCAATCCTTCGCATTTGCTTGAGCTTGAGAAAAAATACAAGCCGGAGCGCATCATTATCGAATATAACGGAATGTGGAATTATAAAAATATGAAGCTGCCGTGGCACTGGAGTATCGAGCAGCAGGTAACGACTATTGACGCTTCCACATTTCCCATGTATTTTAATAACATGAAGTCTTTGTTAGCGGAGATGATAAGAAAGTCAGAGCTTATTATTTTCAACCGCTGTGACGGAGTGGAGGATTTAAACAGCTATAAGAGAAATATTAAGGCGATTAATCAGAAGGCAGAGATCGTCTTTGAGGACTCTAACGGTGAAGTGGATGAAATCATGGAGGACGATCTTCCTTACGATTTGAAAGCAGAGACCATCGGTTTGGATGATAAAGGCTATGGAATCTGGTATCTGGATTCTCTGGATCATTTGGAGCGCTATATAGGGAAAAAGGTACGCTTTACAGCTATGGTGCTGAAGCCAGAGAGCTTTCCCAAGGGATATTTCGTACCGGGAAGAATGGCAATGACCTGCTGTGCGGACGATATGGCCTTTTTGGGCTTCGCCTGTTCTTACGATAAAGCGGATAAGCTTACGGATAAGCAATGGGTTAAGGTAACGGCGGTGGTAAAAAAAGAGTATTTTGCCGAGTATAACGGAGAGGGACCGATACTGTCTGCGTTAAGCGTGGAGCAGACGAAGGCGCCGAAAGAAGAAGTGATAAGCTTTGTATAACGATGATAAAGATTTACAACAATTGAAAAAGCGCATAGCGGAGTTGGCAAGAAAATCCTATGAACATAATATATATACGTATATAGGATTTTTGAGCATGGCGGAGCAGGATGCGTTCTATAGTATCGAACAGGAGATAAGGGGAATCCCATATGTAATGTTCGGCGGTAACGAAGACTGCGAGCGGCAGATGCTCCGGTTCGGGAGTGCAGAAAGTCTGGGATATGAGGAGGAATTCCCTATCGCCTGCCTTTCGGTTAAGCCTCTCATTGAGAAATTCGCAGACGAGCTGAGCCACAGGGATTTTCTTGGAGCGCTCATGAATCTGGGAATTGACCGAAGTACCGTAGGTGACATATTCCTTCAAGGAAAAAATGCTTACTTATTTTGTACGAACAATATCGCCCCCTTTATCATGGAGAATCTGGATAGGGTAAAGCATACCAACGTAAGATGCGTGGCGGAGGATGCGGCCATATGCGTTCCGGCAAAAGAGCCCGAGACGGTAAAAGTTACGGTTTCTTCGGAGCGCGCTGATGCGGTGGCATCAAAAGTATACCATATGTCTAGAAATCAGAGCCTCTTACTCTTTAGAGAAAAACGGATATACATAAACGGCAGGGTAAATGAGAACAACAGTTATCTGCTAAAAAAAGGCGACATTGTTTCCGTGAGGGGCTATGGAAGGTTTATTTACTACGGCTGCGAATATGAAACGAAAAAAGGAAAGCTGAGCGTGCTGGCCGGAGTGTATGGATAGGAAAAGGCGCGGGGAGCTGATTCTTTATGAATGAGGAGGGTTTATGTATTCCTATACGATGGCACAATGGTTATTTTTCTTTTATTTCTATTGTTTTTTCGGGTGGTGTTTTGAATCGGCATTTGTTTCCTTGAAAAAACGAAGCTGCGTTAACCGAGGCTTTATGCGAGGGCCTTTTCTCCCGCTGTATGGAAGCGGTGCGATTATGATGCTGGTAGTATCCATGCCCTTTCAGCACAATGTATTATTAACGTATGTAGCGGGATGTATTGGAGCTACGGTGCTGGAATATATAACGGGCGTGGTTATGGAGGTGCTGTTCAAAGTGAGGTACTGGGACTACTCCAATCAGAAGTTTAATTTCAAAGGGTATATATGCCTGACTTCCACTCTCGCGTGGGGCGGTCTGACCATATTGATGACAAGAATCGTACATAAGCCCATTGAACAATTGGTGGGGGATATTCCTCATAATATCCTTATGTCAATAGTATTCATCCTTACGATATATATCGTAGCGGACTTTACATTATCCTTCAAGGCTGCTATTGATCTGCGTGACATTCTTGTGAAGCTGGAAGCTGCGAAAGAGGAACTTGAGCGTGTACAGAAACGTCTGGATGTAATTATTGCCGTATCCAATGAAGGCCGTGAAGCGAAGAAACAGGAGAGAGGAGAAAGAGCGGATGAACTGCTCTCCAGCATTGAAGAACGGTTGCTGGGATTAAAAGGGAAGATTCAAAGCGGTGTTTTGACATATCCCGAGAGTATGCGGGAAGAAATTCTGGATTTGTGGATGAAATACAAGATAAATCTGGAAAAGAGCAGACAGCTTAAGAACCTTATGGATATCTATAAGCGACGCTTGATCAAGGGCAATCCTACCATGGTTTCCGCCAAATTTAAGCATGCCCTTCAGGAAATAAAGGATGTTGTATACGATAGACTGAAGAAGTAAAAAATAATTTCTTAAAAAAACTTCCGCCATGAATGATAACGGGCGGAAGTTTTTTTATATCATAGGAAAACGCGAGAGTGTAAGAAGCATTTACCAAATATCGCGCATATTATGCATGTATTGATTTTCTGTTTTTTGAATCTTTTATTTTGATATATGAATATATTACATTGCTTTGAATCATAAAGTTCTTAGTCATTATTATCTCTTTATCTGTATCAGATACTTGAAGCTATTTCATGATATAGTTTCGGAGCCACAACACTATCCTATCTGTATTACAACCTATTTCTCTTTCTATAATATATCCATTTTCGACATTGATTTAAAACATAACTAGATATAAAAAAATCATAAAATATATAAACAATTTTTCTAGTACTAAAGTAACAGAAAAATAACGCCGATATATAATATGAAATAGTACTATAGTACTATTTCGCCCTGTGAAACATGCACTTAGAAGGGAGGCAAATGTATGAGTTATGATACATGGATGGTACAATCGGTTGTTATTGTGCCTAAACTGAGAGATTATAAAACCGGTAAATCCGTAAAGGAAATGAAAAAGGAGAAAAAGGAGACTGCCGGTAAAAAGGATTTTGAAGCGATTCTCAGACAAATGATGAAATGACAGAAGGAGAATCAGAAATTATGGAAGAAAGTTTAAACGGAGGCCCTGACCACGGGCTGCCGCTACAATATATTATGGAAAGTCTGCCGGAAGCCTTTCACATCATTGATGCTGAAGGTGTGATTCTTTATGCTAACCCGAAGTGTCTTGAACTGTATGAAGTTCGTCCGGAGGATATCGGAAAACAGAGTTTTTTCTCCTATTGGGCCGAAGAAAATAAACGCGTCCATTGGTTTGACAATATCATGAATGGTGGACGAAGCGACGGTTTTGAAATGCGGCTTAAGAATCCGTCAGGAAAGGAGATATGGACGGTTGCAAGCAGTATTACAATACAATACCAAGGTCAGACCTGCATCCTGTCTACTGTAAGCGATATAACGGAGAAAAAGCGGCTAGAGGCAGACCTTAAGCGTAACGAGGAGAAATATAGTCTGCTTACAGAATTTACGGCCGATGTAATATGGGTATATAACCTTTGGTCAGAGAGATTTACTTATCTTAGCCCTTCCTATTTCGAATTGACCGGATTTACTGTAGAGGAAGGCCTGGCAAATAAACTTTCGACACATGTAATGCAAGAGTCCTATGCAGCGACGAGGGAATTTCTTGAGAAAAGTCAAAATGATTTTTTGGAGGATCCTTCCGCTCAAAAGAACTGCCTTATGGAAGTATGCCTTCAGTGCAAAGACGGAAATGGAATCTGGGTAGAGATTTCTATTAAAAACAGATACAATAAGGACGGTGAAATCGAGACGGTAGGAGTCAGCCGTAATATTGAGGAGCGGAAGCAGGCGGAAAACGAAATACGCTACTTAAGTTATCATGATCAATTGACGGGACTTTTTAACAGAAGATTTTACGAGGAAGAGCTGGGAAAGATGAAGTTTCAAAAAAATTTTCCATTTGCTCTGATTCTTTGCGATATAAATGTCTTAAAGCTGACGAACGACGCTTTTGGGCATATGACAGGAGATGATTTGCTCAAACGCTTTGCAGACGTATTGACAGGGGAACTGCGTTCCGGCGATGTGGCGGCCCGTATAGGAGGAGATGAGTTCGTGCTCCTTCTGTCTAAGACCGACCGAACTGGTGCGGAGAAGCTGGCGGCATGTATCAGAGAGGGAATAGAGCGGTCCAATGCGGAAAATCCCGATTCTCCGATTCTATCGGTTTCCTTCGGATGGGCGGTAAAGGATAATGCAGATGAGAGGTTCGAGGCGATTTTTTTGCAGGCTGAAGAGCGGATGTATAGTCAGAAGCTGAGGGAAGGAGATGCAAGAAAGAAGGAAATGGTTCAGCTTGTATTACAGAAACTGTTTGCCAGAGAACGTTGGGAGCTTGTGCATTCAGAAAATGTAGGACGACTGAGTATGGCTATCGGAGCAGCAATGGGGTTGGAAATCGCTGCGTTAGAACAACTGTGGGCTCTTGGCAGGCTGCATGATATCGGTAAAATAGGAATTTCCGAAAAGATTTTGAACAAGCATGAGGCTTTGAGCCAGGAGGAATGGATGGAGATCAGGAGACATCCCGAAATAGGTTATCAGATACTTCGCTCCGTCGACAAATATGCTCCTATTGCGGAGGCCGTGCTTTCGCATCATGAATGGTACGATGGGAGCGGTTACCCCAGGAAGCTAAAAGGACAGGAGATTCTGCTTGGTGCAAGGATCGTAGCGGTAGCGGAGGCTTATGATAAAATGGTGAGCGGAGACAGCTTCAGTAAGCCCATAAGCCGCGCAGTCGCGGCAAGCGAGCTTCTGGCGGGCTCCGGAACGCAGTTTGATCCGGAAATCGTAGAGTTGCTTCTTTCCGAGGTCATAGAATGAACCGGCTGCAGTTTGAATTTATAGGTGCTTTTCGTGTCCTGATACAGATTAAGCGCCTTTTTTGTAAGCTTCGTGCCCCTTGCGGTTTGGTGCGTATTCATACAAGTGGCTTTTTAGAATTTCCATGTTACGTTTGTGCCGTTTGAACAATGCGAGAAATTTATTATAAAACCAGAAAGAATATATTAAAACGTTATTTATTTTGCCAATTCTTTGCTTGGTCGTGAACATATATCTCTCACCGCCTGAAGAAATCGCAACGTCGGAGCGGAGGGCATAGATGAAATCTGTTTCATTTTTTATTACGGTTTCAATCATCGTGTAGCCGAAGCCAACACTTTCCTCCCTGTGCGAGTCACTGCCGCCGATTCCCGGTTTTTCGAACCGTTTGGCTAATTCACTTGCGGCCATGTTGGATTGGGGAGATTCACAGGCATTGTAAGTTTCGATGAAATCGAAACGGGTAATGAGGCTGCGGGATTTCTTTCCGCGCCTTGTATTCATCAGACTTAGATATTTCTCTCCGCAGGGATGGGCGGGACCCAGAATTCCTCCGAAATGATGCACGATATCGATCAGCAAGTGGACGGGAAGCCCACGAAGCTCTAAAAGCGGCAGATGAACGTCTGTAGGCATGATAATAATGATATGTCCGGCATCGATGGTGTCGTATTCGATGCCCTTTAGAACGACAAAATCAGGGAACTCTTTGTCCATGTTATTTTTTTTATAATAACGGTATGCCTTGTAGGAGTTATGATCCGTGATGAGCATACCCTGATAACCTTTTTCCTGAAGCAGACAAATCGTGTCTCGTATGGCAATTTTGCCATCTAAAGAACCTTCCTTAGTATGGCAGTGCATGTCGAATTTCAAAAATATTCCATCCTTTCGTATGTTTGTGCAAAACAAAATTCGCACCTTCGTTGATGCCATCAATTGAATATCTTGTCAATCGATGGTAAAGTCTCAATATTCACATTGTACCCTAATTGGACAGGAAGTAAATATATTTTTTAAAAATTTTTACCTTTGTTTGTTTATCGGTTACTGTTCACTCCATTCTCAGTAATGATATGAAATTTAGGCTTGACAATCATAAAAATTTAGATTAATGTAAATAAAAGAGAAATAAACGACAAACCTATGAGAAAGAGTAGTAGGTATCAGGAACTATTGCAGAGAGCCGTCGGTGGTGGAAGGCGGTATAGGGAATCTTACTGAATGGACTTTCGAGGCCGGGCTGAACTGATAGTAGGTGCCGGCGGGATTCGGACCCGTTATCCATCCGACGTGTATGACAGTACATGAATAAAGTGGTCGATGCCTATGGCATGTCAATTTGAGTGGTACCGCGATAATGAAACTTATACTAAGTTTGCTTATATTAAGTTTATTACCGCCTCAAGCAATTAGCTTGAGGCGGTTTTTTGCGCGCTTGTTTTGTGGAGAACATTTTTCTGCAGTGGGATGCGCTTGACATGCTGTCAGGATGCGTTTTTGGATGGAATACACAGAGAGTAGTTTTTCTTGTAAATGGAGGCATAATAAAAAAAGGAGAGTGGAGATTATGAAACAGAAATTATTATCAGTACTTTTAGCGGCGGTAACTATGACGGCAATGTTCACAGCTTGCGGAGAAAAAGCTTCGGATGGATATACCATCGGTATTTCACAATTTGCGGAGCATGGCTCTTTGGATAATTGTAAGGAAGGCTTTCTGGCCGGACTTGCGGAAGAAGGGATTAAAGAAGGTGAGAATCTGACCGTGCTTTTCGATAATGCGCAGTCCGACACAGGAACGGCCAGTACGATTGCGGATAACTATGTATCTCAGAAGGTGGATATGATTTGTGCCATTGCTACGCCCAGTGCCATGAGTGCTTACAATTCCTGTCTGAATACGGATATTCCAGTTATCTATACGGCAGTATCAGACCCGGTGGAAGCGGGGCTTGCAGGGGAAGACGGAGCACCGACTGGAAATGTGACAGGTACTTCCGATGCGCTGGCAGTATCCGAGCAGCTTGCGATGATTCGCGAGGTTATGCCTGAGGCGACGAAAATAGGTATTATTTATACGACCAGCGAAGTGAATTCCGTCAGTGCCATCGAAGAATATAAGAAATATGCAGGCGAATATGGATTTGAAATCATAGAGACAGGAATCAATACTATTGCTGATGTGGGTATGGCGGCAGCGGATATCGTAACAAAGGTTGACTGTATAACGAATTTGACGGATAATACAGTAGTATCCGCATTACAGACAGTAATCGCAGAGGCAAACAATGCTGGAATCCCGGTATTCGGTTCCGAGGTGGAGCAAGTAAAAGCGGGCTGTGTCGCATCTATGGGGCTGGAATATTATGAGCTCGGCAAGCAGACCGGTAAAATGGCGGCTAAGGTATTAAAAGGAGAAGCGAAGGCTTCCGAAATGAATTTTGAAGTTATTTCGAAGCCCAGCCTGTATGTAAATACGGCAGCAGCAGAAAAAATCGCTCTTGCGCTGGACGATGCGTTTGTAAACGGAGCGTATGAAAAATTCGATGAAATAATCGTAGAATAAGAAATTACCGGAGGAATTACAGTGACTTTATTACTCAGCGTGTTGGAACAAGGTATGATATATGCCATTATGGCTTTGGGAGTATATATAACCTACAAAATATTGGATTTTCCCGATTTGACGGTAGACGGAAGCTTTCCTATGGGAGCTGCGATTACCTGCATGCTGATCTCTTCCGGAATGAATCCGTTAGGAGCGCTGCCCATAACGTTTGCGGCGGGAGCGCTGGTAGGTATATGTACGGGACTTATCCATGTTAAGCTGAAGGTACGGGATCTTTTGTCAGGCATCATCATGATGACTGCTCTCTATACGGTAAACTTAAGGATTGCCGGAAGGGCGAATCTACCGATCTACAACATGGACACGATTTTTGACAACGGCTTTATTAATGCTGTTTTTCCGGAAGGCATGTCGGCGTATAAGACGGTAATCATTATTTTCATTCTTACTATGATCACCAAATATCTGCTGGATGGTTATATGAGTACAAAGTCCGGATTTCTCCTTCGGGCGGTGGGCGACAACGACATTATCGTCACTTCTTTGGGAGTGGACAAAGGGCTGGTGAAGATAGTCGGACTCGCCATCGCCAACGGTTTGGTTGCCTTAAGCGGATGTATATTTGCCCAGCAGCAGAGATATTTTGATATTTCTATGGGAACGGGAACGGTGGTTATCGGACTCGCCAGTGTTATCATTGGAACGAGTCTTTTTAAGAAAGTGACATTTTTCAAGATAACCTCCAGCGTGGTGATCGGTTCCCTTCTATATAAAGGGTGCGTGGCGCTGGCTATCAGGATGGGACTTCCGTCCACGGACCTCAAGCTGATTACCGCGGTGCTGTTCCTCATCATACTGGTGATAGGAATGGAAAGAAAGAGGACGGGAGGCAGATATGTTAGAACTAATTAATATTAATAAAAATTATAACGCCGGTTCCGTCAACGAGCTTTGTCTCTTTCAGGATTTTTGCCTTAAGATAGATGACGGGGATTTTGTGGCGGTGGTAGGCAGCAATGGCTCCGGTAAAACCTCCATGTTGAATATTATCTGCGGCAGCATCGATATCGACAGCGGGAGGATAGAGGTAAACGGAGAGGATATGTCAGGGAAAAAGGATTTCTTCAGACACCGCAAAATCGGCCGCGTGTATCAGGATCCCTCCAAGGGGACCTGCCCCAGCATGAATATTTTGGAAAATATGTCCATTGCGGATAACAAAGGAAAGAAATACGGCTTGGGACGCGGCGTGAACAAGACGAGAACCGACTATTATAGAGAGATGCTTAAGTCTTTGAATCTGGGTCTTGAGGATAAGCTGTATACGCAGGTAGGTTCTCTGTCCGGCGGACAGCGGCAGGCATTGGCTTTACTTATGTCAACCATGTCTCCTATAGAGTTTTTAATATTGGATGAGCATACGGCGGCGCTGGATCCTAAGACAGCGGAAGTCATCATGGAGCTGACCGATAAGATCGTCCGGGAGAAAAAGGTGACCACCATCATGGTAACCCATAATCTACGCTATGCGGTAGAATATGGGGATAGACTTTTGATGATGCACGAGGGCAATGTGATTTTGGATAAAAAAGGTGAAGAGAAGAAGATGCTGCAAACGGAAGAGATCATGAGCCTCTTTAATAAAATCAGTGTAGAATGTGGTAATTAACGATAATTTTATTTTAATAAATATTTCCGGTAGGTTATTTATGGCAGAAGAATATTCTGCCTTTATAACCTACTTTTTTTCTATATTGATGACTCTTTGTACCCAATCTTTGTAGAACGTTTCTTCGTGTGAAACGAGCAGGACAGTACCTGAAAATTCAGATAAAGCTGTCTTAAGCGCTTCCTTCGCCTGAACATCCAGATGGTTAGTTGGTTCGTCCATGATCAGGAAGTTACATGGAGTCAGTGCAAGAAGGCACATTTTTACCTTTGCCTGTTCGCCGCCGCTTAAGGTGCCGATGGGCTGCATCGCATACTTGCTGGAAATTCCACAGCGTGCAAGGTATTTGCGTATCTCCTTTACGACTAAGCTTGTATAAGCGTCTGACATGATTTGTATCGGTGTCTTCGTTTCGTCCATCCATATTAAGTCCTGTTCGAAGTATCCAATGGTCACCTGTCCGGAGAAGCTATAGCGGCCCTGCATTGCCGGAAGCTGACCGACCAAGGTCTTAAGTAAGGTGGATTTACCGATCCCGTTAAATCCGGTTATCGCTATTTTTGTGCCTCCGGTCACGTTAAAGTTAATGTCGGATAAAACCGGGTAGTGATAACCTACCGATAAATGCTTTACCGATAGATGTTCGACATTGGTTGAGGGCAATCCCATGAAATGAAAGTGAGGTGTGATTTCCTTTTGTTCCAGGGCCTCCATTTTATCCATGCGTTCTAGTTGTGTTCTGCGGCCTCTGGCCATTTTCGATTTTCTTCCTGCAATGTTTTTTTGAATGAATTCTTCCGTCTTTTTGATTTCCTTTTGCTGAGCGGTATATTGTCTGATGTAATCCTCCCTTAAAAGCGTCTTTTTTTTCAGGAATTCCGAATAGGTACCGTAGTATTTTGCCAATGTATTATTATCGATATCGCATATACGGTTGGCGATTTTATCCAAAAAAGCATAGTCGTGAGATACGACCATAAAAGCATTTTCCAAGGAAGAGAGGTAATCTGCAAGCCATACAACATGCTCTTTGTCCAGGAAGTTGGTGGGTTCGTCGAGAAGAAGGACATCAGGTTTTTCTAAAAGAAGCTTTGCAAGAATTACTTTTGCTTGCTGGCCGCCGCTCATTTGCCCGATGGGGCGGCTCAGTCCTATAGCGAGCAGTCCTAATCCTGATGCCACTTGATCGATTCTTGTATCTATGGAATAAAAGCCATGAATATCAAGTTGTTCCTGCTTTTTAGCTGCAAGATTTAAGCATTCCATATTGCCGCAAGCCGCTTTTTCGTATAGCATCGACATTTCTTTTTCTATTGCGTAGAGCCTTGAAAAGGCTGACTTTAAAAAGTCTTTTATGGTGGTGAGTCCATTTATTTTAGCATATTGATCCAGATAGCCAATAGATATATTAGGGTGCCAGATAATTCGACCGGAATCAGGAATAATCTGCTCCGTGCAGATCTTGATCAGGGTACTTTTTCCCGCACCGTTTTGCCCTACGATGCCGAGGTGTTCCCCTTTGTTTAGTGATAAGTTAGCATTTTTATAAAGGGAGGTGTCTCCGAATGAATGTGTTAATCCTTCAATTTCTAATAAGCTCATGTTGGGCATAGTCCTTTCTGTTTCTGTATAAGTTCTCAGTTAAAGATGTATTTCTATTACATAAAAAAGACAGAAGACAATAATACACGAGTGTATTTGCCTTCTGCCTTTCCGAGTCTGAAATGGCTGGGATGGAACAACGAACAACACGCTTGGCTAGTTGCTCTTATGTTCGAACAAAAGGCTATGGACAAAAACATTGTCCATAGCCTTATTTACGCATTAACGATATACGGGAAACAAGAAATAAACATACTGTGCTGCGATTGCCGGCGGCGCGGGTATGCGTATTACACTGTTTCCCGATGAAATCCTATTGCGTTATTTTATCGCTATACTCTGCACAATGTTTCATCGGTATGGATTGTACAGAGCTGAGCTTCCTTGTAAGCTGATTTGTTATATAATAGTTCATGATGATTCTCCCTTTCGGGCATTGCCCTTGACACTTATAATACTTCATCAAAAGTCATCTGTCAATCCTCACGAAAAGAGTCTCCTGCCGTTGAAAAATACATCGGTTAATTAAAGAATATAAAGTAAAAAAGCGGGAATTATAGAAATTATAAAGGTATATCGAAAGCCTTTGCATAAATTATAAAGAAAGTGGTAGTGGGAGCAGTCAGCTTCCAATGTGGAATATGAAAAGTTTTCAATATAAAATAAAGGATTATCCGGGGATGATCGAGGGTCCGGCGGGGCAGCTGGTGAGAAAGGCTCTAAAATACGCGTCGGCAATTTCTGTCAGTGTGAACGACAGATTCGGAAATGCAAAGAGGATCCTCAGCGTGATGGCGCTTGGACTTGCGGCAGGAGACGAGGTCCTGGTGGAAGCGGAGGGACCGGATGAGGCGAAAGCCGTAGTTGATCTGGCAGAATTTTTTAAAAATAATTTATAGAGGAAGCCCTTTTATGATAGTAGGGTCAAAAGGTCATTTGTTTCATGCTTGCATGAAAAAACATGACCTTGGGACCCCCGGCATCATTTCGTAATATCTTCGTACTTCTCTTCACAGTATTTACATCGGTAAACTTCCTTCTTCTCATCGGCGAGCACGAAGATGTGAGGAAGTCCCTGCTCGATGGAAGTAATACATCTTGGATTTTTGCATTTGATAATGTTTCTGATTTCCTTAGGGAGCACCAGCTCCTTTTTATCTACGATTTCTCCGTCTTTGATTACATTTACTGTAATGCAGTGATCGATAAAGGCAAGAACATCCAGGTCCAGAGTATCGATATCGCATTCCACCTTGAGAATGTCTTTTTTTCCCATCTTATTGCTTTTCGCATTTTTTATGATGGCCACGGTGCAGTCCAGCTTATCCAGCTGAAGGTGATGATATATGGAAAGGCTCTTGCCGGCCTCGATATGGTCGAGAACGAAGCCTTCCTCGATTCTTCCTACATTTAACATGATATTTTCCTCCCTTCTAATTCTATACTTGGATTTCTAACAATGTAAGTATGAGTGCCATCCGGACGTATACACCGTATTGTACCTGCTTGAAATATGCGGCGCGGGGATCGTCGTCAATTTCCACAGAGATTTCATTGACGCGGGGAAGCGGGTGGAGTACAAGCATATCGCTTTTGGCCAGTTCCATTTTGGGTTTATCCAATATGTAGAAGTCTTTGAGCCTTACATAATCTTCTTCGTTGAAAAAACGCTCCTTTTGTACGCGGGTCATATATAGGAAGTCCAGTCTCGGCATGATTTCCTCCAGGCGAATGACTTCCTCATAAGGGATATTCTTTTCTTTTAGCATATCGGTAAGGTAATCGGGAACCTTCAGCTCCTCAGGCGATATGAAGATGAAATGAATATCAGGATAGCGCATCAAGGCGTGGATAAGAGAATGAACGGTTCGGCCGAATTTCAGATCTCCGCACAGGCCCACGGTAAAGTTTCCGATATTTCCCTTTAAGGAGCGGATAGTCAGCAAATCCGTGAGTGTCTGGGTCGGGTGCTGATGTCCGCCGTCTCCGGCATTGATGACCGGGATCGCGGATTTGCTGGCAGCAACCATGGGAGCGCCCTCCTTGGGGTGACGCATAGCGCAGATGTCCGCGAAACAGGAGATAACGCGTATCGTATCCGAAACGCTTTCTCCCTTGGAAGCGGAAGAGGAGCCGGCATCCGAAAAGCCGATAACACTTCCTCCCAAGTTCAGCATTGCAGATTCAAAACTAAGTCTCGTTCGGGTGCTCGGTTCATAGAAGCAGGTGGCGAGCTTTTTTCCGTCACATGCGTGAGCATATTTAGCCATATTGTGCTCGATATCATTTGCGAGGTCGAAGAGCTTATCCAGCTCCCCGGCTGTAAAGTCGAGAGGGCCCATTAAATGTCTCATAGTGTTATCCGTCCTTTCTGCGGGGTGGTTTACTTGATTTTGTGTCAGGGGGTGTCTGAAATAGTAGCCGTACATACAAAATCGAAGAGAAATAATTCTCTTCGATTCAAAATTAATTATGAACGATATGGATAATACGAATAGGAAAAAAATAAACAGCTAAGCGGTATCTGGGAAAATTTGAAACATTCGTTATGCGCTCTTGCTGCCATGGGATACCTCCTTAAATTCGTTCATTTTAAATATGTGCTCTAAAATTTCTTCTATGATACCACAATGATTCTTCTCTTTCAATGTAAAAACTTATAAAAATTTCTAAAATCAATGAAAAGGCTTTGCATTATGATTAGCTATCTAATATAATAAGTAAAGTATAAAATAATGAGGAAAGGAATGGTCATTATTATGGAATATATAGAACGAAAAAGGCTTTTATTTTTTGGACTTCCATGGACGTTTACAAAATATACTGTGGGAGAAGAATACATTGTGGTCAATAGCGGCCTTTTTAAGACCCACGAGAATGACTGTTATATGTATAAGGTTCAGGACGTGGAGCTTCAGGCTACTTTATTAGAGAGAATATTCGGACTTGGAACCGTCATGTGTTTTACCGGAGATACGACGCATCCTAAGCTGCAGCTTATACATATCAAACATGCGAAAGAAATCAAGGATTACATTCTGAAGACCTCGGAGGAAGCGAGACGAAAAAGAAGAACCCTCAACACGCTTGACATAGGCTCAGGACTAAGGGATGATACGGATACGGACATTTTATAAAAAATGCGGCGGTATGGATGAATTTTCATACCGCCTTTTAAAGGTAATTTGAAAGGCTAGTAGAGATATGGAACTGGATATGACGAAGGGAAGCCCTTCCAAGCTAATTGTTAAATTTATTATCCCGCTTATTATAGGAAATATTTTTCAACAGTTATACACCATGGTGGATACGATTATCGTAGGCCGCTTTCTTGGCGTACAGGCGTTGGCGGCAGTAGGCGCTACAGGTACGATCACATTTTTGATTTTCGGTTTTATGCAGGGACTTACTACGGGTTTTACGGTACTCACCGCCCAGCGTTTCGGAGCAGGAGATATTGAGGGGCTAAAAAAAAGCGTGGGCAATGCCGTTTTTTTATCTGTAATAGTTACTATTATTATGACTTTTGTAAGCATCGCCGGTATGGACAAGCTCTTGAGTATTATGAATACGCCGGAAGATATTTTCGAGATGTCAAGGACCTTTGTTGTGATTATGTGTATAGGTATGATGTGCACTGTTTTTTATAATTTACTGGCCAGCTTTTTAAGGGCGGTAGGAAACAGCAAAGTACCTCTTTACTTTTTAATGATCGCAGCGGTGCTCAATATAATATTAGATTTATTCCTGATTCTCGTCATACCATTGGGGATAGCAGGGGCGGCCATAGCTACTGTTATCTCGCAGGGGGTGTCGGGAGTTCTCTGTTTGATCTATATTATGAAAAAGGTACCGATACTATGTATTCGAAAGGAGCATCGGAAGGTGGATTATATCTGTTGTGTCAACCAGCTTAGTATTGGTCTGCCTATGGCGCTTCAATTTTCCATCACTGCAGTAGGAACGATGATGGTGCAGGCGGCGCTTAACCTGTTTGGCTCAACCGTAGTGGCGGCCTATACCGCGGCGTGTAAGGTGGAGCAGTTCGTGACACAGCCGTTTGTTGCTATGGGAATGACGATGGCGACTTACTGTGCGCAGAATAGGGGAGTCAGCGATTTTACGAGAATCCGAAGGGGTGTTAGAATTGCCAATATAATGTCGGCAGTATATGGAATTGTCATTTATGCTGTGATAATGCAGATACTTCCCTATGCGATCGGTCTGTTTGTGAGCGGAGATATTACGGAGGTGCTGGGCTATGCAAGAACCTATGTAATGATTTGCGGATTTTTCTTCATTCCCCTCGGCATGATATTCATTTTCCGAAATGCCATGCAGGGCAGCGGATACTCTGTGCTGCCGGTACTGGGAGGCGTTGTTGAGCTGGTCTGCCGTGCCACTCTTGCCTTCACCTCGGCATATTATCAAAGCTATGTGGGCGTTTGCTTTGGAAATGCCAGTGCGTGGATAATGACAGGTATTTTCTTAGCGATTGCATATATTTTCGTAATGAGGAATGCACAGAGGCGTAACGATGCGCGCGTTTGTGAGCAGAGCTTATGAATCGCCTGACTCGTCACTTTCCTTTATAAGGCGCTCGAAAAGAAGGCCTGCGAATATCCAGCAGGGGAGATAGTCCAGGCGGACGATTTTATTAATGTTCCATTTGGAGCGGCAGTAATCCCAAGGGCATATTTCTTTTCGCATTAAAAGCGAACCGGTGATGAACTCGCCGACAAAAATGAGAAGGGCATAGACAAATCCACGTATGAGAAAATGCTGCTTCTTTACGATTTTGCACACCGGAGCGAGGAAGGATGCCATGCCATATATGGGAAACATCCAAATGGAAGTATTTCCCGTCAGTTTAAATTCTCTGCGCCGGAAGGAACTCAGCGCGGTAAAGGTAATTTCCAGGCACCAGCCAAGGATGCCACAGTGAATAAAGTTATGGATTAGTTTTTTCATGAGGATAATTATTTCCAAATAAAAAAATATTATTCTCTGCGTATTTTTACAGTCAGAAAAATTGTACGTAAAAATAGACAGGAAAGGAGCGGATATGAACTATAAGGAAGCTATGGAATATATGGAGGAAGTAAATCAATACGGGAGTGTACTCGGTCTCGACAATATGAGAGAACTTTGCGGACGGTTAGGAAATCCGCAGAATGATTTACGCTTTATCCATATTGCAGGTACTAACGGAAAGGGTTCTGTTCTTGCATATCTTTCAACGGTTTTTAAAGCGGCAGGATATAAGACAGGAAGATACATATCGCCTGTTATTTTTGAATATAGGGAACGGATACAGGTCAATGGGCGTCCAATTACTAAACAGGCATTGTGCGAATGTCTGGAAGAGATCAAGCAGATGGTTGACGAAATCGTGGAGGAAGGTTTGCCGCATCCAACGCCTTTTGAAATCGAGACGGTTATGGCCTTTTTATACTTCAAAAAAATGAAATGCGACATTGTAATATTGGAAACAGGGATGGGTGGCTTGTCGGATGCGACCAATATCATTTCAAACACTGTAGCGGCAGTGTTCGCATCGATCAGCATGGATCATATGCAGTATCTTGGAAAAACACAGGAAGAGATTGCCGAGAATAAGGCCGGAATCATAAAAAACGGTTGTTATGTAATTAGTGCGCTTCAAAAAACGGAGGTTTTATCTATTTTAATGAAACGGGCAGAAGATAAAAACAGCCCTTTTTTTGTAGTAGAAGAAGAAAGAATTACGCGGGTCAAATATGGTGTGGAAAAGCAGCGGTTTTCTTATGAAGGTTACAAGGATTTGGAAATTGGACTGGCAGGGAAACATCAGATTACGAATGCGGCGCTTGCAGTAAAGGTGATTGATGTATTGGGGCAGGCAGGCTATCCGGTTAAGGAAAAAGCGCTCAGGACGGGGCTTGCGGATACGGTGTGGCGAGGGCGGTTCAGCGTGATAGGAAGAAAACCGCTATTCATTGCTGACGGTGCGCATAACGAGGATGGAGCGAAGAAATTAGCCGATTCTATTCGCTTTTATTTTACAAATAAAAAGATAATTTATATAATGGGAATATTGAGGGACAAGGAATATGATAAAATTATAGGCGAAACCTATGGGTTGGCGCAGGATATCATTACGATCACGCCCCCGGGGAATCCCAGAGCTATGCACGCTTATGACTTGGCTAAGGAGGCGGAGAAGTTCCATCCGAGAGTGACGGCTTCCGACAGCTTGGAGGAAGCCGTGGAACTTAGCTACTTGCTGGCGGATAAGGACAGCGTCATTATTGCCTTCGGTTCCTTGTCTTATCTTGGGGGATTAATTAGAATTATAGAGAATAGAGATAGAATCAGGAGTGATACACATGGTAAATCGGAAAAAAGTTGAAGAAGGTGTCAGATTGCTTTTAGAAGGGATTGGAGAGAATGTTTCGAGAGAAGGACTGATAGATACGCCGGACCGGATGGCGAGGATGTATGAAGAGATATTCGGCGGAATGGGAGAGGATGCTGCAGAACATCTAGCAAAAACCTTTACGGCGGAAAATAATGAAATGGTAATAGAAAAAGATATCGTATTTTATTCTACCTGCGAGCACCATATGATGCCTTTTTATGGAAAGGCCCATGTGGCTTATATTCCTGACGGGAAAGTGGTAGGAATTTCCAAATTGGCGAGGACAGTGGAGGTATATGCGAAACGTCTGCAGATACAGGAGCAAATGACTGCGCAGATAGCGGATGCAATTATGGAATATCTGAATCCTCAGGGGGTAATGGTCATGATAGAGGCGGAGCATATGTGCATGACCATGAGAGGAGTGAAGAAGCCGGGCAGCAAGACGGTAACCTTTGTGACGAGGGGTGCTTTTGCAGAAAATGAGAAACTGCAGAACACCTTTTTCCAGTTGGTTAATTCCCATTGATATGTCTCCGCCAGAAATAATATGTATTGATAGAAGAAGCGAGGTTATGGCCGGATGGAGAATATAAGCAAGGAAAGAGTGAACAAGATATTAGAGCACACATCTTATAAAGAGTATGTATGTAAAAATGAAAAAGCGGAAGCCGGACGCAAGTTCTGCCGTCACGACATGGTTCACTTTCTCGATGTGGCTCGGATTGCCATGATATTGAAGCTTAAGGAGGGGCAGCAGGCCGAGGAAGAACTTATATATGCGGCAGCTCTGCTTCATGATGTCGGAAGGCATGTTCAATATGAGGAAGGAACGCCTCATGAAGAAGCAAGTGCTGTGTTAGCAGCACCTATCCTTGCGGATTGCGGGTTCGATGATAAAGAAACAAGTGTTATTTTAAAGGCGATTGCTTCTCATAGAAACCCGCAGACGGCTTTGGAATCTGGACTTTCCGGTTTGTTGTACCGTGCGGATAAGTTGAGTAGAAGCTGTTTTTGCTGCGAGGCGGAGAAGGAATGTGACTGGAAAAAGGACAAGAAAAATATGCGTTTGATATGGTAGTTCTGACAGAACAGAAAATATATAAAGAGAGAGGACAGCACAAATGCAGACGATGAAAATAGGCAGTAAGGATTTCGAAGTGAATAAGCATACTTACGTAATGGGAATCCTCAATGTAACGCCGGATTCTTTTTCTGACGGCGGGAAATTTAACGACATGGACAAGGCGTTAATGCGTGCGGAAGAAATGATTTCGGAGGGCGCGGATATCATAGACATAGGCGGCGAATCCACCAGACCCGGTTACATACAGCTTTCCGACGAGGAAGAAATCGAACGAACCGCACCCGTGGTAGAGGCGGTAAAGTGCCGTTTCGATATTCCGGTATCGCTGGATACATATAAAAGTAAGGTGGCACTTGCAGGAATAAAGGCCGGAGCCGATCTCATCAATGATATTTGGGGACTGAAATACGATAAAAACATGGCGGCGGTAATAGCAGAAAGCGGGCTTCCCTGTTGTCTCATGCACAATAGGAGCAAGCCGGATTATAACGATTACATGCAGGATGTAGCTGCTGATTTGGCAGAGACAATCCATCTTGCGGGAAAAGCAGGTATTGCAGATGAGAACATCATTCTTGACCCGGGGGTGGGATTCGGCAAGACTTATGAAAACAATCTGGAAATCATCCACTGTCTGGAAGAACTTAGAATATTCGGCTATCCTATACTATTGGGAACGAGCCGAAAGTCGGTAATCGGCCTTACTCTGGATCTTCCTGCGACACAGCGGGTGGAAGGAACGTTGGTAACTACAGTATTTGCGGTAATTAAAGGCTGCTCCTTTGTCAGAGTGCATGACATCAAAGAAAATGTGCGGGCAATCCGTATGGCGGAAGCGATACTTATGCAGGGTAACAGCTGAATA
>JAEWPN010000193.1 GCA_023399455.1 Bacillota bacterium
TTGCCGAGAGTAAGATTGAAGTTTCGAAAGTTTCGGATATGGCAACTGTTGGAGCTTCGGGCGATACGATGGAAGCATATAATTCGGGTTCCACGATTGCATCTTATCTTTATGAGCTGGGATTCAACGTAAATTTTGCGCCTGTGGCGGATGTGGTAACAGATGCGGAGAGCTCGGTAATCGGCAATCGATCCTTCGGCAGCGATCCTACGGCTGTAGGTGGTATGGTAGCGGCTATGGTAGGCGGCCTTCAGGATACGGGAGTAAGCTCTTGCCTGAAGCATTTCCCCGGAATCGGAGGAACGGCGGAGGATACTCACGACGGAATGGCTTCTGTTGAAAAGAGCCTGGAGGACATGAAGGCGTCTGATTTCGTTCCCTTTCAGTCCGGAATTGAATCGGGAGCGCATTTTGTTATGGTAAGTCATGTGTCGGCCCCCGGTCTGGTGGGTGATAATACGCCATGCTCCTTGTCGGATAAAGTAATAACGGATATTCTTCGCGGGGAACTGGGGTATAATAGAATCGTTATAACGGACGCTATGAATATGGCGGCGATAACGGAATATTATAGTTCCGATGAAGCGGCAGTTATGGCGATCAAGGCGGGTGCGGATATGATTCTTATGCCCGAGGATTTTCAGGCAGCATATGATGGAGTTCTCGCAGCGGTGAAGGACGGAGTAATTGCGGAGGAACGCATTAATGAATCTCTTAAGAGAATCTATAGAGTAAAATACAGAGACAGGGTGGAGCAGAGTGATGTTTCCGGGGATGAAGCGACAGTGAGTGAAGGCGACGGGGCAGCAGTTGAAGGTGACGCTGCCGGTGATGCCGGAGAAGAGCAGTTGACGGAACAGCCGGCGGATGCGGCTGAATGATGAAGCCATGTGTTACTGTGAATGGAGTGGACAGTAACCATAAGGCGAAGATGGATAAGAAAAATTAATTGACAAAGAAATAAACTTATAGTATATTATTATTTGCCCGTCGTTGATGGGCAGTAATGCGCGAGTGGCTCAGTTGGTGGAGCACGACCTTGCCAAGGTCGGGGTCGCGGGTTCGAGTCCCGTCTCGCGCTCTTTAATAAACACAGTAAAATAGCGGTTTCCGAGGTTTTCGGGAGCCGCTGTTTTTGTTTAAAAAGTGGATAAGAATTATGATATTTAGGAAGCATCAATGATATTTGGCGGGTACCCAATCTTCAGCATTTTCAAAGTTAGTATTGTATGGAAGAAAGGGAGGCGCAATGGTCAGAAACATTTTTAAGTTATTATTCCCGATATTAAGGATATTGTGCCAGGTTCCGGACGGAACAAATATAGAAAACCCGCTTTGAGCTTGCGTGCGAAAATTAAGGGATTCCCGACTCATGCCCATAACAACCAAAGCAGTACCCTGTTCAATGTAATAAAACTGATCTGAGTTTATAAGCATATCTAATCCGACTTCGCTATTAACCGGAATCGTCATAAGCCCCAACTGCATATATCGGCCAGTCCAACGGGCAGTAAAAAAGTTGGTATTGATCATAACATCTTGTCTTAGATTTGTTACAAACGGATTAGGTCCCTGATTGATGCTGTTTGAGCTGCTGGGGAAACCGCCGGTATATATATCCATATTGTCACTCCTTGAGAGATTAGATATAGTATTATATGAGCCGGTTGTGCTAAGTTATGTAGGATATTGATATCTTTAGGCATTATATCATATACCCGGTACTTTCTCTCCCCTGCACACAAGCAAGCGGCGCCCGGGAATATCTCTGGCGCCGCCTTATTTAAATATATAAAAAGTTATAATGAAACAACATTTATACCATTGTGACATTTATTGTTGAATTTTGGAGTTAAATATGAGGATTACAATAATATACTATTCTTATGGAAGAATTTGGAAACTTGTATCATATTATCTGTTGTTGAAAGAAACAAAAAAACATGGGAAAATAAGGTTTTCTTTCCATACAGAAATATATTAATATTCGTAGTGGCCGAACCACTCCTCTTGAGTGTTGTACACAGTGTTGTAGTTATGAAAAGCGGGAGCATAGATGGTATACATCTTTAGGTCTAAATTGCTGATGTTAACTACATTATGCCATATGCCGGCAGGAACAATTATTGCATGACCTTTATATATGTGTGTCTGAATATCAAGGCACTCTTGACAGAAGCCCATGATTGCCAATGCTTCACCTTGCTCGATGTAAAAAAACTGTTCTGAATTATAATGAACATCCAACCCGGTTTCTGTGGCCACCGGTATGGACATATGTGCGTATTGCATATTTTTGCTAGTCCATCTTGAAGCAAAAAAATGTGTATTATTAAGTGCCTCCTGCCTTAAGTTAGTTACATAGGGAACGGAGTCCTGACTGCGGTTAATTTGGTTATCGGGAGAACCACCCGTGTTTAAATCCATATTGTTACTCCTTGTGAGATTAGATAATAATATTATATGAATGGGTTGTACTAAGTTATGTGGGATATTGAATAATTGCATATAAAAAAGGCGTCGCATTGGGAATACCCTTGCGCCGCCCTTCGTTAGAGTATGAGAGGTTATGATGAAACAACAATAATTGTGTTGTGCCGTCCGTTACGAAATTTAGGAGTCAAAATATGAGGATTATCTCAATATTATACTATTCATGCGGACGGATTCCGGAACTTGTTCATGTTATTACATAAATGTTCTTTTTCCACATACATTTCATATACATATAGTAATGGTCAATATATATTTTTCTAATAAGGATGGTCATGAGTAATAATTTTACCTGTAATATTTCTGTAAACCTACCATATCCTGAAATTCAACCTGAAAGTCAGAATCCCCAATATGCTCTGGCCATGCTAAGCAACGTAGGCAGCAGCAATTCGGAAATGACTGCTGTGAGTCTGTATTTTTATAACAGCGTCATACTCGATCCGCTTTACGTTAATTTCGCCAAATGCTTTCATGAAATCAGTATTGTGGAAATGCACCATTTGAATATTTTTGCGGATCTCGCATTTAAGATGGGAGCCGATCCGCGCCTATGGAGTGTGCAAAACCGGAGAAAAGCCTATTGGACACCCGCATTCAACCAGTACCCGCGGGAAATACGCAGTATTATTGTAAACTCTATCAAGGGAGAGGAAGCGGCCATCCGGAAATACAGAAGTCAGGCAAGTGTAATCCGAGACGCCAACATTGAAAGTATTTTGGAGCGCATTATCCTTGATGAAGAGCGGCATATTGAAATTTTCAATAATATGCTGAGTCTTATTTCCTAATTTTTGATTGAAGCAGTCAGCTGTCAAAAATATCATAATAATAATTGCGAAAATATCCCATGGAGAGGACATACATATAAAGATTTAAAATCAAAAAACTTCAAAAAAGACTGTACATATGCAAATCAGTGTGCTATAATTACTTCAGAACGAAAGTTCAAATGTAAAATTCCCCTTTTACATGAGAAGGACATCCATCGCAAGATGGGTGTCCTTTTTTATGTAAAAATTTTTGGCTGACTTTACTCATACATATTTTTCCTTGTACAGGCATATAAAAGCATAGGACAAAGTACAAGCGGAGGCATGTTTATGTATGAGAATAAGTCGATTCGGGAGACCGGGCAAATACTGAAAAGTGATACGGAAAGAGGATTAGACGGCGCGGAAGCCGCAAGCAGGCTTTCGCAGTACGGGAAGAACAAGCTAAAGGAGAAAAAAGAAAAGACGAAAATAGCACTGTTTTTGGAACAGCTGAACGATCCTCTCATTTTTATTCTGTTTGTTGCCACAGCGGTTTCCATGCTCTTAGGGGAGATGGGCGATGCGGCAATTATTATCACGGTCATTGTGGTGAACGCTTTTGTGGGTGTGGTTCAGGAGGGTAAGGCGAGAAAAGCGATTGAAGCCCTGAAGAAGCTGACGAGCCCCCATGCTATCGTGAAGCGAAACGGGAAACAGAAAGAAATTGTGGCGGAGGACTTGGTACCGGGAGACATTGTTTGTCTGGAAGCAGGCAGGCAGGTGCCTGCGGATCTGAGACTGACGAAAACTATGAGCTTAAAAATCGAGGAGTCAGCTCTCACGGGGGAATCGGTACCGGTGGATAAGGATGCCGGATATTTGGCAGGAGGTAAGGCTAGCGTAAACGAGTGTAGAAATATGGCATTTATGTCAACCAATGTGACCTACGGACGAGGTGAGGGAATAGTAGTGGAAACCGGTATGGGTACGCAAATAGGACACATTGCCGATATGATCAGCGAAGCAAAGGAGGAGATGACCCCTCTCCAGAAGCGTCTGGGGGACTTGGGAAAAGTACTCAGTGCGGTGGCGGTGTTTGTCTGCGGATTTTTGTTCCTCGTAGCGGTTTTGCAGAAGAGAGATGTGGGAGATATGCTGCTTACGGCGATTTCCCTGGCGGTAGCAGCTGTTCCCGAGGGGCTTCCGGCTATCGTGACCATAGTCCTCGCCCTCAGCGTATCAAGGATGGTAAAGGTAAATACAATTATCCGGCGTCTTCCCTCGGTGGAAACGTTGGGAGCAGTAAACGTGGTTTGCTCCGATAAAACAGGAACTCTTACCCAGAATAAAATGACTGTGAAAAAATGTTATGTGGATTCCAGAATATTGCCCTCCGATGTTTTGAACGAAAATAGATACCGAGAGCTGTTTCTGGGCTGTGTGCTTTGCAATGACGGAAATATTTCCGGCGGGGAAAGGATCGGTGACCCTACGGAGCTGGCCCTTCTCGATCTGGCCAAGCGATATGGAGTCACCAGGGAAAGCGCCGAAGCGTCCTATCCGAGAATCGATGAAAAGGCGTTCGATTCCAACAGAAAAATGATGACCACCCTCCATAAGGGTGTAGATGGAAAAGTGTCCTATACCAAAGGAAGTACCGAAGAAATGCTAAAACGCTGCAAGTATATGCAATCCCACGGTAAGAAGATACCCATGACCGATTCAGGTAAGAGAGACATTATGCAGGCAGTGGGGCAGATGGCGGCGGAGGCCTTACGCGTGCTGGCGATAGCTATGCGGGAGGGGGCACCGGATGCGGAGGAGAGAGAACTCACCTTTATTGGCCTGGTGGGGATGATGGACCCGGCAAGACCGGAGGCGGCAGAGGCAGTGGAAGCTTTCAAGGAGGCTGGGGTTGATACGGTGATGATTACGGGGGATCATATCGATACCGCGTTCGCCATAGCGAGGGAGCTGGGAATTGCTTTCCGTCGGGAGGAATGTTTAAGCGGCAGCGAACTGGAGCTTCTTACGGAGGAGGAATTCGAAGAAAAAGCGGAGCATATTAAAGTTTATGCGCGGGTATCGCCTGAGCATAAGGTGAAAATAGTAGATGCGCTGAAGAAAAAGGGAAAAATAGTGGCAATGACGGGAGACGGCGTAAACGATGCCCCTTCCCTGAAATGTGCGGACATAGGAATTGCTATGGGAATGAACGGCACGGATGTGGCGAAAAATGCTTCGGATATGGTGCTGACCGACGATAATTTCGCGACGATCCGAAAGGCTATCGAAGAGGGAAGGGGAATCTATGAGAATATTCGTAAGGCGATCCTCTTTCTGCTTTCCTCCAACTTCGGAGAAATTATTACGATGCTTGCCGCGATTCTTGTAGGTCTTCCTTCTCCCCTGAAGGCCAGCCATATCCTTTGGATCAATCTGATTACGGACTCCCTTCCGGCGCTGGCACTGGGAGTGGATGAGAACGACGGAAAAGAACTTATGAAGCAAAGACCTCGAAAAAGCGAGGAAAATCTTTTTGCCAGGGGAGGGCTTGCCTGCACGCTTTGCTATGGAGTGGTCATAGCGACGATAAGTATTACGGCGTTTCTGCAGGTGCCATATGGGGAACTGCTCAGGCAGGGGCTGCCTGTCAGTCTGCACAGTATAGAATCGATGCTGAAACTGCCCGAGCTATTAAACAAAGCGCAGACCCATGCCTTTACCGTACTTGGGATGAGCCAGCTATTCCACGCCATAGGTATGCGGGACGTGAATAAGTCGGTATTTCGCATGAATCATTTTTCCAACAGCTATATGATATTTGCGTGTGCGGTTGGCATTGGTTTACAGGTCCTCGTAACGGAAATTCCTTATTTTGTCGGGCTGTTTGGAACGACGAGGCTGTCTCTGGCGGAATGGGGCTGCCTGGCGGCATTGTCGTGTACACCCCTTTTGGTGCATGAGCTTCTGATCATAGGCGGAATTGCAGACAGGAGGCCATCCCCTGCGGCCGAACCCGCCCTGAGGGTTTGATTTATAGCGTGCAGTTATGCTATAATGGATTTCGAACGTCAGGAGAAAGAATATGAATAACAGACAATATAAGACAAACGAATTGCTAAAGAGATTTATTCCTTATTTTAAACCCTACAAAAAAACGCTTTTTACGGATTTGTTTTGCGCAGCACTGACTACGGTATGCGAGTTGGTGCTGCCGCTCATCATGAGGTATATTACCAATGAGGGTTTGTACAATTTGGCCGCTCTGTCGGTGGGGACGATTGGCAGACTGGGACTTTTGTACCTGGTTCTTCGCATCCTGGACTGCATTGCCGCTTATTACATGGCTAACGCGGGTCATGTGATGGGGGCTAAAATAGAGACGGACATGCGAAGGGACGCCTATATTCATCTACAGAAGCTGTCCGATACCTACTATAATAATACGAAGGTTGGACAGATCATGGGAAGGATTACTAACGACCTGTTCGACGTGACGGAATTTGCCCATCATTGTCCGGAAGAATTCTTCATTGCGGCGATTAAGATAGTTACCTCCTTTATCATACTGGCGGGAATCAACGTACCGCTGACGCTTATTATTTTTATTTTTGTCCCGCTCATGATTGCTGTGTGTATGCCCTTGAATTTCAGGATGAGAGGTGCTTTCAGCAAGCAGAGGTACCAGATCGGAGAGCTGAACGCGAGAATTGAGGACAGTTTGCTTGGTCAGAGGGTAGTGAAGGCTTTTACCGGTGAGGATACCGAAAACGATAAGTTTGCCAAAGACAATGAGGATTTTCTCGATATTAAAAGGAAAATGTACCGCTATATGGCGACCTTTCAGACATCTACGAGAATGTTCGATGGAATCATGTACCTTGCGGTGGTGGTGGCCGGAGGCATCTTTCTGGTGAGGGGGCTGATCGTAGCGGGGGATCTGGTAGCGTACATGCTTTACGTGACGACGATGATAGCGACCATAAGGCGCATCATCGAATTCGCAGAGCAGTTTCAAAGGGGTATGACAGGCATCGAGCGATTTTTGCAGATTATGGATGCGGATATCGAGATTTTCGACGAACCGGATGCGAAGGAATTGATACAAACGGAGGGAAATATCGTTTTTGAAAATGTGAGCTTCGAATATCCCGATGACCACAACATTGTCTTCGAGAATTTGAATCTTCAAATAGCAAACGGAGAGAAAGTAGCTATTGTAGGTCCCTCGGGGGGAGGAAAGACCACACTTTGCAATCTGATTCCCCGTTTTTATGATGTGACAGGCGGCAGGATATCTATAGACGGAGAGGATGTTAAGAACTTTACGTTAAAAAGTCTGAGGAAAAATATAGGGATTGTGCAGCAGGATGTATATCTTTTTTCGGGAACAATATTCGAGAACATTGTATATGGAAGACAGGGAGCCGAAAAAGAGGAAGTGACAGAGGCGGCGAAGAAGGCCGGTGCGCATGAGTTTATCATGGGGCTTAAGGACGGCTATGATACCTACGTAGGCGAGAGGGGAGTGAAGCTCTCGGGAGGACAGAAACAGAGAATCAGTATCGCCAGAGTATTTTTAAAAAATCCTCCGATCATCATTCTGGATGAGGCCACATCAGCGTTGGATAATGAAAGCGAATTTGCTGTTGCACAGTCACTTTCACGGCTTTCAGAGGGAAGAACCACCCTTACCATAGCTCATAGGCTTTCCAGTATACGTAATTCCGACAGGATACTTGTGCTGACCGAAGCGGGAATCGTGGAAGAAGGAAACCACGATGCGTTGTTGGAAAATAAGGGGATTTATTATCAGTTCTACACGATGGCCAACGAATTGAAATAGTAAAACATTACGTTTTAGTGATAATTGAAAGTGTAAAGCATCGCGTGATGCTCTTTAATTCTTGATATGGGCCGTCGATTTTTGTATAATAAAAACAGTTCGAGGCGCGCTGAACTAATACACTAAGAATAAAAATCCAATAAACAAGGAGACAAGAACCATGCTTCCTAGAAGAACATGTGTGATTGTGGGCGGTGCTAAGGGTGAAGGGAGCCTTCTTGCGGAAAAATATGCAGGACAAGGATATATCATCGCTTTTATGGACATTGACAAAGAAGCAGGCCGTTCACTGAAAGAAAAAATTGAACATGGGCATGGAGGAAATGTGTTTTTCTTCCATGGAGATGCAAACAGCGAGGAAGATTTAGAATTGTTTGCGGGTGCCGTTATCGGGCAGTATAAAAAGATAGACTGTCTGTACTATCGAAAGGATATTGCGGAAGGAGCGGACCAAATTGAAGAGTTGATGAGCCGTAATTTAAAAAAGGGAGGAACCATAGAGGCTTATCACTGAGCAGTTATTAAGTCATAGATAAAAGGTATTAGGGGAATTGTGTCTGTAAGGCGGACAGAAAGGCGATTTATATGAAGCTAACATTTATCGGGGCCGCTCATGAGGTGACGGGAAGTTGTCATCTCGTGGAGGCAAACGGGAAGTATATCCTGATCGACTACGGAATGGAGCAGGGGATTCAGGTATATGAGAATGCGAAGTTACCGATGGAGGAAGCATTGATCGATTACGTACTGCTGACACATGCCCATGTCGACCACTCGGGAATGCTCCCCGGGTTGTACGCGAAAGGCTTTAGAGGACAAGTGCTGGCGACTGTGGCCACTACGGATTTATGCAGTATTATGCTGCGCGACTGCGCGCACATACAGATGCAAGAGACGGAGTGGAAGAACCGCAAAGCGAAGAGGCATTCGGGAGCGGAACCTCACGAGCCGATATATACGATGGCGGATGCAGACGGAATTATCAAACGGCTGGTACCTTGTAACTATGACCAAATAATAGAATTATGTGAAGGTATCCATATTCGTTTTACGGATGTGGGTCACCTTTTAGGCTCGGCAAGCATCGAAATATGGATGACCGAAAATGGCAGTACGAAAAAGATTGTATTTTCCGGCGATTTGGGAAATAAGAATCAACCGCTGATCAAAGATCCGAAACAGACGGAGGAAGCGGATTATGTAGTAGTAGAATCCACCTACGGAGATAGGATACATTCCGAGACGAGGCCGGATTATGTGGCTGAGCTTGCACAGGTTCTGCAAAGGACATTCGATGCGGGCGGAAATGTAGTTATACCCTCCTTTGCGGTGGGAAGAACGCAGGAAATGCTTTATTTTCTGCGGCAGATAAAGGCGGAAAAGCGTTTAAAAGGATATCCGAATTTCCCGGTCTACGTGGATAGCCCATTGGCCGTGGATGCTACGGAGATTTTCCAGAAGAACGTGAGCAGTTGTTTCGATAAAGAAGCGATGGATTTAGTCAATCAGGGAATCAACCCGATACGCTTTCCGGGCCTGCATCTGTCAATAACAAGCGACGAATCTAAGGCGATTAACTTCGACAGCACGCCGAAAGTCATTATATCGGCATCCGGTATGTGTGAAGCCGGAAGAATAAGGCACCATTTGAAGCACAATCTCTGGCGCTCCGAGTGCACCATATTGTTCGTAGGTTATCAGGCGAATGGAACGCTTGGAAGGTCATTAGTGGAAGGCGCGGGTGAGGTGCGGCTTTTCGGAGAGACGATTGAGGTTCGCGCGAATATCAGCTTGCTAAAGGGTATCAGCGGACATGCAGATAGAGATGGACTGATTGAGTGGATACAAGGCTTTAAGAAAAAGCCGGATAAGGTATTTGTTGTGCACGGAGAAAGCAGTGTTTGCGATGCTTTCGCAGAAAGTCTGGAAAGGGAGTATGGAATTTTTTCCTATGCCCCTTACAGCGGCACATGTTTTGACCTCCTTACTGGTAAATTAGCTTATGAAGCTTCGCCGGTACTTTTAGTTAAGAAGAAGGCGCGCATTGTTTCTGACGTATTTACACGTCTTACGGCGGCAGGTACACGCCTGCTTGCCGTAATTAAAAAGAATGAGGGCGGCACGAATAAGGATCTGGCACGCTTTGCGGACCAGATTAATTCGCTGTGCGATAAATGGGATAAATAATTTACAGCAGTAATTGTGAAGGTACAAAACGGTCATAACGAAAGAAAAGATGAGGAGATAATTAGCGAATATGAGTCTGGCAGATAAAGTATTTATTGATATGTGTAAGGATATATTGGAAAACGGAACGAGCACCGAGGGAGAAAAAGTCCGTCCCCGTTGGGAGGATGGAACTCCGGCATATACCGTGAAGAAATTCGGTGTGGTGAACCGCTATGATTTATCAAAAGAATTTCCGATTCTGACCCTTCGTAAGACTGCGTTAAAGAGCGCTACGGATGAATTGCTCTGGATTTGGCAGAAAAAGTCGAACAATGTGAAGGATCTGCATAGTCATATATGGGATGAGTGGGCGGATAAGGACGGATCAATAGGAAAGGCCTATGGCTATCAGATGAGTGTGAAACATCAATATAAGGAAGGGATGATGGATCAGATAGACAGGGTTATTTATGATTTGAAGAACAATCCCTTCAGCCGCAGGATTATGACCAATATCTATGTGCATCAGGATTTGCACGAGATGAATCTATATCCCTGCGCTTATAGCATGACCTTCAACGTGACGCAGAAGAAGGGGGCGGATAAGCTGACTTTGAATGCAGTTCTCAATCAGCGGTCTCAGGATGTGCTGGCGGCGAATAACTGGAATGTAGTGCAGTATGCGGTGTTAGTTCATATGCTGGCGCAGGTGTGCGATATGGCGGTGGGAGAACTTGTTCATGTCATCGCAGATGCTCATATTTATGATAGGCACATACCGATTATCGAGGAGCTGATAAACAGGCAGCCTTATGATGCGCCCGTTTTTACGCTGAACCCCGATATTAAGGACTTTTATGGATTTACGAGAAACGATGTGAAATTGGAGAATTATGTGACAGGACCGCAGGTGGAAAATATACCGATAGCGATTTAGTACACTAAGAAATAGATAATAGATAAAGATGATAGATAATGAAAGATTGAATGGATACGGAGGATGAACTGTGAATTTGATAGTTGCGGTAGACAGTAATTGGGCAATAGGCAATCAAAAGGAATTATTGATCAGAATTCCCAACGACCACAAGCATTTTCGCGAGGAGACGACGGGCAAGGTGGTAGTGTTAGGCAGGAAGACGCTGGATACTTTTCCTCAGGGAATGCCGCTAAAGAACCGGATCAATATTATTATATCTTCCAATCCCGACTATACGGTGAAGGATGCCGTGGTAGTGCATGATTTGGAGGAGCTTTTGGAGGAGCTTAAAAAATATAGGAGTGAGGATATCTATATCATCGGCGGCGAAAGCGTTTACCGGCAGATGCTTCCTTACTGCGATGTAGCGCATGTGACCAAAATCGACCATAGTTATACGGCAGACGCTTATTTTCCTAATCTGGATGAGCTGCCGGAGTGGAAGATTACGGCGGACAGTGACGAGCAGACATATTTCGATATTGCATATCAATTCGTTAAATACGAAAAAAGATAAATGCCGATATGAATTATTGACTTTTACTTAAAAAAGTATAATAATGTATAGAAAATGAAAAAGAAACCGGCATTAACAGCTGAAGAGGAGAAGCACATGGAAAAGAAAAATCTGGATTGGGCAAACATTGATTTTGGTTATATTGAGACAGATAAAAGATATGTCTCCAATTACAAGGGCGGAGCATGGGATGCCGGCGTCCTGACAGAAGATTCCATGGTCACCATCAGCGAATGTGCAGGTGTATTGCAGTATGCGCAGACGATATTTGAAGGAATGAAGGCATATACCACGGAGGACGGACGCATTGTTACTTTCCGTCCCGATTTGAACGCGGAGCGTATGGAGGATTCGGCAAAGAGATTGGAAATGCCTGTTTTCCCGCAGGAGCGTTTTATTGATGCGGTTGTGCAGACCGTTGCGGCGAATAAAGCATACGTTCCTCCTTTTGGTTCGGGAGCGACATTATATTTAAGACCTTATATGTTCGGAAGCAATGCGGTAATCGGGGTAAAGCCGGCATGTGAATATCAGTTCAGAGTGTTCGCTACTCCGGTAGGACCTTATTTTAAAGGCGGGGTGAAGCCTCTGACCATCTGTGTCAGCGATTTTGACCGTGCGGCACCCAACGGCACGGGACATATCAAGGCGGGGCTCAACTATGCAATGAGCCTTCATGCTATCGTATCCGCCCATAAGAACGGATTCGATGAAAATATGTATCTGGATGCGGCTACAAAGACGAAAGTGGAAGAGACCGGCGGCGCCAATTTCTTGTTCGTTACGAAGGATAACAAGGTGGTAACGCCCAAATCTGACAGCATTCTGCCTTCTATTACAAGGCGTTCCCTCATGTATGTGGCGAAGGAATATCTGGGATTGGAAGTGGAAGAGCGGGAGGTTTATCTGGAGGAAGTGAAGGATTTCTCGGAGTGCGGACTTTGCGGCACTGCGGCGGTTATTTCTCCGGTAGGAAAAATCGTGGATCACGGCAAAGAAATCTGCCTGCCCAGCGGCATGAGCGATATGGGACCCGTTACGAAGAAGCTGTTTGAAACCTTGACGGGAATCCAGATGGGTAAGATCGAGGCACCTGAGGGGTGGCTCGTAGAGATAGAGTAAGGATTCTTGTATACAACAAAATAGGTATCTATGAGGGCTGTAGAATTAATGTGAGAACGTTAATATGCGGCCTTTTTTGTGCTATAGGATTGAGGTGTCAAAAGTCACTTTTTAAAGTGTATAAGTCAATCGGAACAAAACAGAAAGACTCCTGCGCCGGATTCCAATATATAAGAAGTTCTAGTTCTCAGTAAATTTGAGCCAGACATAGCAGAAAACAAATATACAGAGAAAAAACTTCTAAATATTTTCATAGGCGCAGTCATTCTTTTTGTTTTGTTCCTATTGCCTGATAAAGCTCGCAAACTGACTTTTGGTACCTCGATCCTATAGAAAAGACCTTGGTTCTGATAATTTATTAAATATCGGGATTAGAAATGCAGGAAAGGGCAAAATGTGGTATTCTTTATATGTATCGAAATTAAAAAGCAGGCAATAAAAAGTTACTAATACAGCACACTATACAAAAGACCGGATAAGAAAAGGCAGGAAACTAAAGTGAAAAAAATAAAATTATTAGAAGAATATCCTTATTTATATGAAACCCACCTGCACACCTCGCAGAGCAGTGCGTGCGCGCATAATACC
>JAEWPN010000236.1 GCA_023399455.1 Bacillota bacterium
ACACTTTTGATTTATTGCGAATATCTTATTTTTTCTATTTCAGCAATAGAGAAATGGAGTGAAATACAAGGAATACACCGATAAGGCCGGCAATAACAGGAGCGAGAATATCCGCCCACTTTGTCATTTGTGTCTTGATGATCCCATAGAAGCGGTCGAATTTACTTCTCGATTTCTTGTATATAAAGTATAAAATCATTAAGGGCGCTGTGTAAATCATATTATATACCGCAAGTATGAACGTCACTTGAAGAAACGTCAGCTGATAATTGAGAAGGATCGCCAGGAACGCGAAGTAAGGCAATGCGGTGGAAAACTCCGATATCGTTGCCCCCGTGCCCAGGGCGATTAGAGCCGCCGGAGATACTGATTTTATTTTTTTAGCCGCCTGCTCTTCGGCGTTAGCTTCGCTTTTTGCGGTGCAAAAGAATTCTTCTTTCATGGCCTTTAATTGTGAACCTAAAATCAAATAGCATACAGCAATCAAGAACGCGATGCCAAGAATCAGTTCTACGGTGAATATGACTCGTCCATACTTTTGAATGAGAGTCCCTAATAAATCGCCGATAAATGCAACCAGCCCAAAGTAGGCAAGGAATCCCCCTATGAAATTTGTGAGCCCGGTAGGAATGATGAAATACCAGATATGTTTCGGCTTTTTAACCATTCCCTGCAAAACGAATTGCTGTGTGATAGCGATCGGATTGACGCTGTCCGCCGCACTTGTAACAATAGTAGAAAGTAATAATCCCCACATATTTATGTCCTCCTTTTCTATGGGAAAGGCTGGGCAATAAAATAAGCCCAGGAGTATTAATAATATCTCCTAGGCTTTTATCCCACCGTGTACACAGTCCGTAAACTGTGCGTTTTCTCTCGGACCAGACCAATATTTCTATTGCGGAACCCTAAAAAACTTAATTTATTTGTTTTTATGGCTATAAGATAACAAAAAGAAGCGAGGGTGTCAATAGGTATTTTTAATCGTGTATCAAGGAGTAATCCGTACAAATCGGATATCCCTTATCCTTATTTTCCATAAGCACTGCCTCAATTTCATAGAGTTTTCTCAGATTTTCTACGAGAATCACATCTTTAGGCGTACCTTCGAACAGAATCTGTCCTTGCTTCATGCCTATGATATGATCGGCGAACTTGGAGGCATGATTTAACTCGTGAATGACCATGACGATGGTGGTCTTTTCTTCGCGGTTCAGTTTGCGCAGCAATTCCAAAATCTCTAATTGGTGAGCCATATCCAGATAAGTGGTAGGCTCGTCCAGAAGCAGAACCCCGGTTTTCTGAGCAAGCGCCAGAGAAATCCAGACGCGCTGCCTTTGGCCGCCTGACAATTCCTCTACCTTTCGTTCTTCAAGTTCCAAAACCCCCGTTTTTTCCATAGCCCAGCGGATGATTTCGTGATCTTCCTTTTTCAGGCCGGACAATGGCTTTTGATAGGGAAAGCGCCCGTAAGCCACCAGTTCCTTTACTTGTATTCCTTCCGGGACCAGAGGACTTTGGGGCAGTACAGCCATTTTTTTTGCGAGACTTTTAGGAGGCATCCGCCGGATGTCATCTCCGTGGAGACAGATACTGCCCCTTTTTGCCGGAATTGTTTTTGCGATTGCCTTTAGCAGCGTGGACTTGCCGCAGCCGTTAGGGCCAATCAGCATTGTTACTTTTCCTTTCGGTATGATGAGGCTGGCATCCGGAATGATAATTCTGTCCTCATATGCCGCTTGCAGATTCTTAATTTCAATTCCCATTTCCGTACCTCCTATCTTTCCTTTATCATCAAATAAATAAAATATGGAACTCCCACTATGGATACAACGATCCCTACCGGAATCTCAATGGGAGAAAACAGGTTCTTTGCTATAACATCGGCTCCCACCAAAAGGATGCTGCTGATTAAGGCTGCCATAGGAAGCATTTTGCCATGTGCCGGCCCTGTGAGCTTTTTGGCGATTTGAGGCCCTAAAAGCCCCAAAAATGCTATGCTTCCTGCAACGGAAGTGGCGAGCGCTGCCAAAAAAGTGGCAAAAAGAAGAAAGAGCAAACGTTCTTTTGCCACGGACAATCCTACTCCTGCAGCCAGTTCATCACCCAGAGCCAGCACATCCAGATTCTTGCTGCGAAACAATACCGCTCCGATCAGGAGAATAACTAACGGCGCTGTAAGGAGGATATAGTTCCAACTGCTGCCCCAGAGGCTTCCGTTAGTCCAGGTCAGCACTTGATTGTAATCTCCCTTGGACATGCTTAGCTGATAAAAGGTTATCACTGCCAATATACCGCCGTTTACGCCTATTCCCGTAAGAATAAAGCGAACAGGGCGAATTCCGCCCCTGGAAGAAAGCAGATAGATAAGCCCTACGGAAAGCAAGGCTCCTGTTATCGCCAGCAGCGGCATCCCCAGAACGGTAAAAAGTGGCAAGGTGGAGTAATAGTCGGCAGTTCCTGCCCAAATCCACAGTACCACGAATAATGCGGCACCCGCATTGATTCCGATCATTCCCGGCTCTGCCAGGGGATTCCTCGTAATGCCCTGAAGAATTCCTCCCGAAACGCCAAGCGCTGATGCAACGATAACAGCCAGAACTACTCTTGGTAAGCGTATCTGAAAAATGGTAAAGTTCTGCAGCTTGTTCCCATTTCCCAATAGAGTTTGTATTACCTGAACCGGAGATATATGATAGCTTCCCACCATAAGGGCTATGATGATAACTGCTGAAAGGAGAAACAGACAGACTGCCATTTTAGAACTGTTTTTTTTCTCTTTCATCTATCGTTTCTCCTTCCTTACCAGCATTAAAAACACGGGCACACCCATGCAGGCGGTAAAAAGCCCAACCGGAAGCTCATAAGGAGCCGAGATAGTCCGGGCGGCAATATCTGCCAGTACAAGGATCGTACTTCCATATAAAAAGGAAAGGGGCATCAGTCTGCGGTAATCGTTTCCTGTGAGTTTTCGAATAATGTGAGGCACGAATAACCCCAGATATCCGATGTTGCCCGCTGCTGCTACGCAGACACCGCAAATCGGAACGAGGTACAGTATAATACGAAGCTTTACCCTCTCAGGTGAAATTCCCAGTCCTGCTGCCGCATCGTCCCCAAGGCTGATAATGTTGATTTTTGCGGCCGAGGCGAATGCAAGTATGGAAAAAAAGCCGCCTGCAGCAGCGACGATACCCACCTGAACCCAGCCGGCCTGACGCAAGCCGCCTGCCACCCAGAAGGCTAGCTCCTGCGAGCGATTTCCCAATAAGGCCACTACGGAAGCGAGGGAAAGAAAGAATGTACTTAAGGCAGTCCCAGCCAGCAGAATTCTGGAAATACTCTGATTAGAGGCTTTCCCCATGGTAAATATGAGTATCAGCATGCCGCTTCCCGCAGCGCCCAGTAATGCCATAAAAAAATTACCGTATACGCCGCTCACAAAGGAGGACACCGCAGCAATAGATACTGCCAGCGTAGCCCCCTGAGTTACACCCATGACAGAGGGCTCTGCAATAGGATTGCGCATAATGCCCTGCATCATAGTTCCGGCCAGGGAGAGCATCCCGCCTACCAGTATGGCCAGGAACATTCGGGGCAGGCGCACCTCGCGTACAAGCTTGGCATTTAAAGAATCGTCATAATGAAAAAAAGCCCGGTAAATTTCTGAAACGGGGATATTTTTCGCGCCGATATGAACGGACAAAATCATGCCCGCAAATAACAGCAGCACACCGGCTGCTGTTAAAATGATGGTGTTTCTTTTCATAATTGTTTATTGCTCCATTAAACCGGTGAATTCCTCTAAGAAGACTTCCCTTCCTATACAGCTGTAACCCATGTTGAAGTACGGGCTGGAAGGAAGCTCCACCACATTTCCGTCTTCTACTGCGCGCATACTGTTATAAATGCTGCTTTGTCTCAAGCTCTCCATATCCGCTTCGGTAGCCACTACAAATATGTAATCGGGATCCAGTTCGGCAAGTCCCTCATAGCTTATTACGGGCAGACTGATGTTATCCTGAGCAGGCATATTGGCAGGCTTGGCAAGTCCCATATCCTCATACATTACACTTCCGATTCCTGCGGCGTCGAAGACATAGAGCTGGCCACCGCTGGCAAGAAATGCCAGATAGGTTGTTTCCTCACCGTAAGCCGCTTTGATTTCCGTGCCTTTATCGCTTGCCTTCTTATCATAATCTGACAGCCACTGTGCGGCTATGTCTTCTTTTCCCATAATTTCAGCAAAGGCATTGATGTCATCCCGCCAGTTGATCTGTGCCAGCTCGATCATAACGGTAGGGGCTATTTCCTTAAGCTGCTCATACATTTTTTCCTGGACGCTGGAGATGATGATCAAATCCGGCTCTAATTCCAGAATGCCCTCGATATCCATGGTGTCCTGCATACTGAAGCCAAGGATCTTAGCACCCTTTAAAATGTCCTCAAGATAGGAGGGAAATACTGTATAATCATAAGCGTCGGAATTCGCAGTTCCTATGACGGAATATCCGTATACACTTAAAATGTCGCTGTTTCCGCTTAAATCAACGATACGCTGAGGGTCAGCGGGAATTTCAACTTCTCCTCTGGCGTCTGTAACGGTAATCGTACCTGATCCGGCGGAAGAAGCATCCGCTTCGGCGGTGTTAGTGTCTGGATTTTCGTTTTGACTGTCGTCTTGGCTATCGCTTGGATTCGTACTTTCTGCAGCATTTCCATCAGCTTGTGTTTGTGTTGCCGAATTGCCGCAGCCCGCTAAGACGCCTAAGCTCATTACAGCGGCTGTCAATAATATTATAAATTTTTTCTTCATTTTCATTTCTCCTCGTATTCCGCGCCAATTTATCTTATATGGCGAGCTTACGGCGCAGACACAAGCTCGCGGAAGTAGAAGAACATCTTTTTCGAAAAAGTTAGTTTCAACTAACGACTTTTGCATTATAGCAAAGAGGTTAGTTACATGCAACTATTTTAACTTTTCTCATTATTTTATTATCCAATTGAATTACTTTTGTGTTTTAAGTATAATAAGGTTTACGAACAATGCGGGCAATAAGAAAGGGGGAGGTCTCCATGTATTATTCAGGAAATCCTAATGAATTCCGTCAGATTATGCTGCGTGAGTTAGAATTTCAGGCGGTAGAAAAAGAAAATTATACTTTATATGAAAATCCGAAAAATGGATTTCTTCATCTTTACACAAGGTCCGGATTATATGATTTTGGAATTGCAGATTATACCATTCCCCGTTCTTTCGTGGTTCAGTTCAACACACCGGATCCCTTTTTGCGTTTTGGAATCGTTTATGAAGGTAAGACGAGGTTCCAGCTGGAACGTCAGCCTGTTTCTTCCTTTGAAGCTTCCGCCTTTCTTGTGCTGGAGAGAAATTTGAAAGGGAGACAGGCATGGAAGCCCGGCGACCATTTTTATGGAGCAGAATTCACGATCTATCCGGCATTTCTCGACGAAATCGCTGTTCGATTTCCTAACTGTGATCCCTTGGAGCAATTTCCGGAAAATCATACCAGACACTACCTTCCTGCGGAAATTATGGTTATTTTACAGCGTTTGTTATTACGGGATGAAGAGGATAGCTTGAACGGCCTTTTATTGGAAGCCGCAATTTTAGAGTGCATGGGGGTTCTCCTGGAAAGTGAGAGACCTCAGGCGCAGCCTGTATTTTCCTATCAGAAGGACTTTCAGAGTATTCAGCGTGCCCGCGATATATTGACGGAGCAGTTCACCCATCCCCCGACCATCGAGGCGCTCAGCCGGATGCTGCTCATTAATTCCCAGAAGCTTAAAACATGTTTTTACGAATATTACCATATGACTATCGGAGAATATACCGCTTCTCTAAGAATGTCTCATGCGGCAGACCTCCTTGCCACAACGGAGAAGAGTATAGCCGAAATTGCCAGAGATGCAGGATATGGCTATCCCTCCAATTTTATTAAGAAATTCCGGCAGACCTATGGCTGTACCCCGCTGAAATATCGGATAAGATGTTATCGGCCGGATTCGGGCTTCCATCATAATACGTAGAGTATCTGACGATTGATTTTAGAGTGAATCGAGTGTATTATTAATAACAAGGTTAGTCTTGACTAACAAAATTTGTGAAAGATATGGATTCTTAAAGAGTGCATTAGATTTAAAGAGGATGCTTATGATAACTAAAAGTAATAACAATACATATGTAAAGCGGGAGTTTAGCAGTCACCAGAATTTGGATTGCCCCATTTGTGAAGGATTTTCAGGCATTTTTATGCAAGGTATAGAGACAAACGAGAGTCAGTTTAAAATACCGTCTGGTTTAGGTTATGGATGCAGTAAAAGAATTAAATTAGGAGATGCTATCGAGGTATGTTTTAATGACATGCAGTTGTATCAAGAGGTACAGTTGTCGGGAAAGACGCAAGGAGATGCTTATGTCCTGATGTTCTGTCTGGGTGAAAACATGGTATGGCAAGAAACGAATAGCAAGCAGTCAATGGAACTTGAAAAAGACACCGGAGTTTTGTATCATGTCCGTGATATCGATGAAATAGGAATCTATGAAAAAAGCCGTCACTATCAAGGGATTACACTTACATTTCACCCGAAGAAATTTCTTAAGTATTTTTCGCCCGAAGAAGAATGCTCTCTATTTTCAAAAAGACTGAAAAATTACGAATATGCTATACACGATCTTTCCTCCCAGACAAAAATTATTCTTGCGGAAACCCTGCGCTGCCCTTATGCGGGAAGAATGAAAATGTTATATTTGGAAGGGAAGGCACTGGAATTGCTGGCGGCGTGTGTCAATACAATTAGAGAAGGAGAAAATACTTCCGCCGATTTTGTAAAACTGTCCAAAATGGATATGGAGAGTATTCGACATGCAAAAAATATATTAGACAACAGAATGTCTTCTCCCATTACAATAGCGGCTTTGGCTCGTACGGTTTGTATAAGCGAATCAAAACTAAAGAGCGGATTTAAACATGTTTATGGAAAACCAATTTATACGTACTTTCTTGATAAGCGTATGGAGACGGCCCGTATTACGTTAGAAACACAATCGGTAAGTATCGCTCAGGTTGCTGAATTTGTTGGTTATGAGAGCAGCAGTAGTTTTTCCAAGGCGTTCCATAAGAAGTTCGGATTTTACCCAAGTGAATGTATCTTATCCGCACGATTTAATAACAACTGATTGGACATTAGAAATATCTCTTTGGAAATGTGAAAAGAAGTTAGTTTATGCTAACCTTGTCGTACCGGCAAATGATTGCCGGTACGATTTTTTACATTTACAGGAGGATTTTTAATGGATAAAACACAAAAATTGAATGTCCGTGATTTAATCACTATCGGCATTCTCAGTGCAGTATTTGCTGTGGTATATGTAGGAGTGGGCATGATCACCGGCAGCACTCCGATTGGATGGCTGTTCACCAATGCAATCCTTGCTTTACCCTTAGGAATTGTTTATATGCTTTTGCTTGCTAAGGTTCCCAAGAAAGGCTCCGCATTAATTTTGGGAGTTGTTTTTTGTCTTGTTATGATTCTGATGGGACATTGGTGGCCCAGTACAATGCTGGTCGGTTTGTTTGCATTGATTGCAGAAATTGTTTCCATGATAATAGGTAAAAAAGATTCAGTGGGATGCTGACCGCATTTGTGATTTATATGATTGGTTTTCCCATTGCGGCGTTCGCCCCGCTGGTGTGGTTTAAGGATGCATACATAAGCGCTTACCCTCCCGAAACGGCTGCCTACTACGAGGGACTTGCGCAATTGCTGGGCGGTGGTATGTTCTGGCTGGTTATTGCGGTAACGGCTATTGGCGCTGTTATCGGTGCTTTCCTGGGTAAGGCCGTATTGAAAAAGCACTTTGTGAAAGCAGGAATTGTAAAGTAAATGGAGGCGAAAAAGAATCATTTCAAAGAACGTGACTTGGATGTTCGCATTAAGCTGCTGATTATAATTGAATCCGGCCTTCTTACATTTTTCACTGGCAGTAACCGGATGATCATGCTTGCGGCACTGGCGTCTCTTGTCATATTGCTGTGGTTTCGGCAAATTCGAACGGCTCTTCAATTTTCCGCAGTCTTTGCAGGGGTATTTGCCATCAGCAATATCTCTTACCAATGGGAGGCACAGGTTTTTGGCATGGTTCTGGGAATGTTAACCTTTCTTATTCTTAGAATGATTCCGGTACTGATGTTAGGGAGTTGGCTTGTTCGAACAGTCAAAATTAATGATTTTATTGCTTCGTTGGAAAAAATGAAGATTCCTTCCAACGTTATTATCCCATTAGCAGTTACCTTACGCTTTATGCCGACAATACAGACCGAGTTCCGCTATATAAAAAATACGATGAAAATGCGAGGAATCAGTCTTTCCCTGGGCGCAGTTGTAAAAAAACCGCTTGTGACCACAGAGTATGCTATGGTACCGCTTTTGATGCGCAGCATTAAAGTGGCGGATGAGTTGTCCGCATCGGCTCTTACCAGAGGTCTTGGAAGCCATAAGAAGCGCACTTCCTATCGGGATGTGCGCTTAAACTCCAATGATGCCTTCTGGGCTTTGGGATTCACTTTGTTTGTCATAGGAGTTTCGCTCATTCAGAAAGTCCTGACAGTATAAGGAGGCATGAAAGTATGATACAGTTTCAAAACGTTAGTTTTCAATATAATGAAACAGACGGCAATGGAATTTACAATATAAACGTATGTATAAAAAAGGGAGAATTCGTATTGTTGTCAGGGCGCAGCGGGTGTGGAAAAACTACTTTCACCCGCTGCGTCAATGGGTTAATTCCACATTTTTATGAAGGAAGCTTAAATGGTCGTGTTTTATTAAAGGGTAATAATGTTTCAGGAATGAAATTAAATGAAATCGCTGAAACTGTCGGCTCAGTTTTTCAAAATCCGCGTTCTCAATTTTTTACAACAGATACGGTTTCTGAGGTTGCTTTTGCATGTGAAAATGCCTCTATTCCTCAAAAGGAGTTAATAGCCCGGGTAAACAAATCGATGAAAGAGTTAAATATAGAACATCTGAAAGATAAAAGTTTATTTGAATTATCCGGTGGTGAGCGCCAGCGTGTGGCCATTGCATCGGTTCATGCGCTATCGCCGGAAATTTATGTATTTGATGAACCTTCTGCAAATTTAGATGCACGAGCAACAGAAGAATTAATGCAGGCGCTTTTACTTTTAAAGAAAAAAGGGGCGACGGTTATTATCTCCGAGCACCGTCTTTACTATCTTAGGGATTTAATTGATAAAGTCATTTACATGGAGAACGGACAAATTGTAAAAGAATATTCCAGAGCGGAGTTTCTCTGCCTTACAGACACCGATTTTGTGTCTATGGGACTGCGCTGTCTCTATCAAGAAAAGCTTAGTCCTTTACATTACTTTCAACAGCGAACGGGTACCCCTCTGTTAAGTGTAGAGCATATTGATTTCAATTATAAAAAGAACGACGCTGTGCTTTCGGACATCAGTTTTGAAGGTAACAAAGGTGAGATTATCGGCATTATCGGTAACAATGGTGAAGGGAAAAGTACGCTTGCCCAGCTGCTTTGCGGACTCATTAAGGAGCAAAACGGAAAGATTCTCATTTC
>JAEWPN010000264.1 GCA_023399455.1 Bacillota bacterium
AAAACCAATTTTCCATAACTTACTCCTTATTTCATACTAATTTTTATCAATAAAAAACTACGACCCTTGTATTATAACTTAATTAACCCATAATATAAACCGTAAATTTCTTAATTTTCTAAATGTACTTTTTTTGAACTAACCTATATATGTGACACAGTCACAGAAAATCCCGGCGGAATCTCCGGTTATAAAGGAACGCTGAACAGGGGGTGAAATACGGGACAGAAGATTGGAAGAAGCTTAAGAAAGCTTTGGGCATAGGAAGAGATTCCTACGCCCTTTTTTTTCGGTAGAGCTGTGTCGATTCTCTTTCGATAATCTGGCAATCCAAATATATCTCTCCTATAGCAGGCTCTTTCGTGCCTTCGATCTTGTCGATCAGGATGCGGGCAGAAGCATGACCGATATCGAAAAGCGGCAGTTCTACCGTAGAAAGTGTCGGGCGGCATACCGTACTGATCTCCAGGTTATCAAAACCGATCAGCGCCAGATCACGGCCTATCTCGATTCCCTGTTTTGTGCAATAATCTATAATTCCCATTGCCATTATATCATTGTGACAGAAAATAGCAGTAACATTCTGTTTCAGCAGCTTTTCGGCTGCCTGATATCCGCTGTCCCTGTTCCAGTCTCCCTGTATGGTCAGATGAGGATTATAGGGAATGTCATTTTCAAAAAGCGCCTCCTGATATCCGGTCAGCCGGTTTCTCATATGAATACTGTCCGAGGAACCTGTCACGCAGCCAATACGTTCATGTCCCTGGCGGATGAGCAGAGCGGTAGCTTCATATGCCGCCTTTCTGTCATCGTAAAGCAGGGACGGAATAGAAAGGCTTGGACTGCTGCAGTAGGCACAGACAAAAGGGATATTTTGGTTCAGGGGATGCGCGAGAACCTTATGGCTGTGGCAGCTCAAATAAATAATTCCGTCCACTTGCATGGAAAGCATCAGATCAATAGCTTCATCGGTTAGTTGATTATATTTGCCGGCGTGGAGAACCGGATCGATATTCAGCTTGTGAAGACGGAGATTTTCCAGGAGATAATGATAATTCCGTTCTTCACAGCAGGCACCTATTCCATCGATGATGGGCGGGGTATTGAAGACGGTAATGTCTTCCGATATGATGCCAAGAGAATGGCTCTGGCCTTTTTTTAAATTTCTTGCATAAAGATTCGGCCGGTAGTTCAATTCTTCTGCGATAGAAAGCACCAGCTCCGCCGTCTCGCTGCTTATTCCGCCGATTCCGTTTAAGACCTTGGAAACGGTCGCTATAGAAACATTCGCCTTGTCAGCAATGTCTTTCATGTTTGCCATAAAATTTCCACCTCGATAAATACATTTGTTTATATTATATATGCAGGATAAACGTTTTACAAGATGAAAAGCGAGGCAAAGGAATTGCATGTTCAATTTATACAAAAATGAAAAGATAAAATCTTATATATTTAACAAAAATAACAAATAGTATTTACAAACAATATTTCAAATGTTAGAATGAATCAACAGAAAGGTAAACGTTTACCATAATAAAATAAACTAATTTGATGGCTTAAATAATGAGAAAATTCAATTTTATTATTATAAATAGTAAACGTTTAATAAAAAAATAGGATAATAAAATGAAAAAATAAAACATAAAGCAGTGAAAAAAGAAAAAACGAAAGAATAATATGGAAAAATATAACAGAAAGGCTGGATAATGATTGGAAAAAATAAAATTGAGAAATATTAAGATAACGGATTCGCTGTTTGGAAGCTATACGAAACAGGTGGCTGATAAGATTTTGGAATATCAGTGGGAAGTGTTGAACGATCGTCAGAAGGAGGCTCTGCCGACCTATTGCATCGCTAATTTCAAGATAGCTGCCGGAGAGATGGCAGGAGAACGCAGAGGCATCGTTTTTCAGGATACGGATTTATATAAGTGGCTGGAGGCAGTCTCCTATTGTATCGACAACGGAACCGGCAAGGCTTTTGAGCGGCAGGCGGATGAGATAATAGAACTGGTAGGCAGGGCGCAGGAGCCGGATGGATATTTAAATACATATTTTACGATTATGGCTCCTGAAAAAAAATGGAGCAATCAGGTAGAAGGGCATGAGCTTTATACTGCAGGACATTTGATGGAGGCCGCAACAGCGTATTATGAAGCGACCGGGAAGGATCGTCTCCTTAACATTGCCAGAAGGAACGCGGATTTAATCTGCCGGGTCTTCGGTCCGGAGGAAAGACAGATACATGGCTACCCGGGGCATCAGGAAGTGGAAGTGGGTCTGATAAAGCTCTATCGTGTTACCGGAGATAAGAAATACCTGGATTGTGCGTATTACTTTATCGACGAAAGAGGAAAAGAGCCCAGCTATTTCCTTGAAGAAATCAGAAGGCGCGGCGGATATGAGTTCTTTCCGGAGTTCGATAATTATGATTTGGCATACTCTCAGGCGCATATGCGTCCGGCAAAGCAAAGAACAGCGGAAGGGCATGCGGTCCGCGCCATGTATATGTGCAGTGCGATGGCGGATTTGGCCGGAGAGCGGCAGGACGAAGAACTTTTAGAAGCATGCAAGGCTATCTGGAATAACGTTACACAGAGGCGGATGTACATTACCGGAGGCATCGGTTCCAGCGGCTTATTAGAAAGATTCACGGTGGATTATGATTTGCCTAATCGAACGAACTACTCGGAGACCTGCGCTTCTATAGGACTTATGATGTTTGGGCAGAGGATGACGGCGGTAACAGGAGAGGCCGGGTATTACGATATTGTCGAGAAAGCACTTTATAATACAGTTCTCGCGGGAATCAATATAGAAGGAAACCGCTATTTTTACGTGAATCCTTTGGAGGTGGTGCCGGAATTTTGTACGAAGCGGACATACATGGATCATGTGAAAGCCAACCGGCAAAAATGGTTTTCTGTAGCCTGCTGTCCGACTAATGTGGCGAGAACACTGGCATCTTTAGGACAATATATTTATGCGAAGGAAGGAAATACATTGTTCATCCATCAGTTTATTTCGTCGGAAGTAAAAGTCATTTTAGAAGAAGGCAGCTTACATGTGAAGATGGGATCCAGGCTGCTGCAAAACGGTGTTGTCAGGCTCGACTATGAGAGCGATGGGGCAAAGGCGCTCCGGATAAAGATAAGAGTTCCGGAATATGCAAATAGCGTAAAGGCAACTTTGGACGGGGATCTGCTAGAGCCTGCCAGAGAAGCCGGATACATGATTATAGAGGCGGGAGAAGCAGGAAAGCATGAGCTGGCCGTCTACTTCGGAATAGATGCCAAATGGGTGGCAGCCAATGATAATGTCCGCGAGGACTGCGGAAAAGTAGCCTTGGTAAAGGGACCTTTAGTGTATTGTCTGGAAGAAAAGGAAAATGGAAGAAACCTTGCCGGAGTGTATGTGGAAATCAACAAACCGATTGAACCGAGAGAGCCTGCAGAGGGGCTGGTGGGAGATATACCGGTGCTGGAGTATGACGGAATCCGGTTGGAAAACAAGGAGATTTCAAGAGGTGAACTGTATGGAGCGCCGGAATTTGAACTAAAGGAAATGAAGCTTCGGGCGGTTCCCTACTGCCTTTGGAACAACCGCGGCGGCGGCGAGATGTTAGTATGGCAGAAAGTGAAGATCTAGGTCAAAATGGGGTGTTTATGACGGTATTCAATAACGAATGCCGTGGAATAAAAATTACATTATCAAAGGAGAGGAAAATATGAAGAGAAAGAAATTAGTAAGCCTGGCAATGTCTCTGCTTTTGGCAGGAACAATGCTGGCAGGCTGTGGAAGCAGCCAGGAAACGGCAAGTGTGGAAACCAAGGAGACTGAGACGCAGACAGAAGCGGCACAGACGGAAGAAGCCGAGGCTCCGGTAGCGGAGACAACAGACGACAGTGACAAAGTGCATATTACTTATGCGCAGTGGGGAAATGATACGGAAACAGCGGCTACCCAGGCAGTGGCAGATAAATTCAATTCGGAGCAGGATGAAATCTATGTAGAAGTATTGAAGATCGACCACGACAATTATGTTACGAAGCTCAATGCCATGGCTACGGCAGGGGAATTGCCGGATACCGGTATTATGAGTGAAGCGGGCGTTTTGGATTTTGCAGAAAATGGATTGCTCTATGATATAAGCGACATGTACGGCGAAGGGGATGCGAAGCCTTTAGAGTCTCTTACCTTTAAGTTCAAGGGTACGCCGGTAGCTTATTCTGCAGCAAACGAAGTCTTAAATATGTGGTATAACATCGATTTACTTAAAGAAGTATGTGAGAAGCAGAATCTCGATCCGGCGCAGTTCACACCGCCGGCTTCCGCAGACAAAGCCTGGGATTGGGATACCTTTGTAAAGGTAGCACAGACATTGACGCTGGATATTAATGGGAAAAATGCTTTGGATCCTGCTTTCGATCCTGAAAATATCGAAATTTACGGCTGTAACATTAACACGCTCGCATGGCAGCTGGAAGTATGGGCATTGTCAAACGGCGGCGGATATTATAGTGCCGACGGTACGGCATGTACCATTAATTCCAAGGAAACAGCGGATGCAATTCAGGCTATTGCCGATTTAACCTTAAAATATCATTGCGCTCCTGAAATCAGCGATGCCTCAAACTCCTTGAACACTTCGCTCGGAACGGAAAAAGTCGTTATGTCTACAGACGGAGCATGGAACGTAGGAACCTTCCTGGGCCCGGATGCACAGTTTGAATATGGTGTTGGTGTCCTTCCTTATTTCCAAAATAAAGTAACCATATGTACAGGAGGACCGAATGTAGTATTTTCTCAGACAGAACACCCGCAGGAAGCTATGACCTGGCTGAAGTGGTATTATCAGGAAGAGAATTCTTGGTCCTTAATCGAAGCAGGTACATGGATGCCTATTTTGGAATCATGGTATACGGATCAGGCACTTACCGATAAATGGATCAACAACGAGAACTTCCCTGAGCACGATATGTATCAGTCTGCAGTTGTAGATTATGCAAGAGATAATTCACAATCTACTGCATGGTATTATGTAAATGGAACGGAGGAATTCAACAGCACACTTACTATGGCGTTATCCTATGTATGGACCGGAGATCAGACCGCGCAGGAAGCATTGGATGAATATGCGGAAGAATTAAATGAAATCTTTACGGAATATAATGAGTAGTAGAAATGCCTGCCCGCCGCATAATATGCGGCGGGCGGATAACGAAAGAAATGCAGGAAGGAAAGGTGTTTAAATGAGTAAAAAATATGGAGCCGAAAAGAGCAAAAGGTCGCGGGCAGGCAAAAATGAGGCGAGAACCGCATATCTTTGTCTTATTCCGGCGTTTCTTGGATTGACCTTCATCAGTTATTTGCCGACGATAGCGGTATTTATACTTAGCCTGTTCAAGTGGAACGGTGTAAAGGACCCGGAATTCGTAGGGCTGGATAACTTTATACGAATTTTTACGAAGGATGTATACTTTTTCGATTCGTTGAAAGCGACGATTATTTTTGCCCTGCTTACGGTAGTCGGTTCCATCTTATATTCTCTTGTAATTGCCATTTTTCTGAATATGAAGATAATAGGAAGGACGCTTTGGCGTTCCATCTTCTTCATTCCTTATTTATTGCCTGCAATCGGCATATTTACGGGATGGAAATGGCTGTATGAGGTAAATTACGGTTTATTCAATTTCGTAAACCGCATGTTAGGTCTTCCGACCCAGCAATATTTGAACAGTCCCGGTCAAGTGCTCCCATCGCTGGCGCTGATAGCCATATGGTGCAGCGGTAATCTGATCGTCATTTTTCTTGCGGGACTTCAGAATGTTCCCAGAGTGTACATAGAAGCTTCGCAAATCGACGGAGCAAATGCGTGGCAGCGTTTTTGGAATGTAACTGTTCCAAGTATTTCTCCGATTATTTTCTATAACTTGCTGACAGCGCTGATTACAAACCTTCAGGTTGTTACGCCATCTTTAGCTCTGACGGACGGGGGGCCTCAGAATGCCTCAATGTTCATGTCCTATGTTATCTATATGTATGCCTTCGTAAAAAAGAAAATGGGATATGCGGCTGCTTATGCGGCAATTTTCTTTATTCTCGTAGGAATCTTCACGGTTATATTGTTTGCTACGCAGAAAACAGCACTTTTTGGAGAGGAGGACGATTAGGATGGCAGGAAGATCAATTAGAAGCAGAAAGAAAAAGGAACAGATTATAAATAGAGTCGTATTGCTTGTCGTAATTATCCTGGCAGCGTTAGTGCTGTTACCGCTTTGGTGGATATTCCGCTCGTCTCTGATGAGCAACGGAACGCTTTATGCTTATCCGCCCGCCTTCATACCTCATGAATGGAAGTGGTCGAACTATACGGAGGCGCTGAAGAGCTTTCTTTACTGGAAATATTTTAAAAATACATTCACCATAATTATTCCGGCGGTAAGTGCAGGAACTATTACGGCGATTTTCTGCGGATATGCGTTTGCGAGACTACGCTTTAAAGGCAAAAAGCTGATATTCAATCTTTGCGTAGGAACCATCCTGCTTCCGGGAATGGTGACACTTATTCCTTTGTATGTATTCTGGACGCAGGGACTTGGTCTGGGAGGAACCTATTGGCCGTTGATTCTTCCGTATCTAACCGGCGGTGGATTCTTCAATATTTTCCTCATCCGTCAGTTCTTGCTGACCATACCGAGGGAATTGGATGAAGCGGCAGCGATTGACGGCGCATCAAGGATGCGCACTTTATGGACGATTTTGGTGCCGGCGATAAAACCGGCGATCGTAGTAGTAGGAATGATGTTATTTATTCAAATCTGGAACGATTTGCTTCAGCAGCTAATTTATATTAACGATATGGAAAAGACGACCTTTGCGATCGGACTTACCAATTTCACCGGTTCTTTCGGGACGAAGTGGAATCTCGCTATGGCAGCGACCTGTATGACAATTGCACCGGGCATTGTTATTTATATTTTTGGACAGAAGAGCTTTGTGGAAGGCATCGTATTGACGGGAATGAAGAACTAGAGGAAAGATAAGAACCGTAAGGCAGGAGGTGCAGCAGGAAATGAGGATCAGTAAGACTGTTACGGATTGGTACCTTGGAAATAACAGGGAAAGCGTGAAAGAAACTCCTAAAACAGGCTTTAAAAGAGTGTTTTATTTTATCTGGAACTATTCGGGGAAGCTGTTTGCAGTAAACCTTGTTTTTGTACTGTGCTGTATACCGGTAATTACTATCCCCGCTGCCTTGTGCGGCCTGAACCGGTATCTGATAAAAATGTACAAAGACGGATATGGCTTTGAGCTAGGGGATTTTTTCAGGGAATTCCGTTCGCAGATTATAAAAAGTATTAAGGTAGGAATGCCTTCTTTCGTTTTGTGTTTTTACGGCGGCTATCTTCTTTTAATGTCAGGTGGGTTCCAAAATGGAGAGCAGTCGTTTTTCGTCAGCACGGTCGCTCTTGCATGCCTGGCGTTTGGGGCGCTGCTGGGAAGTTTTTGTTTTGTTCTTTTGGCGGCACTGGATTTACCTGGCCGCCATATTATAAAAAATGCTTTGATTTTAATAGTATGCGAATGGAAATCCAGTCTTTGCGCACTTATGAGCGTCTTACTTCTGTGGGGAATGTTTTGGCTGTTTTTTCCGGTATCCATCGTATTTCCTTTGCTCGGTTGTTTTGCAGTGACGCAGCTTTTCGTATGCGGCAGCATCTTTCCTGCAATATACAAAAGAATAATCGAACCGTATGAAAATTTATAAATATTTGCATCGGCACAGGTGAAAAAAGGAAAATCTATTCTGCACATCGGAAGAACTGATTCATAATAGGAGAAATGCCATGGGGAGAAAAACGAAAGCGGTATTAAGGCCGGACGAAAAGAAGAAAACAACGAAGAAGACAGCAAATGCAGGTATCATGGGAACCTTACTAAGGGCATTTCTCGTTCCTATTGTATTAATTATCATATTAGGCCTTGTGTCTTATAAAACCGCCTCAAATGTAATAAAGGAAAAGGTGGAGGATTCTTCCATAAGTACGGCGTCTGCCATGAGCATGTACTGCGGCCTGTTGACGGGCAACGTATCCTCAAAAGCACTGGAAATGGTCGTCGGAGACGAGCTGTCCACATATTATGAAAAGTATTATAAGCAGAAAAACGCAATAGAATATTTGCAAAGTGCTAAAAAAAATCTTCTCCAAATGCAGTTTAGTGTGGACTATATGTACAGCTGTTCCATTATTCCGGAAAACGGAACTTATCTTACTTCCATAACGGGAAGCATGGGCGATAACGTATATGAGGGATTTATGGAGTCTCCGGAGGGCCGATATTTTAAGGAGAATGAAACGCGCAAGAACGGATGGTTCGGTTACCATTCTTTTCTGGATCAGCGCTTAGACATCTCAGATAAATGGTATGGTCTGGCATTTTTTCATAAATTTTCCAAGGCAAATACTTATCTCGTACTGGATATCACTACAGAAACTATTTATGAGATGCTGGATGAGATGGATTTCGGCGAGAACAGTATAAAGGCATTGATTTCTCCGGACGGAAGGGAGATTGTGCGTCTGCAGAAGGGTGAAGGCAGCGGGGAAGTGCTTCTGCCTAAGGGCACGGAAGCGGTATTTGCGGATAAGGATTTTTATGAAAAGAGTCTGGGTGCGGAAGAAGCAGGCGGCAATTATGTCAAATACAACGGAAATACGTATTTATACGTATATGCTCCGGTGGGAAATACCGGGATACTGTTGTGTGGCCTGATTCCCCAGGATAATATTGTAAAGGATGTCAATTCCATTCGAAGCCTATGTATCGTGATGGTATTTCTTGCATGTGTGATCGCTTTTGTCATAGGAGGCAAAATTGCGGCGGGCATGAGCAAGTCCGTGAAGATCATCACCAAAGGACTGCATGAGGTGGCGGGAGGCAATCTGACACAGGAATTCAAGACAGACCGCAGAGACGAATTCAGCCTTCTTGCCAAAAGCTTGAACGATATGCTGGAAAGTATGCGTACGCTCATGGAAGATATGCAGAAATTCGGAAATAAAGTAAAGGAAATGGCGGAAGGAACCGCGATGAAATCGGAGACCATCCACGCTTCCGTCAAGGAAATTTCAGCGGCGGTAGACGAAGTGGCAAATGGGGCACAGACTCAGGCGAAGGAAGCGGATATCAGCAACCATAAGATGGCGGACTTTGCAGTGAAGATCGACGGCGTAAGCAAAGGGACGAACGATATGGCCCATACCGTAGACCGGGCCGCAGCTGTGGTGGAGCAGGGGCGAGTCATTGTCCATGAGCTGAATATGAAGTCGGAGACGACGGTTTCCATTACCAAGGTATTGGTAGATAATATAAAGGATGTGGAGGAACGTTCCGCAGAGATTGAAGGCTTTATCGATATGATCAACAGTATTGCCGGACAGACCAATCTTCTGTCCCTAAATGCTTCCATTGAAGCGGCGAGAGCGGGAGAGAACGGCAGGGGCTTTGCGGTGGTGGCGGAAGAAATCCGTAAGCTTGCAGATGAGTCTATGCAGGCAGGCAAGAGTATTAAGGATATCGTGGAAAATATTGGAGAAACTACGAGGAGGACGACCAGGTCTGCCAAAGAAGCGGAGACGATTGTATTCGCACAGGCCGCTTCTTTGGAGGAGACTATACAGGTATTCGGGGAGATCGACCGCTGTGTGGAGAATCTTGTGAAGGGGCTTAAGAATGTTACAGGGAACATGCAGGAGATCGCCGGAGAGAAGGAACAGGTACAAGAATCCATCCATAATATTTCCGTGGTGTCGGAGCAGTCGGCGGTGGCAACAGAAGAAGTGACCGCAACGTTAGATGAACAGGTCAGGATCGTTTCCGGTCTGAAAGAGGATGTGGAGTTGCTGAAGAAAGAAGCGGATGCGCTAGACCGGTCTATCGGAAAATTTGTTACTGTCCGCTCCGTTCACAGTAACGAAGATTTATTATATAAATAATGATTTTCATAAAAATACTGGTAAAAATATTTTATCTATAGTATTATGGTACTCGTGAACAAAACTTCATCCATTTAAGGTGTCGAAAGAGCGGAGGCTCATTTCGATGAAAAGGGAAACAGGTGTAAATCCTGTACGAACTCGTCACTGTGATAAGGGAGTTGCGGCAAACAGCCACTGATAATAATCGGGAAGGCTGCCGTATACGATGATCTTTCAGCCAGGAGACCTGCCTTGAATGAAGTATAGTACAGCCACGAGTAATTGGTCTGGAATAGTTAAGGGATAGGTCTTACTATGTCTTTTCTGCCTCCGTACCCATTTGTGGTAAGGAGGTTTTTTTATGTCCAAATCGATCATGATACAAGGAACGATGTCCAATGCGGGAAAGAGCCTGCTCGTTGCAGGTCTGTGCCGGATATTTATGCAGGACGGTTTTAGTGCGGCGCCTTTCAAGTCGCAGAATATGGCTCTGAATTCTTATATTACGAAGGATGGTCTGGAAATGGGGCGTGCTCAGGTCATTCAGGCGCAGGCAGCCGGTCTGGAACCTTCCGTACTCATGAATCCCATTCTTCTAAAGCCTACTAACGATATCGGTTCCCAGGTAATCGTAAACGGGGAAGTCCTTGGGAATATGAATGCAAGAGATTATTTCACCTATAAAAAGAAGCTCGTTCCGGTCATAAAGGCGGCTTATGACAAGCTGCAGGAGACGGCGGATATCATCGTAATCGAGGGTGCGGGAAGTCCGGCGGAAATAAATTTAAAGGAAAACGATATTGTAAATATGGGATTGGCGAAGCTGGTAGATGCTCCCGTACTGCTAGTGGGAGACATCGATAGGGGCGGAGTCTTTGCGCAGCTTATCGGAACCCTGATGCTTTTGGAAAAAGAAGAGCAGGAACGGGTAAAGGGACTGATCATCAACAAGTTCAGGGGTGATAAAACCATACTCGATCCGGGTATAAGCATGCTGGAGGTAAAGGGCGGAAAACCGGTAGTAGGAGTCATTCCGTATATGGATATTTCCATTGAGGATGAAGACAGCCTGACCACCCGCTTTGAGAAAAAAGAAAAAGCCCTGATAGATATAGCGGTTATCCGGTTTCCGAGAATTTCTAACTTTACGGATTTCGACAGATTCGAACAGCTGAAAGATGTTTCTGTGAGGTATGTGAAAAGTGTGGCAGAGCTTGGCAGCCCCGATATGATCTTGCTTCCCGGGAGTAAGAATACGATGGGAGACTTAAAGTGGATGCGCCAGAACGGTTTGGAAGCGGCAGTCAAAAAGATGTCCGAAAGCTGCGTGGTATTTGGCATATGCGGAGGCTATCAGATGTTAGGTAAGAGCATTTCAGATCCCTTTTGCACTGAAGAAGGCGGAAATATAAGGGGAATGGAACTGCTCGCAATAGACACCGTACTTAAGAAAGACAAAATAAGAACTCAGGTAACGGGAAGATTCTGTAGTTTAGGCGGAGAGTTGTCTTCGCTTTCCGGCATGGAGATAGAAGGCTATGAGATACATATGGGTGTAAGCAGCCGGGAAGCAGAAGCTTCGCCCATCAGTGTCCTTACGGATAAAAAGGATGGCGCAGATAAAGCGGACGGTGCTTTCTTAACCAATGTATACGGCACTTATGTGCATGGAATTTTTGACCATGGAGAAGTCGCTCCTGCAATCGTGAAATGCCTGGCGGAAAAGAAAGGAATCTCCTATGACGGCGGGCGGCCCATGGATCATAAAATATTCAGGGAAACGCAGTATGACAAGCTGGCGAAGGTGCTTAGAGAATACTTGGATATGGATTACATTTACGATTTGTTGGGAGTAGAGCATAAGAGGGTGGATTGGTGACGGAAGAAGAACTGAAGCGTTTAAAGCTTGACGGGCCGGATATGGAAATAGAGCGAAGGATTAAAGAAATATGGGATGGCATTGCAAAGCCGCTGGATGGCCTGGGGCGGTTTGAAACGATGATCGCCCGTATAGGAGCGATTGAGGGAGATACCAGAATCGATATTTCTTCGAAAGCCGTTATTGTTCTATGTGCGGATAACGGAATCGTGGAGGAAGGAATCAGTCAAAGCGGTCAGGAAGTAACGGCTCATGTAGCCGAGAGCATGGGAAGAGGAGAAAGCAGCGTGTGCAGGATGGCGAAGGCCGCCGGAGCAGACGTGATAGCGGTGGATATAGGGATTAATTCCAACATAGGCGAAGAGGGTATTGTACATAGGAAAATCGCTTATGGAACAAAGAACTTTTTAAAAGAGCCTGCCATGACGAAAGAAGAGGTCTTGCAAGCCGTTACGGTAGGAATTGAGCTGGTGAAGGATTGTAAAAAAAGAGGTTATACGCTTCTTGCCACCGGAGAAATGGGCATCGGAAATACTACCACCAGCGCAGCGGTGACGGCGGCGCTACTGGGATGTCCGGCGGAAGATGTAGCCGGAAGAGGAGCAGGACTGAGCAAGGAAGGTTTGAGCCGCAAATACGAAGTGATCAATAGCGCTTTGGAAAAATATCGGTTTCAGAAGACGGATGCCCCAGGCATAAATGCTCTTGATATACTTGCGGCAGTAGGGGGGCTGGACATTGCAGGACTTACCGGCGTATTTATCGGCGGTGGGCTATACCGTGTGCCGATAGTGATGGACGGCTCCATCAGTGCGGCTGCTGCGCTTGCAGCACAGCGGCTGTTACCCGGCATAAAAGAATTCATCATTCCTTCCCATGTAAGCAAAGAGCCTGCCGCAGGAAAGATTATGCAGGAGCTCGGACTGTATCCGGTCATCGACGGGGAAATGGCACTTGGAGAGGGAACAGGCGCAGTAATGATGTTTTCACTGCTAGATATTGCCCTATCCGTTTATGAGAACCGGACGGGGTTTCAGGATATCAGTGTACAGCAGTATGTACGCTTCGATTAATCAGAAAAAGAGGACACCGAAAATGGTAATTATCATATCCGGCGGCAGCGGCAGCGGGAAGTCTGCCTATGCTGAAAAGAAAATATTATCACTGAGAGGAGCGGAGCCGCTTTACTATCTGGCGACCATGCAAATATATGATACGGAAGGCAAAAAGAAGGTGGAGAGACATAGGAAGCTGAGAGAGGGAAAGGGGTTCGTTACAATAGAGCAGCCGTTAAACGTTGGGGCGGCAGCAGATGCGGTAGAAGAACAGGCATCGGTACTGCTTGAATGTATGTCCAATCTGGCGGCAAATGAGATGTTTGCAAATGCAGAGACCGGGCTGCCCGAAGTATCACAAGTAGAAGAGCGTGTGATGGGCAGCGTACGGATGCTTGCGGAGAGGACAAAGCATCTGGTCATCGTGACCAACAATGTGTTCGAAGATGGTAACAGCTATGACAAAGGGACCATGCGGTATATGGAGACGCTGGGACGAATTAATTGCAGGCTGGCGGAGCTTGCGGACGAGGTGACAGAAGTAGTTGCGGGAATACCGGTAGAGGTGAAATGATATGTTTTTAATTAAAGCTGCAGGAATTGCTTTTTCTATGTTTTCCATTATTCCGGTTCCCCAGTTTGAATGGAAGGAAAAGGAAATGAAATATATGATTGCCTTTTTTCCTTTGGTCGGCGTGGTAATAGGAATTACGGTATATTTGTGGACAATGCTCTGTCAGGCTTTGGGAATGAGCAAAGGCTGTTTAGTCCTCATCGGAACAGCTCTTCCGATTGTCATATCCGGAGGAATCCATGTGGACGGTTATATGGATACGATGGATGCGCTGCACTCTTACAGGGATAGGGAGAGGAAGCTTGAAATATTGAAGGATGCCCATGTGGGAGCCTTTTCGGTCATTCTGTTAATTGTATATTACCTTATATATATAGGTGCGTATTTGGAAATCGAGGGGATGAAGGCTGCAGGGCTTTTGGCCTCGGGTTTCTATCTTTCCAGAATTCTCAGCGGGATCGGTGCGGTGACTTTTGCCTGTGCCAGGAAAGATGGATTGCTGTATACCTTTTCAAGCAGTGCCCAGAAAAGGCTGGTAAGGATACTCCTGTATTTGCAGCTGGCAGTTTGCGGCGGGACGATGATCTTTTTATCCAAAGGGATAGGAACCGCAGCAATTCTAATGAGTCTATTGACCTTTCTTTATTACTGGAAAAAAAGCAAAAAGGAATTCGGGGGAGTTACGGGAGATACTTCAGGGTATTTTACCGTACTTTGTGAAGGGGTAATTATGTTAACCATTGCGATAGGGTGCAAAGTATGAAAGAGGAACAGTAATTATGATAATGCTGAATAATAACAGACAGAGGGCAGGCAAATGGAATTGTATATAGGCGGATATGCCCAGGGAAAGCTGGAGTATGTCTTGATAAAAAACGGCTTTGAATCAAAAAACGTTGCGGACGGAGCGTTTGAGGAATTAGAGGTGTTAGGATCGGAAAAAAAGATCATAAACCATTTTCATGAGTGGTTTCTCCTGAAGCTTCAGCAGAAAGAAGAGCCGGAAAAGGCAATAGAGCAAATACTATCAAAGCGCAGGGATCTTATCATTATCAGCAACGAAGTAGGCTGCGGTATCGTGCCTATGGAGGAAGAACAGAGGCAGTACAGGGAGAGACTTGGAAGATGTCTCTGCGACATTGCGAAAAAGGCGGATCGTGTTGAGCGTATCATATGCGGATTGGGGCAAAGGATTAAATGAGACTGATATTGATACGTCATGGTGCTACGAAAGCGAACGAAGAAGGCAGATATATCGGAGGAAGAACGCAGGAGGTTCTTACCGAAGAAGGAAGGAAGAAGCTGCTTGCAGTAAAAGCGGCGGGAAAATATCCTCTGGTACAATGCCTGGCCTCCAGTCCGATGGAACGATGTATAGAGACCGCAAGACTGATTTATGAAAGGGAGCCTGCTATCGTCATAGAGGAATGGCGAGAAATAGATTTCGGAAGCTTTGAAGGGAAGAATTATAAAGAATTGATGAGTGATACCTATTACCGGAAATGGCTGGACAGCAATGGAACTCTGCCCTTTCAGCAGGGAGAGAGCAGAGAAGAATTCTCAGAAAGATGCTGCGAAGGTTTCGTGAAATTTTGTGGACATATGGAAGCGGAGCGTATGGAAACTGCCGCAGCCATCGTTCATGGAGGAACGATCATGGCTGTGCTCAGCTCGTTTGGAAGGGGAGAATACTATGACTTTCAATGTAAAAATGGAGAAGGCTATTGCGTCGAGGTTTCCATGGATGGAGCAATACGAATAGAGGATATTCGGAAGCTATGAGGAGGAAAGGTTGAAAGGAGCATGGTATAAAAATGCGGGAGATTATACTGTATCATATGTTAGGTTTTTTTGCAGGATTTGTTCTGGACCTTATGCTTGGAGACCCCTATTGGCTGCCCCATCCGGTAAGGGCCATCGGCAATTTGATCGCGAAGCTGGAAGCGGTACTGCTTAAAAAAAAGAATGGAGCGGATAGAACGCAAGATGAGGAACGTAAGGCAGGAAGAATTCTCGTAATTACTGTTTTGACATTGACAGGGGGTATTTCCTTCTTGATTTTATGGATGGCCTATACGTTGCATCCGGTATTAGGAATCGTTATAGAAAGTATCATGAGCTATCAAATCCTCGCTACTAAGTGTTTGAAACAGGAGAGCATGAAGGTTTATGCAAGGCTTAAGGAACAGGATTTGCCGGGGGCGAGAAAAGCAGTCTCCATGATCGTAGGAAGAGATACGAACGCCCTGGATGAAACGGGAGTTGCGAAAGCAGCTATAGAAACGGTAGCAGAGAACCTTTCCGACGGAGTCATAGCGCCCATGCTTTATCTGGCTGCCTTCGGTCCGGTACTGGGACTTTTATACAAGGCGGTCAATACGATGGATTCCATGGTTGGATATAAAAATGAAAAATATCTTCATTTTGGCCAAGCGGCTGCGAAGCTGGACGATGGGGTCAATTATATTCCGGCAAGGATCAGCGCTGTACTGATGATTGCTTCTGCTTTTCTGGCGGGCAAGGATTTTGACGAAAAGCGGGCGCTTATGATTTACAGACGGGACAGGTATGAACATGCCAGTCCTAATTCTGCACAGACGGAGGCGGCTCTTGCGGGAGCATTGGGAATCAGGATCGCCGGGGATGCCAGTTATTTCGGAGAAATAGTAAAAAAGCCTTACATAGGAGATGAGGTGCGCGCAGTGGAATACGAGGATATTGTGAGGGTGAATAAGCTTTTGTATTTATCCGCGGCTCTATGTGAGTGTATTTGCCTGCTCATTATGTCGGGTATTTACTTTTTTTTATTATAATGCACACTTTTGTAATGTAATAGGAAAGTACTCCTATTACATAAAAATAGATGCGCAGCTACGCGCGCGGAACAAAAGCTGTGCTTGCAGAGTTTTTTGAACGCGAGAGTGTGCGAAGCACACTTTTGTTCCAGAGAGGATGAAGTTAGAAGGAAATGGATGAGAGAGAAATGATGGTTCATGGAGGAGATATTTATCGGAAGAAAATAGATATTGATTTTTCCGTAAATATCAATCCTCTCGGTATGCCGGAGAGAGTGGAGGAAGCGCTGCAAAAAGCACTAGCAGATTGCGGAAGGTATCCTGATATCCGGGCTGAGGAGCTGCGGTATGCCATTGAAAAAATGAACGGAATAAATAAGCAGCACGTTCTTTGCGGAAACGGAGCGTCGGAACTGTTTCTTGCAATTGTACACGGAATAAAGCCGAAAAAGACCATGATACCGGTGCCTTCCTTTTATGGCTATGAACATGCGGCGAGGGCGGCGGGAGGCGAAATCCTTTTTTATGAAATGAAAGAGGAAACAGGCTTTTGTTTACAGCCGGATTTTCCGGAGGCTTTGGAGGAGGAAATGGATCTGCTCTTTTTGGCAAATCCCAATAATCCTGTGGGCAATGTAATAAATACCGGCTTGCTGGAGGAGATTCTAAGGACGTGTCTGGAAAAAGATATAGCGGTGGTTATGGATGAATGTTTTTTGGAATTTACGGGAGATGATGATGAAAGGTCATTAAAATCACAGTTGAAAGAATATCCTAACTTGATCATAGTCCGCTCATTCACTAAGATTTTTGCAATGCCGGGGGTAAGGCTCGGATACTTATTTTGCGGCAACCAGGAAATGCTGGAGCAGATTGGAAATCAGCTGCCGGAATGGAATCTGTCCGTATTGGCCCAGGCGGCGGGAATACAAGCGTGCAAGGAAACGGAGTATGTGAAGAGGACGGCCGGACTTGTGAAAAGAGAACGGGAATACATGAGGGATGAACTTGAGAAAGCGGGAATAGAGGTATTTCCCTCCGAGACGGATTATCTGCTCATATATTCTTCTCTGCCCCTGTATGAGAAACTATTGGAACATAAGATACTGATTCGCGACTGCAGCAATTTCAGAGGAATGAGAAAGGGATTTTACCGCTTGGCGGTAAAGAGCCATGAGGAAAATGAAATGCTGCTTCATGCGGTAGGAAAAATCGAGGAGGCAGCAAGAGTGAGGAGTAAGGATGAATGAGCTTCAATTTGTTCTTCCGGAAGAAATCGAGAAACGAAGCTTCGAAATTATTTCGGAAGAGCTTAAGGAAAGAAATATCCTTTTGAAAAAGGATCAGGAAATGGTAATAAAACGTGTGATCCATACCAGCGCCGACTTCGAGTATGCGGATACTATGGCTTTTTCCGAAGACGCTGTGAATAAAGCGAAGGAGCTGATCCGAAACGGAGCGCATATCGTAACGGATACTAATATGGCGCTTGCCGGAATCAATAAAAAGATATTGGGAGGCTTCGGCGGAGAGGCACATTGCTTTATGGCGTGGGAGAGAACCGCAAAGCTGGCGAAGGAGAGCAATACGACCAGAGCGGCGGTGAGCATGGAGCTTGCGGGAGAAATTGGCAAGCCTTTGATCTTCGCAGTGGGGAATGCTCCTACCGCACTTGTGCGATTGTATGAAATGATAGAAGCAAAAGTATTAATACCGGAATTCATAATCGGTGTTCCGGTGGGTTTTGTTAATGTGGTGGCGGCCAAGGAGCTGATCATGAGGACGGAGGTTCCCTATATCGTCAACCGGGGCAGGAAGGGTGGAAGCAATGTGGCAGCGGCTATCTGCAACGCTATTTTATATGAATTGGGAAGGTGAGCGATGAGATACGGCTTTACGACGGGAAGCTGCGCCGCGGCGGCGGCTAAGGCAGCAGCCTATATGCTGCTGACCGGTATGGAAAAAACGAAAATCAGTATCGATACTCCTAAGGGAATTATCTATAAAGCCTCGATAGAAGAAATTACCAGAGAGGAAGCGCGGGTTTCCTGCGCCGTGAGAAAGGATGGAGGAGACGATCCGGACATTACCACGGGAGCCCTTGTGTTTGCGGAAGTTTCCATAAAAGCGCCTGATACGGAGGGGAAGAGCGCACGCATTTTCATCGATGGAGGAACTGGAGTCGGAAGGGTGACGAAGCCCGGACTGGATCAGCCGGTGGGAAATGCGGCAATCAATCATGTGCCCCGGGAAATGATTGAGCGGGAAGTGCTTCAGGTATGTGAGCTTGTGGACTTCAAAGGTTGTCTGTCCGTCATTATTTCGGTGCCTGAGGGAGAGGCTCTGGCGGGAAGGACTTTTAATCCCCGCCTGGGAATTACGGGGGGCATCTCCATTCTCGGCACCACGGGAATCGTAGAGCCTATGAGCAGTAAGGCCTTACTGGATACTATCCGTACGGAGTTAAGTGTGAAGAAGGCATCAGGTGCGAAGGCGGTAGCGGTATCGCCGGGAAACTATGGTCTGGATTATATGAAGCGGGCCTACGGATACGATCTGGATAAAAGTGTGAAGTGCAGCAACTTTATCGGCGATACCATCGATATGGCTGCCGAAGCGGGCTTTCGGGAAATGTTGTTGACCGGGCATATCGGAAAACTGGTCAAGCTGTCCGGCGGAATGCTGAACACCCATTCCAAGAATGGAGACTGCCGGATGGAGCTGCTTGCGGCAGCAGGAATAGAAGCGAGTATAGATGCCGGGGCGGCAAAGGAAATCCTTAGCTGCGTGGCCACAGAGTCGGCCGTCTCGATACTGAAGGCTGCCGGAAGGCTTGAGATGGCAATGGATATCGTGATGGGAAAAGCACAGGGATATTTGGCGAAGAGAGCAGATGGCAGGCTTCGTATAGAATGTATTATGTATGCCAACGATTACGGCGAGCTGGTAAAGAGCGAAGGTGCACAGGAATTGCTCCTTAAGATAAAAAACCAGGAGTTACAGTAATGGCAATTGAAAAGGAGAGGTAAGCCTTATGATTTATTTTGTGGGAGCGGGAACCGGGGCGCCGGATCTGATAACAGTAAGAGGGAAGCGCCTGCTTGAAGAGGCAGATGTGATAATTTATGCGGGTTCCCTGGTAAATCCGGAGCTGTTAAGCTATGGGAAAGAAAGCTGCAGTGTTTACAACAGCGCAGAAATGACCTTGGAGGAAGTGATGGCTGTCATGGAAGCTGCCGAAAGGGAAGGAAAGAAAACGGTGCGGCTCCATACGGGCGACCCCAGCATCTATGGTGCGGTTCGAGAGCAGATGGATATTTTGGAGGAATGGAACATTCCTTATGAAAGCTGCCCCGGTGTCAGTGCCTGTTTCGGAGCGGCTGCTTCTCTGAATTTGGAATATACGCTGCCTGGGATATCTCAAAGCCTGATCATCACGAGGATGGAGGGAAAAACTGCCGTTCCGGCAAAGGAAAGCATTGAAAGCTTCGCAGCGCATCAGGCCTCTATGGCGGTTTATTTAAGCAGCGGGATGACGGGGGAATTGAGCAGATGCCTTATAGAGGGCGGCTACAGCGAAAGGACTCCTGCAGCCATTGTATACAAAGCCACATGGCCGGAAGAAAAAAAGTATATCTGTACGGTAGGAACTTTGGAGGAGACGGCGAAAGCCTATGAGATTACAAAAACAGCTTTGATTCTCGTAGGAGACGTTATCGCCCATGAGCGGTATAAACGATCCAGATTGTATGCACCGGATTTTGAAACAGAATTTCGAGGGAGAAAAAGTGGAACGTAAATGCGTTAGTGTAATCAGCTTTACCGAACGAGGGATGAAACTGTCGGAGGAAATGAAGGATAGGATCAAAGAGAGTATGCATGCTTCCTTGTATACAAAGTGGCACAAATACACAGGTGAAAAGGCAGAAGTGATCTTCTGCGAAGAAAGCCTTTTTTCCTGGACCCAAAATTGTTTTTTTTATAAGCGGCCGGTTATTTTTATCGGAGCCTGCGGCATTGCGGTACGGGCGATCGCCCCTTTTGTAAGGGACAAGCTGCAGGATATTCCCGTACTTGTCGTGGATGAGGCAGGGCAGTTTGTCATTCCGCTTTTGTCAGGGCATTTTGGGGGAGCATGTGAGCTGGCGGAAGAAATTGCCGGGATTATGGGAATGACTGCTGTCATCACTACTGCAACGGACGTGAACCAGATGTTCGCCGTAGATGTGTTTGCCAGACAGAATCATCTGGTTATTTGCAACAGAGAAGGCATAAAGGAAATATCTGCGGCCGTTCTTGCGAAAGAAAAGGTGTCTTTTGCAATCGACGGATCCTATGAGGGAAGATTGCCGGAAGAGCTTACCCTTGCAAAACCGGGAGAAAAAAACGTTTCCATCCTTCTGTCTCCTTATGAAAAAGAGGAAATAACGGCAGTGCTGTATCTTGTGCCACGGGTCTTTGTAATAGGAATCGGATGCAGACGGGGAAAGACAGCCGCTGAAATAGAGGCCGCGGTAGATGAATATTTGAAGCAAACAAAGATAAGGGCAGAAGCGGTTGCAGGCATTGCCTCCATCGATGTGAAGAAGGAGGAAAAGGGGCTTTGTGAGCTTTCGGAAAATTATGACTGGAGATTCCAGACCTTTTCCAAGGAGGAATTAGAAAGTGTTCCCGGTGATTATAAGGCTTCTTCCTTCGTGAAGTCTATGGTGGGCGTGGATAACGTCTGCGAACGGGCTGCTATGGCAGCCTGCAAAGAAGGAGCGGAGCTGGTGCTCGGCAAGCAGGTACAAAATGGAATTACAGTAGCGATAGCGATGAGAAAATGGAGTGTATTATTTGATGAAGCATAAAATTTACGTGATGGGAATAGGACCGGGCAGTGAGGAAATGATGAGCGTTCAGGCTATCCGGATATTGGAGGAATGCGATGTCATCGTCGGCTATCCCGTTTATCTGGACTTGCTTAGGGAGCGGTTCGGTCATAAAGAATTTCTTTCCACACCCATGCGGCGGGAGGCAGAGAGGTGTCTGCTATGCTTTGCGGAGGCGAGAAAAGGGAAAAACACGGCGCTGGTATGCAGCGGTGATGCAGGAGTATACGGTATGGCCTCGCTGATGTATGAAATCGGAGGCGCATATCCCGATTGTGAGCTTGAGATCATTCCGGGAATTACGGCTGCTAACAGCGGAGCCGCACTGTTAGGTGCTCCGCTGAACCATGATTATTGTGTTATAAGTCTAAGCGACCTGCTCACTCCCTGGGAAAAAATAGAAAAAAGGCTTCGTGCCGCGGCTGCGGGTGATTTCTGTATAGCGTTGTATAATCCGTCCAGTCATAAAAGAGCGGACTATTTAAAAAAGGCCTGTGAGATCCTGCTGGAAGTGATCGAAGAGAAAAGGGCCTGCGGCTTCGTGGAAAATATCGGACGAGAGGGAACAAAAGTCACCGTATGTTCTCTTAAGGAGCTTTCAGACGCGCAGGTAAATATGTTCACGACCGTCTTTATCGGAAATTCCCAGACCGAAATGAGAGAGGATAAGCTGATTACGAAAAGAGGGTACCGGTTATGAAACCAGAGAAAAAGCAAATTCTCATATTCGGCGGGACAACAGAAGGAAGAAGGCTGGCAGAAAGCATGTGCGCAGCGGGTTTCTTTTGTACGGTATCTGTGGCGACGCAGTACGGAGAACAGGTTATGGAGGAAATGCCTGCGCTTACCCTCCATAGAGGAAGAATGGATGCCGGGCAGATGGAGGAATTCATAAAGAAAGGCAGATTCTTTGCGGTTGTAGATGCCACTCACCCTTTTGCCGTGGAGGTGTCTGAAAATATACGAAAGAGCCTTTCCGGAATGTCTTTGCCGTATATTCGCCTAAAAAGAGACACAGGTATCGAGGAAACGGAAGGGAAGAACCTTCGTTGGTTTCGAGATATGGAATCCTGCGGGGAGGCACTGCAGGAAACAACAGGCAATGTGCTTTTGACAACAGGAAGTAAGGATTTGAGTGCTTTTAGCAAAGAGGAATTGAGAAAACGCCTTTATGTAAGGGTGCTTCCAAACGAAGAAAGCATAGCCCTTTGTGAAAAGCAGGGAATATGCGGGAAGCAGATCATAGCCATGCAAGGGCCTTTTTCCACGGAAATGAACGAAGCGATCATAAGACAGTTTCACATATCATATCTGGTGACGAAGGAAAGCGGGAATACCGGCGGATTTTATGAAAAGGTAAAAGCTGCCGGCAATGCCGGAATACCGGTAATGGTAATCGGCAATCCCGAGAAGGAAGAGCAAGGCTTTTCTTATGAAGAGGCAGCGGAGGAAATATACCGGCTGGCAGGAGAAAAACCCGAAAGTCCGAAACTAATGGTATCTCTGATAGGAATAGGAATGGGAGCAGAAGGTCTTCTGACTCTTGAAGCAAAGGAGAAAATACAACGTGCGGATGTGATTTTCGGCGCGCAGCGACTGCTTGAGGAAGTAGGCGAAGAGAAAGAGAAGTATCCGTATTATCTGGCGGCAGATATTATTCCCAGGCTGGCGGATATGGTAGAAAAGGGGGACAGGTACAGGCCCTGTATCAAAGCCGCGGTTCTTTTCTCCGGCGATACCGGATTCTACAGCGGTGCGTCAAAGCTTTATGAGGAACTGAAAAAGGAAACGAAGGAAAAACGATTGAGAGCGGATGTTGAAATGCTGTCCGGAATCTCCTCCATGTCCTATCTGGCCGCTAAAGCACGGATGAACTGGCAGGACGCAGCTGTCATAAGCCTCCATGGAAGAAAAGCGAATATTATGGAGACGGTAAGGCGGGAGAAAAAGACTTTTGTGCTCGTTTCCGGGCTTGAAGATATGAAATATTTGGGAGAGCTGTTTTCCGGTGAAGAATGGAACGGACTAAGGATTACTGCGGGATACCGTCTTTCCTATCCGGAAGAGGAAATCATGGTGCTTACACCGTCCATGTGCGGGAGCCTGGAAAAGGAAGGGCTTTACTGTTGCTTTATAGTGAACGAAAGGACGGCGGCTCAGAAAGTTTCCCATGGGTTGAAGGATGCATCTTTTCTTAGGGGAAGTACACCCATGACGAAGGAGGAGGTAAGGGAAATTTCCATTTGTAAGCTTGCTCTTGAAAAGAACTCCGTTCTCTATGATGTGGGCAGCGGAACCGGCTCAGTCTCCGTAGAATGTGCCCGCTTATCCGATGAGATACAAGTGTACGCTATAGAAAGTGATAGAGAGGCCGTGGAGTTGCTTGGGAAAAACAGCGATCTTTTCGGACTTACAAATATCGAGGTCATTGAAGCGCAGGCACCGGAGGGAATGGGGCCTCTTCCGGCACCGACCCACGCGTTCATCGGAGGAAGCGGAGGCAAAATGAGAGAGATTCTGAAGGTTCTGTATGAGAAAAATCCGTCTCTTCGAGTGGTTATAAATGTGATTACTCTGGAGACTTTGGGAGAGATAACCGATTTGCTGAAGGAATTCCCGGTAAAAGAAGAGGACATCGTTCAGGTACAGATAAGCCGGGCGAAAAAAGCAGGGCCATATCATTTGATGCAGGCGGAGAATCCAATTTATATCATTTCATTTAATTTTCTAGAGGGGCTGACAGAAAATGAAAACACCTAGAATTATGATTGCCGCCACGGGAAGCGGGAGCGGTAAAACGACCGTAACCTGTGCACTTTTGCAGGCAATTGTCGATATGGGAAAAACGGCAGCAGCGTTTAAGTGCGGGCCGGATTATATAGATCCGATGTTTCACAAAAAAATATTGGGGATTCCGTCAAAAAATCTGGATGCTTACTTTACGGAGGATGGACTTACGAGGACACTTTTTATGGAGGATGCAGCCGGAAAGGATATTTCTGTCATAGAAGGGGTTATGGGCCTTTTTGACGGTCTTTCAGGAATAAGGGAAGAAGCCTCCTCCTATCATTTGGCAAAGGTGACGAAAACCCCCATTGTTCTGGTCATAGACGCTCATGGCATGGGCAGATCTCTGATTCCCCTTATCGCGGGGTTTCTGCAATACGACAGCGAACATTTGATCGGCGGAATTATTTTGAATAAAATCACAAAAATGTTCTATGAATTGATCGGGCCGGAAATTGAAAGAGAGTTGTCCGTTAAGGTAATCGGCTATTTTCCTTTGCAGAAGGATCTGAATATAGAGAGCAGGCACTTAGGACTGAAGCTTCCTGAGGAGACGAAGAGTTTGCAATACAGGATAAAAAGAGCTGCTGAGGTGTTAAAGGATTCCGTAGATATGGAAGCACTTTTCTCTCTTTCGGAAGAAGCGGTGGAACTGGAAGAGGAAGAGCATCTTTCTGATAAGGAGCGGATTTCCGTAAATCGTCAGATATCCATCGGAATAGCGATGGACGAAGCCTTCTGTTTTTATTATGAAGATAATTTGAGGCTGCTGCAAAGGGCGGGAGCGCGGCTTGTACCGTTTTCTCCGTTGAAGGATAAGAGCCTTCCTGAGGGAATCGGAGGCTTCCTCTTGGGTGGAGGCTATCCCGAGCTGCATGCAGCGACGCTTGCCGGAAATGAAGAGATGAAAAAGTCCGTGCTGCGTGTGGTAAGAGAAGGTATGCCCTCCCTTGCGGAGTGCGGCGGTTTTATGTATTTGCACGCGGGGATGGAGGATATGGAGAAGAGAAGGTATCCGATGGTGGGCGCGTTGGAAGGGGAATGTCATTATACCGGAAAGCTGGTACGGTTCGGTTATATCGAGGTAGCGGAGGAGAAGAATCTTTTTCTGGGAGAGAATGAGAGGATAAAGGGGCATGAGTTCCACTATTTTGACAGCACGGATAACGGAGCATCGTGCATTGCAAAAAAGCCTGTAACCGGAAGAAACTGGAAGTGCGTCCATACGACGGAAAATTGTTGGTGGGGATTTCCTCATCTGTATTATTATTCAAATCCTCAATATGTTTATCATTTTATGGAAAGGGCGGCACAATATGCGGATGGAAAGAGATAGAAGAAAAGTAAATCACCATGATCATCGTAACAGCCATCGTCATGTATCCGTCGACAGCTATGCATACATTTCTGGGCTGAAAGATTGGAATACGCTGTTTAAAGTCAGCTTCGCGCTGCTTTCGATTCTTGCGGTTATTACGGCGGATTCCCCTGTGGTTTCCGTTATGACAATAGCCTTTATGGGAGTTCTTTCTATAGAAGCGGGGAGGATTAAACCGGGGGATTATTTCAGACTGATGCTCGTACCTTCTGCTTTTATCATCACAGGGGGAATCGCTGTTCTAATACAAGTCGGCGCAGGAGCGGAGAGTCTGCTTCGGATTCCTTTTTTCAGTACTAATCTTTATATTACGGAGAAAAGCCTCAGACAATCCTTGGGACTTTTTGGCAAAGCCTTCGGTGCGGTAAGCGCTCTTTATATGCTGGCGCTTTCTACGCCTATGGGAGAAATTATTTCGACCTTAGGCAAGGTTAAAGTTCCCTCCATTATATTGGAATTGATGCACTTAATCTATCGCTACATTTTCATTCTTTTGGAAACGAACGCAGGGCAGAAGGAGGCGGCGCAGTCCAGACTGGGTTACTGTGATATGAAGACCTCTTTTCGAACCTTCGGCAGTGAATTGGCTAATCTGCTGATCCTTTCTATGAAAAAGTCGGGAGAATATTATGACGCTCTGGAATCCAGGGGTTATGAAGGAAACTGTCTTTTCTGGGAGGAGAAGAGAAAGCTGACGAAGAAGCAGGTGATTTGGGCAGCAGCCTATGCGGGAGCGGTAGTTATTCTGATTATTTTATTTTAAATGCAGAAATCATAAGTTACTGAGAACGGAGTGAACAGTAACAAGCTTGGAGTGGAGCAAATGAACAGAAAAATATTAGAGACAAAAGATTTAACATTTTCTTATGAAGAAGGACGGATGGCGTTAAATCATCTGTCGGTGGAAATACATGAAAAAGAAAAAATTGCTGTTTTGGGTGCCAACGGGGCCGGGAAATCCACTTTTTTTCTGAATTTAAACGGTGTCAGAGCTCCGGAAGAGGGGGAGATCTTTCTCTATGGAACCCGGATAGACAAGAAAAACAGACGAGAGCTCATAAAGAACGTGGGCATCGTCTTCCAGGATGCGGACAGCCAGATCATAGCCTCTACCGTAAAGGCTGAGGTGGCGTTCGGGCCGCTGAATATGAAGCTTCCGAGACAGGAGGTGGAGGAAAGAACGATAGATGCGATGGAAAGGCTGGATCTGCAGGCCTATGCGGAGCGCCCTCCCCATTATTTGAGCGGAGGAGAGAAAAAGCGGGTCAGCATAGCGGATATTCTGGCGATGGATTCGCCTATCATCATATTCGATGAGCCTACTGCGTCCTTAGATCCTGTAAATGCAGATATGCTGGAAAAGATATTGGAGGAACTGGAACAGGAAGGTAAGACGATATTGCTGTCTACTCACGACGTGGATTTCGCTTACCGTTTTGCAGACCGTGCGCTTGTATTCTGTGAAGGAAAGCTCATTGCCGACGGGAAACCGGAGGACATCTTCCGGGATGAGGAAATCCTTAAAAGGGCAAATTTGAAAAAGCCTGTGCTGATTCAGGTTTATGAAATGCTAAAGCGGAAGAATCTGCTTCAGAGAAATCTGCTGTCAGCAGACCCGCTGCCAAAAGATATGTTACCGGAAAAGAGAGAAAGTTATCCGAGAACCCTTGCGGAGATAGAGGCACTTTTATGATTAGATTTGGCAGAGAAAAGCAGGTTGCTGAACAACGCTATTGAACGCGGACAGGCATTCTTGTATGGAATGCCTGCGCGTATGCAAATAGAGAAAAGGAGAATTTAAAGATGACAAAGAAACAAAGAAAAACGATTGCGGCACTGGCAGTCGTATCAGTAATCATGAGCATTACTGTGAATTCAAATGCGATGCACATTATGGAAGGATATCTGCCTCCGAAATACAGCATCGCGTGGGGAATTCTATGTATTCCTTTTTTAGTGGCAGGATTTCTGTCTATAAAAATGAAGCTGAAAGACAGCAGGAGAAATATCACGCTGCTCGCTATGGCAGGGGCATTTATCTTCGTAATTTCTTCCCTGAAAATCCCTTCCGTAACGGGAAGCTGCTCTCATATGACAGGTACCGGACTCGGAGCCATTTTATTCGGACCGGCGGCTGTCAGTATCCTTGGAATTATCGTACTGTTGTTCCAGGCGATTCTGTTAGCGCATGGAGGGCTTACCACCCTTGGAGCCAATACCTTCTCCATGGCGATTGCCGGCCCTTTTTTAAGCTTTGGTGTTTATAAGCTTTGTACGAAATTAAAGATGAATAAATGGGTATCTGTTTTCCTGGCAGCATTTATCGGAGATATATTTACTTATAGTGTGACCAGCTTCCAGCTCGCTATGGCATATCCTTCCGTAGAGGGCGGAGTAGGCGCTTCCGTTGTTAAATTTTTGAGTGTTTTTGCGCCGACACAGCTGCCCCTTGCAATTTTGGAAGGAATACTTACTCTTCTTATCATGATCGCGCTGGAGACTTATGCAAAACCGGAATTGAAAATGCTCGGATATATGAAGGAGGCAAAATAGAATGATGAAGACGAAAAATGTAGTTATTGCACTTATTGTCGCGGCTGTTCTCATCGCGCTGGTACCGCTTTTCGCATTGAAGGGAGCGGAGTTTGGAGGCTCGGATGATGCGGGAAGCGTAATGATTGAAGAAATCACGGGAAGCTATGAGCCATGGTTTACCCCTGTGTTGGAGACGATGATAGACGGAGAACTTCCCGGAGAGGTAGAAAGCCTTTTCTTCTGCCTGCAGACAGGAATCGGAGTAGGAATCATCGCATTCTGTATGGGACGCCTTGTAGAACGCAAGAAATGGGCGGATAATGGAGAGAACATATGAAAAAAGGAGTTCTGATAGTCAGTTTCGGAACGACCTACAAGGATACGAGAGAGAGAAACATCGATCGAATAGAACGGGCAGTCCGGGAAGAAAAACCGGACTGCGTGGTTTTGCAGGCCTATTCCAGTGACAGAGTAAGAGAGATCATAAAAAAGAGGGACGGTATGGAAGTCCATGGTATAAAGGATGCCTTGAATGAGATGGCGGAAAGGGGCGTCACACATCTGCGGGTACTTCCCACCCATATTATCGACGGAATCGAAAATAATAAAATGAAGCGATTCATTGAGGAATACCTTCCGTACTTTCAAACGATCAAAATTGCAGATCCGCTCTTGGGGAAGGAAGAGGATTACGGTCTCGTGGCGGCTGCTTTGTGGGATTTCCTTAAGGATGAAGTAAAAAATGGGGTTCTGATCCTCATGGGACATGGTTCCTGGCACGAGGCTGATATCGGCTATGAGAAAATGGAAAAAGTCCTGAGGGAATATTCGGGGAAAGAAATCTATATCGCTACGGTAGAGGGCAGTATCACAATAGAGGATGTGATAGAACGGATGAATGTGATCTATGAAAGGCAGGAACGTCAAAAAGTCCGCGTGATCATCGCCCCCTTCATGCTCGTAGCGGGAGATCACGCCGTTAACGATATGGCGGGAGAGGAGGATTCCTTCGTATCGAAGGTAAAAGAGCAGGGATATGAAGCGGAATGTATTTTAAGAGGACTGGGGGAATATGAAGGCATCCGCAGGATATATTTACAGCATTTGGAAAAAGAGGATAATGAAAAATAATGAAAGTTAAATTAGTAATGTTATTATTATGTGCATGTCTGCTGGCAGGCTGCGGTGCGCCGGACGTAGTGCCGGAAGCAGAGCAGTCTGTGGCCGATGAGGGGGATGTAAATGATGAGAGAGATGTAAATGATGAGGGAGATGAAAGCGGAGAGACGGGTAAAGCTGTCGTGGAATTCACCGATGCGCTGGGCGTGGATGTGATAGTGGAGAACCCTGAGAGAACCGCAGTATTATCCGGCAGCTATGCGGACGCCTGGCAGTTGGCCGGAGGCAGTCTTTTTGCTGTGACGGATGATGTGAAGGGCATTATAGAGGTGGATGATGATACGGTGATGCTGGGAGATTTAAAGAACCCGAGCATCGAGACACTGATTGCAGAGGATGTGGATTTTATCATACTTTCCTCTACCATTGAGGAGCATGTGAACTTGCGGGACACTTTGGAAAAAGCAGGAATCACCGCTGCCTATTTTGAAGTGGAGACCTTTGAGGATTATGCGGATATGATGGGGATTATGACGGATATCACTGGCAGAAAGGACTTGTATAAGGCTAATGTGGAGGATGTGCGTCTGAAAATAGAAGAGCAGATGGAGAGGGTAGACGGAAGTAACCCTGCGGTACTGTTCCTGCGGGCTTATTCCACGGGAGTAAAAGCCAAAGGAAGCGACAGCATGACAGGGCAGATGTTGAAAGACCTGGGCTGTATCAATATAGCGGACAGTGAGGATGGGCTGTTAGAGGACTTGAGCATGGAAGCGATTATCGAGACGGAGCCGGATTACATTTTCGTAACGACCATGGGAGAATCGAAGGAAGCGGCAATGGATATGGTACAGGAGCTGCTTGTCTCAAATCCCGCATGGAGCGGGTTGAAAGCGGTAAAGAACAATCACTATTATGTGCTGCCGAAGGAATTGTTCCATATTAAACCAAATGAACGTTGGGGAGAAAGCTATCGTATCTTGGCGGATTATTTATATGAAAAGAAATAAAAGAATATTGATATTTATGGGTTTACTCATATTGATGGCTCTGGTCGGCTTAGGAAGCGGGGCGGTGAAGCTTTCGCCGCAGGACTTTACCGGGCTGTTTATGGAAGAAGAGCTGACAAAAAGCGGAAGAATTCTTCTGTATGTCCGTCTGCCCAGGGTAGTAGGTGCCATTGTTGCGGGAGCAGGACTTTCTGTTGCGGGTGCCGTCATACAGACTATTTTGAATAACCCCCTGGCAGGCCCCAATATTATTGGTGTAAATGCCGGAGCCGGGTTTGCGGTAGTGATTTGCGGCGTACTGCTTCCCAAATCATACGGTATACTTCCCCTTGCTGCTTTTATCGGAGCTTTTGGAACGGTATTGTTCGTCTATTATCTGGGAAAGAAAACGGGGTCCTCCAAGATTACGCTTGTGCTTGCGGGTGTTGCAATAAACAGCTTGTTAAACAGTGCCTCCGATGCTGTTAACGCTTTTAGCGAAAGCTCTCTCATTGCCAGTAATGCTTTTAAGATCGGAGGACTTAGCGGAATAAATACAAACGTTCTGAAGTATGCTGCCATTGCAGTCGCCATTGCGGTTGTTTTCGTATTCCTGCTTCATAATGAATTGGAGGTCTTGTCTTTAGGAGAGGATAAAGCAAAGACTCTTGGGCTTCCTACAGGCTTTTATCGTTTTGTGTTTCTTGCTCTGGCGGCTGTTCTTGCAGGTGCTTCCGTGAGCTTTGTGGGACTTCTGGGATTCGTGGGGCTTATCGTCCCGCATATTGCAAGGCTCTTAGTAGGAGAGGAATGTAAATATTATATTTTAGCATCTGCTATACTGGGAGCGCTGTTTCTGCTGACCTGTGATTATATAGCGAGAACGTGGTTTGCGCCGTATGAATTGCCTACGGGTATTATTTTATCGTTTATCGGGGCGCCTTTTTTTCTATGGCTGCTTATCAGAAGGAAAAGAGGGGCGCGGAATGCTTAGGTTGGAACACATTACTGCCGGATATAATAAAAATCCGGTAATAAAGGATATTGGTATTGAGTTCGAGAACGGGAAAATAACGGCTCTTATCGGACCGAATGGAAGCGGCAAGAGTACACTGTTGAAGGCGGTCGTGGATTTGTGTGAAATATACGAGGGGGCGGTATATCTGGATGGTAATGAAAGAAGCAGTCTCGGGAATAAAGAGTTCGCAAAGCACGTCTCTTATCTCCCTCAAAGTCACGGCACAGGGGCTATTGCGGTGGAACGGATGGTACTGCATGGAAGGTTTCCTTACCTGTCTTACCCGAGAAGGTATGGACGGAAGGATTATGAATGCTGCTATCATGCGATGGAAAAGGCAGGCATCTCGGAGCTTAAAGGAAAAAAGCTCGAGGAGCTTTCCGGCGGTCAGAAGCAAAAGGTATATATTGCCATGGCATTGGCCGGAGAGGCGCAGGTTTTTCTCTTCGACGAACCTACCACTTATCTCGATGTAGGATATCAGCTGGAGTTGCTAGACATTATGGTACAGCTTAGAGAGCAGGGGAAAACGGTAATCGTGGTTCTTCACGACATCAATTATGCTATGGGGATAGCCGACAGACTGGCGGTTATGGAGCAAGGGAAACTACTGTTTGCGGATACTCCTGTTAACGTTTATGAAAGCGGTGTGATAAGCAGGGTATTTCAAGTAGAGACCAAGATACTTACAGACGCAGAGGGGAAAAAGCATTTTTATTTTGAAGGGATTAAAAGAGGATGAGAGGTATTTTATACGGAATAGGAGTCGGACCGGGAGACCCGGAGATGATTACCATGAAAGCCTTAAGATGTATGAGGGAAAGCGATGTGGTCGTTCTCCCTTCGGAGCCGAAGGAGGATTGTTACGCATATCGCATAGCAAAAGCGGTGTATACAGAAATCGATGAAAAGGAGATTATGTGTATGCCGTTTTTAATGATAAAGGAAAAAAAAGCGTTGGAGGTCTCTCACAATAAAATTTACAAGGATATTTCGTCGCTGTTGGAACAGGGAAAGAACGTGGCATATCTGACTATCGGCGATCCGTCGGTTTATTCCACATACAGTTATATTCATAGGAGAGAGCTGGAAGAAGGAGGGACTGCCCTTATGGTGAGCGGGGTACCTTCCTTTTGCGCTGCGGCCGCTGCAATTGGCATTTCTCTTGGAGATAACAAAGAAGAGATTCATGTAATACCTGGATCTTATGATATAAGAGAGACGTTTCATTTAAAGGGAACGAGGATTTACATGAAGTCGGGGAAAAAACTGGCAGAGCTGAAAACTGCCTTGCTGGAGGCGGGAACAGAGCATTTTCTTATATATGCGGTTTCCAACTGCGGTATGAAAAATGAAAAGATTATATCGGGATTGGAGGGCCTGTCAGAAAACAGCGGGTATCTGACAGTAGTAATTGTAAAGGAAAAAACTGAAATTTGAATTAGAAAAAGCTTCTGAGTGGTTGTAATAATACATAATTTATAATAATATTGCTATATAAATGTAAAATTTTGTTGCAAAATTTCATAAAATGGAGCGGCCAATATGCAAAAAGTGAAAAAGGGTATCAGCGAGACGTATTATTTTTCGAAACAGCTTAAGGATCGGATGAGCGGAATGGAACAATATCCGCTGACTGTTGTAGAAGCGCCTTCGGGCTTTGGAAAAACCACAGCAGTAAGAGAATATTTGAAAAAGTATTCCGATATGCCGGTTTGTTCCCATTGGTATACTTGCATGGGAGAAGCGCCTGCAAAGGTATGGGACGGAATTTGCAGCCTATTTGGAGAAATCGACGAAGAAACTGCGGCAAAGTTAAAAGGGCTGGAGCTTCCTACGCTGGATTCCCTGGCGGATATCGTTCTTCTGCTGCGAAAGGTGCGCTGCGTGCAGGACACCTTTTTGGTCATCGATAACTATCAGTTATTTGGCAGCGAGATCAAGAGGCAGATTATCAATGCGCTTTCCGTTCACGGAGACGACAGGCTGCACATTGTTTTCATTACGCAGCCTTTATGTGATAAGCCGGAAGACACCGTTCATTATGCGAATGTTTATGAAATAGACAGTCTGGATCTGGTATTTGACAGAGACAGTATAGAGAGTTATTTTCGTATGTCAGGATTGGCCCTTTCCGACAGCGAACTGGATTATGTGCATAGAAGTACGGAAGGGTGGGCAGCAGCAATCCGGCTGCAGCTGCTGAACTATCAGCAGAGAGGAACCTTCGAGCATACGAGCGATATCGAGCAGCTAATTAAAATAGCGGTTTGGAACAAGCTCTCGGAGGAAGAGAAGCTCTTTTTGCTGTCTGTATCCGTTCTGGAGAGCTTTACGACGAAGCAGGCTCTGATCATGACGGAGGGAAAGGCACTTTCCGATTCCATATTAAATTTACTTGAGACCAATAGCTTTATCCGTTATTTCCCGAAAACGGATCTCTATTATATGCACAGTATTTTGCAGGATTATTTAAGGAATCATTTTTATAATCATCAGCCGGAGGAGTTTATACATCGGGTACTTCATAAGGCGGGAGAGGCTTGTGCTGCGATGGAGCAGTATTATCCTGCAGCCCGGTTTTATTATGAGGTATCGGACTATGACGCTATTTTGGCTCTTCCTTTTGATGCCGTATATCTCAATAATCAAAAAGAAAAGGATATTCTCGAATTTATAGCGAATTTGGTGCAGACGTGTCCCGAGCATATTTTGCGTAAATATCCGCTATGTGTAATCGGATTTGCCTTTCAACTCTATATGGGCGGATGGTATGCGGCGTTTGGAAGGCTGAGCCGGCTCATTGTTGCCATGATTGATGATCCGGAGGGAATCGAGGAAAAGGAGCTGTACCGCATCAAAGGTGAATTTGCTCTTCTTACTTCCTTTAACGAATACAACGATATTCAGAAGATGAGCGAAGGACATAAAGCGGCAATGAAGTATTTAGACGGTCCGAGCCGGTTTCTGCTTCCGACAGCGCCGTGGACTTTTATGAACATCTCCGTGCTGACGATGTATTGGAGCAAGTCGGGAGAGCTGGAAAAGGAGCTGGGCTACATGGATGAATGTATGCCTCACTATTCCAAACTCGCGAGAGGACACGGAACCGGTGCGGACAGCGTAATGCGCGCCGAAGCAATGCTGCTTCGGGGCTTGGATCAGGAAGCGGAGGCATTGTGTCACAAGGCGATTTATTTATGCGGCGAGCAAAAGCAGTTGGGTCTTGGCCTCTGTGCAGAGCTCATATTGGCGCGGATTGCCATGCTTAGAGGCGATGAGACGATGTATATTACTTCTTTGGAGAAAATAAGAAAGCACACCATGGATAAGCCGGAGCGTTTTCTTTTGCGGATGGCGGAGCTTAGCCTGGCATCACTCTCTCTTACCCTTGGCAATGCAAAGGAACTGGCGGAGTGGTTATATGATTTGGAGAGCATGAAGAAGGTTCTCTATGCGCCTGCACTTCCTCAGGGGAATGTGCTTTATGGAAAGCTTTTATTGATCAATAAACGGTATAATGAATTGTATGGCCTCTCCGGACCAATGCTGGGGATGGCGAATAAAATGAATTATCTGCTTCCGCAAGTGTATCATTTGATTTATTTAGCAATAGCGAAACATTCGCAGGGACAGACAAAGGAAGCACAGGAGCATTTAGGGCAGGCTCTTGCCATGTCTCTGCCCGATAAAGTCTATCTGCCTTTTGCCGAGCACGGGGCGATGCTTCATCCTCTTTTGGATTCGCTCACAGTGACGGTAGAGAACAGGGAAGAATTGAAGCAGTTGGTAAAGCTTGCAAAACGTCAGGAAGCCGGCAGGAAGGCGATAGAAAAGAAACTGCTCCTATCCAAATCTCCGCTGACACCAAGGGAGAGGGATATCGCATTGCTCGCCAGAGAGCGTTTAAGTGCGGGAGAAATAGCGGAAGCTCTTTTTATTGCAGAGTCTACGGTGCGCAGTACCCTTAAGAAAATCTATAGCAAGCTGGATATCCATTCTAAAGCTGAGCTTTCAAGTATTGACTTTTGACGCCCTGTTATCAAATCCCCCCAAAATGGGGGGATGAAATAATAATAATCCATCGTATCATAATGGTACGGTGGATTATTTTGTCATGTAATAGGAGTGTTCGCCTATTAGATGACAAATGGATGCGCACCTCTGTAAAATCCTGCAAATGTCCACGAAATGACAGAGGGAGGAGAACAGGTTGAATAAAAATGCGTATTCAACTATTGATTTGAGTGCGCGTCGCAACGCGCAGATGGGTATAAAAATGAAGAGAAAAAAAGTGACAATTCTTCTATGGATGACAGTAGGAGTCCTTTCGCTCTTTGCCGGGTGCGGAAACAGTACAGTGGAGGCGGAAGCGGAAGCGGCGGTAATAGAGGAGACTGCAGAAGTGGAAACGGCGGAACCTGAGGAATCGGAGCCCGTACAGGAAAGTATTTCCACAGAGGTTACCGAACTGTATCAAAGCCAGAACCTGATGCTGGAAATGCTCGTGAATGAGTCCTGTGTAATTGAAGATACTGGTGATTCTGTATCGATAACTTCACCGGATGGGATGGCATATGTGGGCGTTTCCTTCGTGCCGGGTATTCAGAATCTGGGTGAGACGGCGACGCTTATTCCTCAGATATTAAAAGAGAACAATGCTGCGCCGGAAGAGGTTATGGATGGCGTTCTTTTCGGCGCACGTGCAAAGCATTGCCTGTATTCTATGCAGGATGAGGATGGGAATGCAATACAAGGCCTCTTTGCCACTGCGATCATCAACTCGTCCTTATATATGATGGATGTGGCTTTTGCGCCGGAATGCACGGATGATGACGCAAGTCTTATTACCAATGTATTTTCATCCATGAATGTGCTTACGCCCACGTCGGTGGACGCAGAAGCGAAAACGGCGGTCTATGAAACGAAGTATCCCGAAGCCAAACCTGCCAAAGCAGCTCAAAAAACCTATGTCCCGGTAGTGGAATGGGTATATCCTCCGTACTATTACTATAGCTGGTATACCGATCTTGATTATACAATGTACGATTCTATATTTTATGAGCCGGACTGGGATTATTATCTGGACGGCAGCTGGTGGAGCTGGGAATGGGATGATGAAGACTACTGGGGCTTCTATGATGAGTACGGAGACTGGTATGCGGAAGATTACTACGATTATTATGATTATTACTATGATTATGATCCATACAGCGATCCTGGCGACTATTATGATTATTACTATGATTATGATCCCTACAGTGACCCGGGAGATTATTACGATTATGACCCTTACAGCGATCCTGGTGATTATTACGATTATGATCCATACAGCGACCCCGGTGATTATTATGATGACTATGATTATTCCTATGATGATTATTCCTACGATGATTATTCTTATGACGATTATTCCTACGACGATTATTCCTATGATGACTACGATTATTAATATGTAATAAAATATTTATAGATCTTTGATAGATGGTAAAATGCGGCCTCTTGTTATATGATGGCTGCATTTTTATTGCATAAAACCAGGAAGAGATATATAATGCTGTTATAGACAAAACCTATAGCCGGATGATGTTTTTAAGTATTAGCACTCGGGTTGCCGGATAAGTATAATAACAATTATAGAAACAGTGCAGTGAGAAATGGGAAAATATAAAGAATATCAGGAGGATGTAGAAATGGCAAAGAAAACGAGAAAAGAAAGAAATTTTAAATTTGAAACTTTACAGCTTCATGTGGGACAAGAGACACCGGATGCGGTTACGGATGCGAGAGCGGTTCCGATTTACCAGACCTCTTCTTATGTATTTCATAACAGCGAGCATGCTGCCGCGAGATTCGGACTGACGGATGCGGGAAATATTTACGGAAGGCTGACCAATCCCACACAGGACGTGTTCGAGCGCAGAATAGCAGCTTTGGAGGGGGGGATTGCGGCTTTAGCGGTTGCATCGGGAGCCGCAGCAGTTACCTATGCCATTGAAAATATCGCGCAGAATGGAGATCACGTAGTATCGGTGAAGAATATTTACGGAGGCACTTACAATCTGCTGGCTCATACACTGCCGCAGTATGGTATTACAACGACCTTCGTGGATCCTTTCAATTATGAAGAGTTAGAAAGTGCCATAAAAGAGAATACGAAGTTAGTTTTGATCGAGACTTTGGGCAATCCCAATTCCGATGTGGTGGATATTGAGAAGATTGCGGGAATTGCTCATGCGCATAAGATTCCCCTTCTTGTGGACAATACCTTTGCGACTCCATATCTGGTAAGGCCTATCGAATACGGAGCAGACATCGTGGTACATTCCGCTACGAAGTTCATCGGAGGACATGGTACTGCGATCGGAGGTGTCATCATCGACAGCGGCAAATTCGATTGGGAAGCTTCCGGCAAATTTGCTTCCCTCACAGAACCCAACCCCAGCTACCACGGCATAAGCTTCACGAAGGCGGTAGGAGCAGCAGCGTATGTGACGAAAATCCGGGCGATACTGCTTCGCGATACCGGCGCTACCTTATCTCCCTTTCATGCATTCTTCTTTTTACAAGGCTTGGAGACACTGTCACTTCGTGTAGAGCGCCATGTGGAGAACGCCTTAAAGGTAGTGGAGTATTTGAATAACCATCCGCAGGTAGAAAAAGTACATCATCCTGCAGTAACGGACGACCCGGAACAGAAAGCGCTGTATACGAAATACTTCCCTGATGGCGGGGGCTCCATCTTTACCTTTGAAATCAAAGGAGATGCGCAGAAGGCAAAGGATTTTATAGACCAGTTGGAGCTTTTCTCTTTGCTGGCGAATGTGGCCGATGTAAAATCCCTGGTGATTCATCCGGCTTCTACCACCCATTCCCAGATGACAGAGGAAGAACTGACGGCATCGGGTATTGCGCCAAATACGATCAGACTTTCTATAGGAACGGAAAATGCCGCGGATATTATCGAGGATCTAGAGGAAGCCTTTAAAGCAGTTCTATAGAAGCAAACTTTTATTTGGCTGGGTTAATGGAGGAAAGAAAATATGACATTACAGCAGCTTCGCTATGCGGTCTGCATTGCGAATGAAAAGTCCATGAACAAGGCGGCTGCCGAGCTGTTCATCACACAGCCCAGCCTATCCAGTACCATACGGGATTTGGAAAATGAAATCGGCTTACAAATATTTCTGCGCTCGAACCGGGGAATCGTCATCACACCCGAAGGGGAGGAATTCCTCGGATATGCAAGGCAGATGATAGAGCAATACAGACAGATGGAAGAGCGGTTTATCCAGAGGGATAAATTCAAGAAGAAATTCAGTGTATCCATGCAGCATTATACCTTCGCAGTACAGGCGTTTATCGAGATGGCGAAAGAATTCGGAATGGACGATTATGAGTTCGCAGTACGAGAGACGAAGACCTATGAAGTGATCGAGAACGTGAAAAATCAAAAAAGCGAGTTAGGTATTTTGTACTTAAATGATTTTAATTCAAAGGCACTGGAAAAAATATTCAGCGATCAGGAGTTGGAATTCACAGATTTGTTTCAGTGCGGGATATACGTTTTTTTATGGAAAGGCAACCCTCTGGCTGAAAAAAAGAAAATCAGCTTTGAGGATCTGAAAAAATACCCCTGCCTATCTTTCGAGCAGGGGAATAATAATTCTTTTTATCTGGCGGAGGAAGTATTCAGCACTTATGAATATAAACAGATTATAAAGGCCAATGACAGAGCTACCATGCTCAATCTCATGGTAGGCCTCAACGGGTATACTTTGTGTTCGGGAATCATATGCGAGGAACTCTATGATAACGAATATAGGGCGATTCCTCTTAAAACGAACGAGAAGATGAGAATAGGGTATATCAAAAAGAAAAAGATGCCTTTAAGCATCCTTGCCCTTAAGTATATAGAAGAATTGAAAAAGTATGAAAAAAATGTGCTTTGATGCGGAGATGGAGTATAAAAATGACTAGAGAAGAAGCTTGGAATTTATTGACGGAATATAATAAGGATGAGTTCCACTTAGAGCATGCTGAGATTGTCGAGGGTGTAATGAAATATTTCGCACGTAAGTTAGGATATGCAGAAGAAGAGGATTTCTGGGGAAATGTAGGACTTCTGCACGATTTGGACTTCGAGCGCTATCCGGATGAGCACTGTATCAAGTCGCAGGAAATCATGCGTGAAGCCGGCTTGGAAGAGCGGCTGATCCGGGCAACGGCAAGCCACGGTTACGGCATTACGGTAGATATAAAGCCGGAGCACGAAATGGAGAAGGTGTTGTACGCGGTAGACGAACTGACCGGACTCATCGGAGCGGTAGTGCTCATGCGGCCCTCCAAAAGCGTTCAGGATCTGGAAGTGAAATCGGTAAAAAAGAAATTTAAAAGCAAGGGCTTTGCCGCAGCCTGCTCCAGAGAAGTGATTCAAGCGGGAGCAGATATGTTAGGCTGGGATTTGGATAAGCTGATAGAAGAGACGATAGACGCTCTGAAGACTTTCAGAGATTAGTAACGAGCATAATCAGCGCCAAACATTAAGGCATTTAATGCTGATTATACTGGGAAAGCGGAGAAGAAATATGGAATATGGCATATCGACAAAATGTTTATACGGAAACGGGAAGGCGTCATCCCCCGATACCTCGGGAGCGATCAGCTTTCCGATTTATCAAACGGCTACTTTTGCCCATAAAGCGGTAGGTGAAAGCACGGGTTACGATTACAGCCGTTTGCAGAATCCTACGAGGGAGCAGCTTGAAAAAGTAGTTGCTTCGTTGGAAAACGGAATAGATGCGCTGGCTTTTTCCAGCGGTATGGCGGCGATTACCGCTCTGTTCGAATTATTTGAGCCGGGAGACCACATCATAACGGACTGTGACCTTTACGGGGGAAGCATTCGTCTTTTTGATAATATCAGCAAGAAAAACGGGATAGTATTCGACCATGTCAACTGCTCACAAATATTGTGCGGTGATGAAGATGGCAAAGCCTTTGAAACGCTGGTTAATAAAAGGACAAAGGCGATTTTTATTGAAACGCCCACCAATCCGATGATGAATGTCATCGATATTCGCAAGCTGGCTAAGGTTGCGGAGAAAAATAATCTTCTGTTTATAGTGGATAATACATTTTTAACCCCTTATTTCCAAAACCCGCTTAAGTTGGGAGCTCATGTGGTAGTACACAGCGGAACCAAATATCTGGGCGGACATAATGATACTCTCGCAGGCTTTCTCGTAACCTCCTCGGAGGAAATCGCTCAGAGGCTCAGATTTATCATTAAGACCGTAGGTTCCGGTCTGGCACCCTTCGATAGCTGGTTGATTCTGCGAGGGATCAAGACACTGGCCATAAGAATGGAAAGAGCATCGAAAAATACGGAAAGAATTGTAGAGTGGCTTCGCCGTCAGGAGAAGATAACGAAGGTTTTTTATCCGGGAATACCGGAAAGCCCCGGCTTTGAAATATGCAAAGGGCAGGCGGGAGGCTTCGGGTGCATGGTTACCTTCGAGGTGGAGACAAAGGAACTTGCCCTGGAGATACTGCGGAAGGTCCGTCTGATACAGTTTGCGGAAAGTCTCGGCGGCGTGGAGACGCTGATCACTTATCCTATTACCCAGACCCATGCGGACGTGCCGGAAGAGACACTGGCGGCAAACGGAATTACCGATAAAGTACTCAGACTGTCGGTAGGCATCGAAGATGAGGAAGATTTAATAAAGGAACTGGAGAGAGTATTCTATGAGTGAAGCGAATATCAATTTCGATGAAATCATCGAGCGCAGGAACACCTGCAGCATAAAGTATGATTTCGGGAAGCAAAGAGGAATGCCGGAGGATGTTCTGCCCCTATGGGTAGCGGATATGGATTTCAGGGTTCCTGAAAAGGTGCTTTCAGCCATCCAGGAAAGGACGGCTCATGGAATTTTCGGATATACCGAGGTGGGTGAGGAGTATTTCGAGGCATTGAAAGGCTGGATGGAAAAAAAGCATAATTGGAGCATCGAAAGAAAATGGTTGATAAAGACTCCGGGGGTCGTATACGCGATAGCTATGGCGATACAAGCCTTTACGGAGGAGGGGGATGCAGTTATGATCCAGCAGCCGGTATATTATCCGTTTCGGGAGACCATCGAGAGCAACCGCAGGAAAATGATCGATAATACACTTTATCTTGGTAAAGATGGAAAATACCATATGGATTTGGAGGACTTCGAGAGAAAAGCCAGGGAGCATAATGTGAAGCTTTTCATCTTATGCAGCCCTCACAACCCCGTGGGGAGGGTATGGAGCAGGGAAGAACTTGAGAAGTTGGGAGAAATCTGTATCCGAAGGAATATCCTTGTGGTCAGCGATGAGATCCATCAGGATTTCGTTTTCCATGGAAGGCATACTGTTTTTTCGAGCTTAAGCGAGGAATTGAACAATAGGACGATTATCTGCACCTCACCCAGCAAGACCTTCAATCTGGCAGGGCTGCAGATATCAAACATATTGATTGCGAATCCGCAGATAAGGCACAGATTCAAAGCCCAAATAGTAGCTTCGGGCTACAGCCAGCTGAACACTCTCGGACTTACCGCCTGCGAAGCAGCCTATCGGTATGGGGAAGCGTGGCATACGGAGCTTATGGAGTACCTGCGGGGAAATATAGAATTCGTGAGAAGCTTTTTAAGCGAGAAAATTCCGCAGATAAAGCTGATAGAGCCTGAGGGAACCTATCTGGTCTGGCTTGATTTCAGAGAGCTTGGGCTTAGCGAAAAGAAAAAGAAAGAGTTGATTGTTCATAAAGCGGGCCTTTGGCTGGATGTGGGAACCATGTTCGGCGAGCCGGGGGCGGGATTTGAAAGAATCAACGTCGCCTGTCCGAGAGAGGTACTGCGTCAGGCATTGGAAAGACTGGAAGCGGCTGTTTAAAACATGCCGCTTTCTGATTTGTTAGTCCTCGTATATTATATAGAGCGCAATCTGGGGCAAAGGTTCTAATCTTCTCCGGCATTTGCTAAAAGAGCGTCTATCATGCTGCCGTAGCCATAGAGGCCGGCGGCGTATTTGATCCCGTCCGATATTTCCCTTCTTGAAAAATCGTTGTCCTCCAGAAAATCATTATCCTTGCTATTCAAATATTCGTAAAATAAAAGCGCTGTCTGGAAAGCCTTTGTACTTTCGGTCTCCATTTCTTCCGTCAGAAGATTCTCCGCCTCGTTTATTCTTCCTTCATCGATGAGAGCTGATAATCGCCTGAAATCCTCCGCTACATTAGCGTCCATTTCCGTAATCCTTTCTTTGTCTTTTAACAGTTTAAGTATATACCTTCATTTTATTGATATCAAATATATTTTACATTTTGGGAGATATATCACGGATTCAGATATCAGGCTGTATCCGACTTTGGCCAGATTTGACGCAGTATATTTTCAGGTGTTTCATGCGAATAAAAAGAGACTTATCGATTACAAGAACCTATGGGCATATGCGAGAGAGCTGTATCAGGTATCAGAAATAAAGGAGAGCACTTATTTCGAAACCTACAAGAGACACTATCAGTTGTCCCCCCCATTTAAAGTCCCTTTGGGGAAACATATATTCTATCAAAGCAAAGGGACCGGATGTGAGCGTATGGGAGGAGCCTGCTGACAGGAGGAATTTGAGCGCAGATCCGGAGGAAAAGTTTAAGAAGGAGCAAAGCGGTTTCTAAGCGGTGTACACAATGGATAATATTACATATAAGCTCACGAAAGGAGATGTCAACTGGCAGGAGGTATCCGACGTACTGCGGCGCTCCGGCCTGTCCGACTACTCTGCGGGAGAGCAGGAAATCATATTTAAAAACAGTTATGCGGTAGTGTTTGTCTATGACGAAGATAAAATAGTGGGTGTAGGAAGAGCACTGTCGGACGGAATCTGTCAGGCAGCCGTTTATAATGTCGCTCTGGACGAGGAGTATCAGGGATATGGAATCGGCAGAAGACTGATCACCTTATTGTTAGATCAGCTGAAGGGGCAGAACATCATCTTATAGACCCATCCAAGAACCGTCGCCCTTTATGAAAAAATGGGATTTCGAAGGAACAAGTCGGCTATGTGCATTTTCGATGTAGGAAAAGAAAAACAGGAATGGATGGAGCAGGAGGGATTTCTTCTCCCTGAAAATTATCGTTTTACGTAAGAGGTTTCAAGGTTTTAGGATACAAGACGGGATTTGCCAGAAGCGAGGAGGCTTACGAGGAGGCATATCACCTTGTATTTGACAGGTTGGACTGGCTGGAAAAGAAGCTTTCACACAGCCGCTATCTACTCGGAGACCGGATCACGGAATCTGATGTCAGGTTGTATGTAACTTTAGCCAGATTCGATGTGGCCTATTATAACGGATTCTGGACAAACCGCAATAAGCTGACAGATTTCGAGGTGATCAAAAAACACTATCATCTATGTGCCGTTGCCACCAATCCTTGCGGCATCGTTGCAAAGGGATGCCATTGGTTGAACCGCGCTTCCATTGTGCGCGAGCTGTTAGGACTTGAAGACGCTATTGGCATCAATCTGGTGGGACACAGTAAAGAGAACAGATCATACGGATGGGAATTCGTATATAACGAAGATAGAAAAGATCCAGTACTTGGCATGCAGTATTTAAGTGAATTTTATTATAACGCAGACCCTGATTATGCGGGGCGCTGCACCGTTCCGGCTTTGGTAGACGTTACGACGAAAAAAGTGGTTAATAACGATTATCGCAGGCTGACCAATTATTTTGAAACAGCTTTTGTTCCTTATCAGAAAGAGGGCGCTCCCGATTTATATCCGGAAGAGCTCAGAAAGGAAATCGATGATTTCAACGACTGGCTTTTTCCTAATGTGAATAATGGAACCTATCGGATGATGTTCGCCCAGTCGATAACAGCATACCAGGAAGCTTTTGAGGATTTTTACAATGCGCCGGATACTATAGAGGAGAGGCTTTCCAGAAACCGTTTTTTGTTAGGAGATTATGTGACGGACAGCGATGTAAGGCTTTTCGTGACATTGGCGAGATCGCCACTCATTATTACAGAAATCTGAGACCTTAGGGATATAGCAGCACCTCAGGGTGATAATACGGGGTTATTTCAGGATTTCAATTCCCGGTTTGTGGATCAGATCGACTATGAAGGTTTTTGGTCTGCTCTGCAGAATAGAAAGGAACTTAGCAAGACACCTGAGGAGAAATTTAAGAGGTAATGCAGGGAAAGCCTTCCAAAATAATAACAAAAATTCTCATCTGTGCATCATAATTAATTGTTTGCAGAGTAATATTGTGGTATAATTTCACAAATTACTTTTGTTGTAATATCATGTATATTGTATAGGGGGGAATAAACGAGTTATGGGAGATGCAGTAAATAAAAATGTAAAGATGACAGGAACAACACCGGTAGAGCGATATGGAGCTTTATCCGTAAAAGGAAATCAATTAGTGGACAGAAATGGAAACGCGGTTGCTTTAAGGGGGGTAAGTACTCACGGATTGTCATGGTATCCTCAATATGTAAATCAGGAAAGTTTTCGATTTATGAGAGATGAGTGGGGGATTGAAGTGGTTCGGCTGGCCATGTATACGGCGGAGCACAACGGTTATTGCGTGGGCGATGATGATAATCGCCGGATGCTCAAGGATGTCATCCATAAAGGCGTTCTGGCAGCTGCAGACCTTGGACTTTATGTTATCATCGACTGGCACATTTTAAGCGATGGCAATCCCGGTCAAAACAAAGAGCAAAGCCTTGCTTTTTTCAAGGAAAGTTCAAAACGGTATCGAGAGTATGATAATGTGATTTATGAAATCTGTAATGAACCCAATGGCAATGTAGGCTGGCCGGAGATAAAGGGCTATGCGGATGAGGTGATTCCGGTAATCAGACAAAATCACGAAACTGCGATTATTCTGGTAGGTACCCCGACATGGTCGCAGGAAGTAGATAAAGCGCAGGCGGATCCTATTACAGGCTATAACAACTTGATGTATGTATTACATTTTTATGCGGATACTCACAGAGAAGAACTGCGCAGTAAGCTAAAACAGGCACATGACGGCGGGCTTCCTATTTTTGTAAGTGAATTCGGCATCTGTGATGCTTCCGGCAGCGGAGCCGTTAATGTAGAGGAAGCCGATAAGTGGATAGAACTTTTGGAAAGCCGTAATATCAGTTATATAGCGTGGAATCTGTCAAACAAGGAGGAAACGTCCGCGTTCTTTAAATCCTCCTGTACTAAGACTACAGATTATGATTATGGAGATCTATCCGAATCTGCCAAGTGGTTTATTCAAACGAAATAAATTATGAGGAAGGGATGTATATTCCCTTCCTTTTTTATTGTAGAACAGTCTTTTAATAAACCACCTGCTATGCAGGTGTGATAACAACTGCTTTAGCTTACAGTAAAAAACCTCCAATGTTATACTAAGTACAGGTTCGCCAACCGTACAAAACAA
>JAEWPN010000048.1 GCA_023399455.1 Bacillota bacterium
GTAGTCATTCCGGGCGCCTTCCGCTCCTTAAGAGCTTCTTCTTCCCGTTACGACTTTTACTGTTTTTTAGGTTGCATCCTTTCGGATGCCGTTCTCTGAATTTTCATTCATGCTGCTGCATGTTCCCTTTCGGGCCATGCGCTCATTTAAGAATTTTCAGGGTTGCATTACTGTTTATTTGTCAAGGTTCTGCTCGTTCCCGCTCTGTCATTCTTTGTCGGCAACGAAGATGAGTATATCATTACTGATACGGGATTGTCAACACATTTTTGGAAAAATTTTTAAGGATTTTTTATTGACCTTTTTTCTTCTATATATAATGGGTATAATGCCCCGATTAAGACTTATTAATTATAACATTGCAATCCAATTGGCGATGTAATTTTTATTGTATATGTTTATAAGAATTGTACTCTGGTGCGTCCACTCCATAACCTTTTCACCGAACTGCCCCGTAGGAAAGCTTCCAATAATTACATATATGATCCAAAACACAGCCAGCACCTCTAAAGCACCTGCCCCAATACCGAGCAGCTTATTGATAAGGTTGATAACCGGGAGCTTTGCGATAGTTTCTAACGACTTCATCAATACACCTATCAAACGATATACCATGCTTACCGCAACTAACAGAACAACAGAGATTATTATAGTCTTCGTATTTTTCTCCATGACGCTGGCAAAAAGCAGAAGTGCCATGGAAAGCACAACTAAGGCCATGAATAAGGACACCAAGCTGTTCACTTCTTTTGCAAATCCGTTTTTAAATCCTCTTAAGGCACGCCACAGCGCAAACGCAATAAAAATTATTACTAGTAAATTCACCTATTTCGCTCCTATTTCATTTCGATTATGTTCAACGCATCTTGAGTCATCATGATAAAGCGGTTCGTTTTTTCTGTGGGAGCAAACAAATAGGCTGTTTCCTCAAATGCCGCTTTGAAGCGTTCCACTCCCTGCATATTGCTTACGCTGTATTCGGTATCGCCATAAATAATAATATCGTCTTTATCAAAAATAATATCTTTGTATTCCGTATCGAACTTCTTAGTGGTCACAAGCCTTCCTTCTGTATTATATACATCCAGACGGTATTTTGCATCGCCTTCCGTATCCAGAAACACTAATCCCACGTATTGATCACTGTAAAAAAGGCTCTGTACCTCTTCACCAAGGAGGTTCTCCGCCGCACTGGTAGGCTTCTGATCTCCGGTAAAAAACATAATTCTATCATCAGCTACCGCAAAAACAGTACTTGAATTTATAAATTTAATAAAAGGCACCACCGTTCCCTGATAATCATAGCCGCTGACAAATCGGTCCGAAGATTGGTTCTGCCCTACCTCTCCGAAATTGTGAAATGCTATGGAGGACTTCATCTTGCCGCTATCCACATAAAAATAGGAAATGGCAAGCAGTTCGCCGTTGGGAGAAATGCTGATATCTATGGGATAGCCCGACTTGTCCATAGTAGTTTCGGCCTTTACTAATATGTTTCCTGCAGTATCAAACAGGTTGATTCTCGTAATATTCGCATCGTCCAGTATCGCGGCAACCACACCGTTTTTTGCAACACAGAAATTCCGGATGGGCATATTCGTAGTTATTTCTCCCATGCTTCCCGTCTCGTTCATTACATATATCGTTCTGCCATTGTAATCGCCTATCGCAACTACAGAACCGTTCACATCCACCATGGGATTTTGCATCTCATAGGTCTGATTCCACTGTACATTCCCCTTACTATCCATACAGTTAGCGCCATCCTTACTGTATGTGAGGATACTCGTCCCCAAGGAACAATAGTAAGAACCCTCCACTTTTGAAACAGGAACGGAGCCGGTCACTATACTCTCGCTGTAGGACCTGTTCTGCCAGCTTACAAAAATAATTGCGGCAATGGCGGCTATCAATAGGATTCCTAATAAGACTCTGTAGAAGCTCGTCAGCTTATGGCTTCTTATTCTCTCTTTATAATTAATATTGCGATTTCCGCTCTTTCTTTTTTCCTTGGAGCGCAAATATTCTCTGACATTTGCCATTATTGATGCCCCTTTGCAGCTATTATTTAGAAATATAAATCATGTGCTTTTTATTTTATCACACTTGCAGGACGGCTTCAATTAATTTAGTTTCCGAATATCCTAACATTTACGGTTCCTCCAGCGCTTCATTCATCTCCACGGCGGCTTCTTTGAAGTCTTCCATCTTCTCAAAATTGTTGACCGTAGTTATCGCCATTGCGCATATGATAATAAAAATACAGATGACTACTGCACGGATAATATCATATACCGGCGATTCCGGCAATACTTCCGTCTGGCTTAGCGCCACCAGTTCCGCCTGCGCAGAAGCAGCCTTTGCCTCCTCTTCTTTCTTTTCACTTTGTCTCGCATATGGCACCCTTTTTATTTCTTCTTCATAAGTAAGACCCAGGTATTTTCCCATGATAGGCTCTTTCTCATAAAAAATATAATATCCCTCGATAGGTTGTCCGCCATTTCCGTCACCGATCAGGATGCCTTCGCACATGCCTTGTGTACACTTCCACATATCCGTATTCAAACAGCCGACTTCTTCATATACTGAAAAAATGCTTTCTTTTTGAACAATTTCCCTTGGATTCTTTTTTTCCGCACCATATATGACACAGATTTCCTCACTGAAATTTCTTTCTCTTTTTCCATATAAAATAATTCGCTCGTTTCCTTCTGTCTCCTCGAACTTGAACCGCTCTAAATAAGAGAGCACATAATCTTCTATATAAATTTTTCTTTTACCGTCTATTTTCCCTATTCTTTTGACGACCTCCGGCACTTCCATGGGCGCACCTCCTCATTCTGGATGCGCCCATTATAGCACTGCCCTGCTCATATTTTTATCGGAATATGTCACGGTTTTTGAGACTTTTATCGACAAAAAAGGCGACGCGAAAATATCCCTTCAATAAAGAGATTTTTTAATTGTTCATTTCATCTTTATTCATTTTATTGTCAATACTTTCTTGTTTTTTCTTATTTATGAATCGCATTAATGTATGTATTATAAAACTGAAAACAGTGAAACAAACAAAAAACAGCACTAGATTTTCTATATTATCCTCTCCGCTTAAAAATGCTAATAGTATTACAGAAATAACGCCCGAGGTTAATATACTGATCAATAGGCTTTTACTGCTTTTCTCTTTTGGACTCCATATATCTATACCCGCCGTCAGGTGACGAATTGTCATGTATATCCCACTACCTATCAAGCAGAATAATTCAACGGCAAACTGAGAAAACGGTGCATTTAAAAAGAACTGTTGTACAATAATCGAAATAACTAAAATACATACTAAAACCTGATATGCATCACTTTGAATTTTTCTTCTTGTTAAAACTATTCGTTCATCTTGTATTCTGTCATTTTTCATTGCATCTCCTCCCAAAATAAATCGTTTAAGGTTTTGTTTAACGCTCTACAGATCGCAATACACAGATTTAATGTAGGATTATAATCACCCGCTTCAATTAAGCCTATCGTTTGCCTTGTCACACCAACCGCTTTTGCTAAATCCTCTTGCTTCATATCACATTCTATACGAGCAATCTTCATTCGTTTATTTTTCATACATTACCCCCTTTATATCGCACATTATATATTAAACATTACATTATGTCAAATATATATTTCATTTCTTCAAAAGTAAAAAGGGCAGCGAGCATATCCTTATACTCACCGCCACTTTTTTAACAATATTTTCAAGTATCTTTTTCCGGCTATCGTATTCACCTAAAGCTTCTGATTTTAGACATAAGGGGAAATTAACCTCTCCAAAATCGGCCTTTAGAACTACCATTTCGCTATTGCTTCTGATAATTTTACATCAATATCTATTCTTGTTTCCTTACATTCTCTTGGATTCTGCCTCCCGGATTTAAATGCGAATCTAATTAACAAGCCGGAAACCAATGGTATGACAGACTCAAGCATGGTCTGCGGGAAAACAAAATGTGTTCCGTACTTATAAAGCAGCGACTGATATTGACTGTCATGAGCATGGATTTTAAGCCTTTTTTCCATTCTTTTGATATACTTACAGGTATCCCATAGCACGTCGTCTTCTGCGCCTACAAAGATAATGCTGCCCTTAATGTTCTCAACCTTTATTTTTTCTTCCTCGCTTACGGGATGCAGTCTTTCTGATTCACGAAACATTTCTCTGCTTGCAATAAAATTTCCACTCTCTTTTGATTCCTTTTTAATCATTTGCCAATATGCCGGATGACGATACGCATACGGAAGATACGGCAAAGGCTTTCCCTTATATGAAACGCTTGATTCATTTATACCCGGCCTTTCATGGGCGCCATCAATCCTATCCTGGTAAAATCCTTCCATAATAAAATCGCTTGGCGATATAGCAATCGTTAATGTAATATCATGATAATATGATGCGGCAACCAAAGCCAGCATACCGGTAGTAGAGGCTCCGACAATGCCGATTTTATTATTCTCTTGTTTTTTAAGATATTGTATGGCTGCGCCGAATCTTTCTAAAGGATAGTTATGATGACCATAGTCTTTTTTGGCAGGTGACATGGCCAATACGTTACATCCCAACTTCTGAAACCATTTCACACCTGAAACAGCCATCCTGTCATCAACAGCATCACCGATCATCAGGATGATCGCTCTGTTGCTTTTGGGAATGTTAGGATAATATGCTCCATAAAACCCATCTTTATTTATATCTAAAAATATTTTTTTCATACTAATAACCATTCCCTTCTCATGATCTGCAAACTTTGGACCGCAGGCACAAAGTTGCGTGTGAAAAATTCATATTTTCCTATGTGCAAGTCTTTGCTTCATAAATATAATGAGCAGTTACATAAATTGCGCAGTTTGCTCATCATGAACCAGACAGCCATATCGGAAATAAAGAGGAAATCCATTCCGATGCTTTGCGTCTGGTTTCAAAACCTATATAACCTTTATAGCTGTAATGATAATCGATCTTCCATTGGTTTTCACCTATTTGCTTTTCCTGGAGAAGATATAGCAGATACGAGGTGTTTTCATGTGCCGTCAGCCGTCTTTTCCCCGCGATATAAATTAAGTCTGTAAGGGAGAGAGCATAACTTTGCGGAAACATGATGTCCGTAATATGCGGACTGATTGGTCTGCCGTTCGATAGTCGCTGAAACATGTTATGCCCAAGCATATAACCTGTTCCCTGCATAAGAAGGCTTTCCACCTTCTGATTTTCGTGCTTAATACATTCCGAATAAGTTACCAGCGCACGGACCGTTTTGCCGATTCCAATATAGCATGGCGTTTTTCCAAGGCAGCCGCCATGCTTGCAGACCCCTTTATAAGGCCATGAAGTAGTTTGATTACGCTCAAAAAGCTGATATCGTTCTATCCAGCTTAAAGCTGCCTGTGCTTCTTTACTGGCAGCAAGCCCAAGCCGGCAATAGGCTTCTAACAGCATGGCATTGTAACAGGGAACTATTTCTTCCACTCCACCTAGACATGAAAAGCCTTCTGCCGTGGCAATGCCCCGATTTATATAGGCAATCATTTTTTGCATATAAGGCATTCTTTCAATATATGGGATTTCGCTCAGACCCATGATCCGAAAGACAGCAAACAGAGGATGCTCCACAAAATCCGCTGTCAGCTTCCCGACTAATCTCGATTGACTCAGCAGATTCAAGATCTCGTCAGTCTTCAAATATTCGTTTTTTTCAGAAGCAATCCTCAAAACTAATGCGGAATCCATGTTATACCTCCTGAAGATTAGTTACTGATCATGTTCATCATTATCTTATCAATATTAAAACCTGTTTAAGTAATTCTGTAAAACATCGACCAGCTTTCCAATATGTATCCCATCCACAAAAGAATGATGTACCTGAATAGAAAAAGGAAGAATCCATTTCTTATCTCTTTGAAAAAATTTCCCCCAATCAAAAAGAGGTGTCGCATTATCTTTTTTCCCGGAGTTTGTATGCGAAATATGAGTATATGATACCCATGGAAGGGGCGAAAACTGAAACACATTATTACCTAATGGTCCGGTAAAATATTCCTTTTGATTTTCAGCTTTTTCTATGGCTGACGCCATGTATTCTTCTAATGTATCCTGCATTTCTACATTAACGACCTTAAAAAGCTCGGTGTCTTTGTTCATATAGGTAAAAGCCGTATCAATCTTATCATATAGTACTATCTGACCATCTACAAAGCGATATCGGAACTCTTCGATTTCGTTTGCGCATTTAGAAACAGCAAAGATTAAAGCTATCGTGAACGAATACTCTAGTTCTTTAATTTTTGCTAAGAAATTGCTTATATCCAACTCAAAAGTGACACAGTATGAGGGCTCAACACTGTTCCTGAATATTTGGCAATGCAATGCTCGTTTCCAGTTATTTTCATCAATTACCTCATAATTACCAGCCATGGTTCACCTCTCCACAATAAATGATTTCAATACTACTCATCAAGCAATTATTTAACTCCCAAAGCGAAATAAATCCTCCAATAATGATTATTTACAATTCATCAGTAATTGTTTGGCTATACGCTAAACATTTATGATTTTCGTAAACATCATTGTTGGAGGACTACGTTTATATTACTTCAAATTTGTAAATGGTAGTGGTATCGTACTCTCTGTCCGGTCCGAAAACTGCTGACGGGAAGGAGGGCTCGTTTGCTGTGTCGGGATAATATTGGGTCTCCAGACATAAACCATATCTTCTGTCGTAGGCAATGCCTCCCTTTCCCGAATCCTTTGTCATGAAGTTACCTGCATAGAATTGAACGCCCGGCAGATCTGTATAGGTTTTCATAATTCTTCCGCTGTCAGGCTCTTCCACAGTGGCGATATGCCGCAGAACGCCTTCTTCTCCATCCAGCACCCAGTTATGGTCATAGCCGCCCGTAAGCTTCAGCTGTTCGAAATCATCGTCGATTCTGTCTCCGATACGTCTGGGACTTGTAAAGTCCATAGGGGTTCCCGCCACGGGTGCGATTTCACCAGTGGGAATTGCCCCCTCTACTACCGGTGTATAATTGCCCGCGTTTATGGTAAGAACGTGATTGCAAATCTCACCCGCACCATGTCCGGCAAGGTTAAAATATGTATGATTCGTCATATTTATGATTGTATTCTTATCACTGGTCGCATGATAATGAATGCGCAGCTCGTTATCCTCTGTCAGAGTATAAGTTACCGTTATCTTCTTATTTCCCGGGAAACCCAATTCTCCGTCCTTAGTCTCCAGGGCTAAAGTGATGCTGGTCTGCGTAGCCTCTGCCACATCCCATACCTTTTTATGATAGCCCAGGTTCGCATGGCTATGCAGGTTATTCGGCCCGTCATTCACATCCAGGTTATAGGTCACACCCTCCAGTACAAAGGACGCGCCTGCTATACGGTTAGCATTCGGCCCTATCGTCGCTCCGTGATTGGGAGCATTGACAAAATAGCTCTCGAGCTCACCATAGCCAAGGACTACATCTGCAAAATTACCGTTTTTATCCGGCACACAGAGACTCTGGAGAATAGCACCGTAATTGATTATCTGCGCCTGCATTCCATTTTTATTCTCCAAAGAATAAAGATTAATCACGTTTCCGTCTTTCGTCTCTCCAAACCGCGTTATTCTTACACCCATCCTAATTACCTCCATATCTTCTTTTGCTCTTATATTTTTATAGCTCAGTCCTTCCTTCTAAGGCACGAAGCAGCGTTACCTCATCGATGTACTCCAAGTCGCCGCCTACCGGCACTCCGCTGGCAATTCTGGTCACTCTTATTCCTGCGGGTTTTATAAGTTTGCTGATGTACATAGCCGTAGTCTCACCTTCCAAACTGGAGTTAGTGGCTATAATCACTTCCTCCACTTCGCCTTCCAGCCTCGCCATAAGCTCCTTCAGCTTAATATCGCTTGGACCGATACCGAGCATAGGAGAAATCGCGCCGTGAAGCACATGATATACTCCCTCATATTTGCCGGTTTTCTCATAGGCCGCCAAATCTCTGGTATTCTCTACAACCATGATGACACCATGGTTTCTTTTTTCATTCGCGCATACGGGACATAATTCCTGATCCGTAAGCGTAAAACAGTTCTGACAGTAGCGGACATTCTCCTTCGCCTCCAATATGGTGCTCGCCAGCCGCTGCACTCTCTCTTTGGGCATATTGATTAAATGAAACGCCAGCCTCCCCGCAGATTTCGTACCGATTCCCGGAAGCCCCGATAATTCATCGATTAATTTATTGATAGGTCCGCTGTATAGATCCATTAGAACGGTAAGCCTCCTCCAAGACCTAAACCACCGGTCATCTTATTCATCACTTCCGCATTCGCCTCTTCCGCCTGACGAAGCGCTTCGTTCGTTGCCGCCACGATTAAATCTTCCAGCATCTCGATGTCTTCGGGATCTACTACCTCTGCAGAAAGTTTCACCTTCACGATTTCTTTCTTACCCGTTACCGTGACCGCAACGGCTCCGCCGCCTGCTGCTGCGGTAAATTCCTTCGTCTCCATTTCCTTCTGGTTTTCTTCCATCTGTCTTTGCATGCGCTGCGCCTGCTTCATCAGATTATTCATATTGCCCGGCATACCTCCGGAAAATCCTCCACGTTTCGCCATTTAATTCATATCCTCCTATTTTTATATTATTCATTTTCTATTTCTATATCCATGTGAATAAGCCTGCTCAAATCGATATACGAATCTTCAAATTCCCTATCGCTTCCTATTCCTTGCACATTCACTTCGATTTCCTTCTCCACTGCATCAGAAATAATACGCTGCAGCTGCTCCTTATTGTCCGGGTTCTTCATCAGGTAATCGGAGGCAAGTCCGTCTGCCACCACTATCATCAGCTTGTTATCCCCCCCCAGGCTCAGTCTGGCGTCCTTAAGATAGGTCTTCATCGGCTGATCCGTATTCATCACTATAGAGGGCCAACGCTCCACCACCGTTTTTACATCCTCCGGAACCGCCTTTGGCAGCTCTGCTTTTGCCTTTCTTTTCTGTTCCGTCTGTCCTGCGTCCGACACACCGACGCTTTGCGGCATTGCTACGGTCACACCTTTTTCTACTTTATCCTCCAACTCTCTCACCCTGCCGAGCAAGGACTGTTCGTCCGTCTCCATGCTGGGCTTGCACAGTTTGATGAGCGATACTTCTATCAATATTCTTTTCTGAGTGGCATAACGAAGCTTCCCTGAAAGCTCGGAAAAAATGCGGATATATCTTATGATCGTATCCATATCCGTCTTCTGTGCTTCTTCCTTCAGTCTTTCCAGATTCTCGCTGGACACATCTATAACATCCTCGATATCGTCGGAAGTAAGCACCAAGAGAAGGTTTCTCAAATACCATGTGAAATCAGTCACGAACTGGGATAATTCTCTTCCTTGAATGACTATCTCTTCCAACAGCTCAACGCAGCCGGAAACGTTTCTATCCAGAACCTGCGCAAACATCCTGCTGAAAAACACCGTATCCACCGCCCCCAACACATCCAGCGCTTTATCATAGGTAAGCTCTTCACCGAAATGAAAAGCAACACACTGATCTAACAGGCTTAAGGCATCTCTCATGGAGCCGTCTGCCGTCTTGGCAATGTAGCGGAGCGCCCTGTCCTCTGCTTGTACTCCTTCAGCCTGCATCAGCTCCTTCAACCTGTCGGAAATCGTATCAATGGTAATTCTACGAAAATCATATCTCTGGCACCTGGACAATATCGTTATCGGTATCTTATGGACCTCCGTGGTCGCCAATATAAAAATGACGTAGGAAGGCGGTTCCTCCAAGGTCTTCAGCAAAGCGTTGAAGGCTCCTATAGATAGCATATGAACCTCATCGATAATATAAACCTTATATTTTCCTTCTGCCGGAGAGTAGGATACCTCATCTACAATTTCACGGATGTTATCTACACCGTTATTGGAAGCAGCATCTATCTCGATAACATTCATGCTGGCTCCCGATGCGATCGCCTTGCATAGGGCACATTCCCCGCAGGGGCTTGCATCCCTGGGGCTCTGGCAGTTTACCGCCTTGGCAAATATTTTCGCCACCGAGGTTTTTCCGGTTCCTCTCGTTCCGCAGAAAAGGTAGGCATGCCCGATGCGCTCCGCTTTTATTTGATTTTTCAATGTAGTTACTATATGGTCCTGCCCCTTGACATCTTCAAAGCCCTGAGGCCGGAACTTGCGATATAACGCGGTATAAGACATAGTTTAATCTCCAAAACTTATTCCCAACATCTTGGCTTCCCTGACGACACCGGAATCGGGAGAAACCATCTTCAGCTTTCCCGCCACCTCTTCCAGAGGAACCTTTACTATTTCCCGGTTCTTGTAGCCTACCATACACCCGTACTCTCCATCCAAAACCATCTTACCGGCTTCTGAGCCGAGACGGCTTGCAAACACTCTGTCATACGGGCAGGGACTTCCGCCGCGCTGCGTATGCCCCGGAACGGTAACGCGCACATCACGGCCGGTCTTTTCCCTGATTTGCTGCGCAATCTCGTAGGAAACAGAAGGGAATTTATAATTTTTTAATTTTTCTTTATATTCTTTCTTCGACAGCTTGGAGTCTTCTTTGGAAATGGCACCCTCCGCAACTGCTAAAATCGTAAATCTGCGTCCGTTTTTACTTCTTTCTTCAATTTTATGGATTACCTTATCGATATCGTAAGGAATCTCGGGTATGAGGATAATATCGGCGCCTCCGGCGATTCCGGCGTTCAACGTCAGGAATCCAACCTTGTGCCCCATTACCTCCACGATAAATACCCGTCCATGGGAGGCCGCTGTGGTATGAATGCAATCGATGGCTTCCGTCGCGATGTTAACAGCACTCTGAAAGCCGAAGGTCATGTCCGTCCCCCACAAATCATTGTCGATGGTCTTGGGCAGCGTCACAACATTAAGCCCTTCCTCACGCAGAAGATTGGCCGTTTTATGGGTGCCGTTTCCACCAAGAATGACAAGGCAGTCCAGACGCAGCTTGTGATAGTTCTGCTTCATCGCATCCACCTTATCGATTCCGTTCTCATCCGGTTCCTTTATCTGCTTAAAAGGCGTCCGGGAGCTTCCCAGTATGGTTCCGCCCTTTGTGAGTATCCCCGAAAAATCGGTACTGGCCAGCATGCGGAAATTGCCGTAAATCAGCCCCTTATATCCTTCTAAAAAGCCGTAAATCTCCACTCGTTCTCCACTGTTAAAAAGACATTTCCCCACTCCGCGCATTGCCGCGTTAAGAGCCTGACAATCTCCGCCGCTTGTTAGCATTCCAATTCTTTTCATCGGTCTTCCTCCATAAAAAATGTCTTGATTTTTTCCGAGCCTTTAAACAATTCCGTATACTACGCATTTTATAGTAAACTTTATATTTTGTCAAAAAATTTACCAAGCATCTTGCTAAAATCGAAAATATAATATAGAATGTAATCTGTTGAATTGCAAACTGGAGATGTACCCAAGTGGCTGAAGGGTCCGGATTCGAAATCCGGTAGGTCGGTTCGCCGGCGCAAGGGTTCAAATCCCTTCATCTCCGTTATATGATATATGGAACAAGGACACATTTCAAAAGAAGTGATTCTATAATAATCGTTTTGTATAATCGAATAGTAAAAAGGAAGCTTATAAACATCATTTATTTGCTTCCTTTTTTGTTATTATTTTCTTATTTAACTCATTTTACTCTTACTTAATTCTAATCATATAAAGGATGATCGTAACAAGGCACACCAGTATCGTTGCTATAGACAGCATCGCATGGAAATTAACGTCCTTTTCACCCGGACCGAACCTCATCCAAAGTCCGCAAAGCAACGTGCAAGCAATTAATATAATTGAAACCCAACCTAATATTTTCATCTTTATACCCATCTGCGCGTTGCGACGCGCACTCAGATCAATAGTTGAATACGCATTTTTATTCAACCTTATAGCCTCCTGTATGATTAGTTTTGAACAAACATACCATCGTTTGACAAGGTCTTACACGCCCTGGGCTATGGTATCGATCATCATATTGAAAAGTGTCCTGCGCTCTTTAGCCTTCATAATGTCAAGCCCCGAATATTTCCTAAAGTCATCAGCACGAAAAAATACAATTTGTGAAAAAGTTGTAAGCTGATAGGCAATCGCTCTACATTCTGTTTCCGTTCGTTTATCACTGCAGCACGCCCTTATCATTGGAAGGATATAATAGGGTTCCTCAATCTCTTTTTCCAATAGAGTGTAAGGTATCGTGGCTTTTGTGTATTGGGAGTATTCTACCGTAATGTCGGACATTTTCAGCAGAAACTCGGTTAGTTTTTGCTTGGCGGGGATATTCTTTTCTTTAATTTCTTCCAATTCGACTGCACGATTAGCGATTAACTTATCGACGGCCGCACTGATAAGCGCATCTTTTGATGAAAAATAATAATTTATCATTGCCAGATTCGCGCCGGATTCGGCAGCTATTTGACGAGCGGTAATTTTGTCCGCATTATTAGTTTCAGTTAATAGTTTCATTGTTGCGCTTAGAAGTTGTTCTTTCACATTATCATTTTGCATGACATAATATGCCTCCTATTAAACACGTATTATACACGTTTAATTTATCACATAGATATACATTTGTCAAGAAAATATATATCTATGAATAAATAATGCCTTAGCCGTATTTACAATAGGTGCTTTTCTTTTATCAAAGGTTTGACATGCTCCACCCGGCATTGTTTTCCAATATACTGATAAAGTCCTGATAGGTACCGGACTGCTTCACCAGCTCATTATGCGTGCCTTCCTGAATGATTCGTCCATCTGAAATAACCAGAATTTGATCAGCCTCCCTGATTGTGTTTAAGCGGTGCGCTATCACCATAAGAGTTTTTCCTTTTACCAGCTCAGAAACAGCTTCCTGTATATAGCTTTCATTATCGGTATCAACACTTGCCGTCGCTTCATCCAGAATGACAATAGGTGCATCTTTCAAGATACAACGAGCTATGGAAATCCGTTGTTTTTCTCCGCCTGACAGAGTGGCGCCCCCTTCGCCAACCATAGTCTGAAATCCATCCGGCAAATCCATAATAAAGTCATAGCAGCGTGCTTTTTTTGCCGCATCATGTACTTCTTCCTCAGAAGCCTCCGGCTTTCCCATGTTAATATTATTATAAATAGTATCTTGGAACAAATAGACATTTTGAAAGACCATACTGATGTGATCCATCAGATTGGAAACAGACACCATCTTTATATCTTTCCCCCGGATTCTGATCGTGCCGGATTGAACATCCCAGAACCTTGCAATCAAACTTGCAATTGTTGTTTTTCCTCCGCCGGACGGGCCTGCCAAAGCAAGCATTGAATTTGTGGGCAGTTCAAAACTGATATCATGTAAAACCTCCTTGTCCTGATAAGCAAAGCTTACATGTTCAAAGCTGATTTCAGGAATAGAAGGAGAAACATCCGGAATAATTTCCTTTCCTGTGTCGACAAGTACCCTTTCATTCAGAACTTCTTCTATGCGATTCAAACAGCTATTCATAACTGTCAGGCGGGCTGATTCTCCATATAAGGATTTAAGCGGCCCAAAGAGATCGAACACAAACAGGAGCATTCCAAGAAGATACGATACGGTAAGAGTCCCTCGACTCCACATCCATATGGATAAAGACAGCAAGATCACCGTACCCATACTATAAATTACGTTAAGGCCACTAATCCATGGTGTAATTCTCTTCTCAAATCCAATGGCGGTGTCTCTGGAAGCCCGAAAGTTATCCGTCAAGTCCTTTGACTTCTCACCAAGAAGATTATAGCTTTTTATTACACCTATTCCCTCCGTAAAAGATAAAACGGCATCCGTCAGCTTCTCACTTTGCTCCTGCCTTTCTGATGCCTCTATCAAAGAATAGCGGTTCATTCTATTGCCGGCCAGAACAGCAAACAGACTGATGATAAGCGCAGCAGCCCCGAGCCATGGATTTAAAGTGAAAAGAAAAATAATCAGTACTGCCGCCGCGAGAATATAGCTCACTATATTGGAAATTGCGTCCATTGCGGTTTCTTCAATGTAAACGATATCCATACTAAGCACAGAGCTTATTTTACCGATATTTCCTTCTGTGAAATAGCCCATAGGAAGTTTGCGCAGATACTCTCCCATCTGCATTCTTTTTTCAGTAAAGATCATGTATCCGGCAGCACTCTGCAGCCGGTTGCTCAGATACCGTACCGTCGCCTGCAAAGAGATAATTATCAATAGACTGATGCCTACATACAGGCAATGTATAGGCAGCAGAGTCTGCTTGTAGAAGCTATCCAGTACGAGAAAAGCAAACATAATAGGAAGCTTTGAAAGGATGGCTTCCAAGACGGCACATACACACGCGCCTTGTATACGCCTTTTGTATGGCCCTGCAAGATCTAAGATTCTGCGAAACAACCCTAAAATCATATTTTATTTTCCTCCTTTGTGTTCCCGACTTTCCACCGGGTGCTTCTGAGATTAGCGTTCCAAAGCTTTTGATATTCCTTACAGGATTCCAAAAGTTCTTCATGCTTACCTGACGCTGTCAATCTTCCATGCTCCATCACAAGAATCTGATCGGCATTCTTGATAGATGGCAGCTTATGTGCAATTACGAAAAGAGTCTTTCCTTTTACCAGCTCCGAAATAGCTGCTTCCATCTTTTCTTCATTTTCCGGGTCTGTAAAAGCAGTTGCCTCATCCAGCACTATAATCGGTGCATTTTTCAGGATAGCCCTCGCCAGCGAAATCCGCTGCCGTTGTCCGCCGGATAATTGTTTTCCCCCATCTCCGGCCGATGTGTGGATACCATCAGAAAGCTTTTCGATAAATTCCATACACTGAGCCCTTCGGGCAGCTTCCATTACCTCTTTGTCTGTAGCGTCGGGATTCCCAATCCGTATGTTTTCTAAAATGGATGTATTGAACAAATACTGATCTTGTGCCACGTAAGAAATCGACTCATTAAGCGCTCTCAGACTCATATCGCGGATGTTTTGTCCTCCAATGGAAATGGAACCCGTTTGTAAATCGTAATAATGCACCAAAAGCTTTGCCAGCGTACTTTTTCCGGAACCCGACTCACCCACAAGCGCAGTTTTACAGCCCTCCATAGCAAAAAAGCTGATGTCTTCCACCACACTTTTTTCGCCATAACCGAAGGTTACATTTTGATAGAACACCGAATAATCCGTTCCTGAAAATGCCTGCCCGTTTTGCTGTAACGGCTCTGACTGAAATATCTGTTCCAGTGCGGATATCTTGTAGTCCAGCTGCGGCAAAGCGGGAAGAAACCCAAGTGCCTTAAGCAATGGAATCCCAATACTCAGCGACAAACAAAGTATCAATACCAAATCCGGCAGCAATGATACACCGCTCAATACAAGCCATGCACCGAGAGGAAGCGTGAGTATGATTGTACAAGGCAGCAGCGAGTGATAAATAGACATCCAAGGCCAGCAAGCCTTGTACCAGTCCAGGGTATAATTTCGATAGTTTGTTATATCCCTGCGAAAATGTTCATAGGACTCGTTGTCTTTATTGAATACCTTTACAACTTCCATTCCGTTGACATACTCGATAATGGTATTATTCATGATCTGACTGGCTTGATAATAGGGTCCCATTCGTTTCGTGCCGGTTGCATACATAATTTTCATTGCAAGAAGTCCCAACGGAAGAGAAGCGAGAGACAGCAATGCCAGACGCCAGTCTACACAAAACATGGTGATGTATACCACTGTAGGTATGATCAAATTGGATATTCCTTCCGGAATGGTGTGCGCAAGGAGAATTTCAAGGCTTTCTATATCATCTACAAACATTTTTTTAATTGTACCGGTTCCCTTATCCTGAACAACTCCAAGCGGAAGGTTTTCCATTTGCTTTTGCAGAGAGGTTCTAAGTCTCATAAGAGTATGGTAAGCTGTCTGATGGGAAAGACTCAGCCCCCATCCATATAGCAGCGCTTGTAATACAAGGCAAATAAGAACCCCTGCTATCCGAAATGCCACATATGTTGCATTCATTGGCAGCGAATTCAACAACAGGATAATAATCTGATATGTCAGCACAAACGGCAATACACCCATAAGTACACTCAAAATCATTACGGCGACGGAAGCGTACATTCCTTTTTTATATGGACTTGCGTATTGTAATATCTTCTGAAACATATTTATCCTCCTTTATCCCAAATATTTTTTTAATCTGAGGCAGCACAGCTGGTGTCAGTACGAAGTCATCCACTAATCTTCCGTTTTGCAAATATAGAATTCTTTGGCAGGTATCAAGCAGCAGTTCATAATCATGCGTGATAACAAAAACCACTGCCCCCCTCTCCGCCATTTTCTGAATCAGCCCGCCGACTCTCATCATATTTTCTAAATCCAAACCGCTTGTGGGCTCATCAAATACAACAATCTTTAAATTGCGCATATACGCAGCAGCAATTACCACACGCTGTTTTTGGCCGCCCGAAAGCGAAGCCGGATGCCGTTCCCTGTATTCTTCCAAATCAAGCATAGCAAGAACTTCTTCAACTCTTGAGAGCGTCTCCGGATTTTTTTCCATTCCTAACGTTAATTCGTCTTCAACACTTTCGGAGAAAAGCTGATATTCGGAATCCTGCATAATAAAGTAAGATTGCCCGATCCGCTTCCTTGGTGACATTTTTTCAGAAGAAATGAGAATCTTTCCGTTTTGCTCCTTAATGAGTCCGCAAAGCAGCTGGGCAAGCGTACTTTTCCCTTCACCATTGTTACCGATAATGCCGATAATCTCACCTTTGTTACCTTCAAAACTGATGT
>JAEWPN010000116.1 GCA_023399455.1 Bacillota bacterium
CGAATAGACTGAGAATTAGAACTTCTTATATATTGGAATTCGGAGCAGGAGTCTTTTTGTTTTGAGCATATTGACTTGAGACGTTTGCAAAAGGACCTTTTGACACCCTAATCCTATTACATAAAAAGGAGCCGAGAGGCTCCTTTCAACTTTAAACAAAATAGCTGCTATCTGTTCTTCTCTATGACTGCTGATTTAGCGAAACTTCACGTCCGCATTGCCGCTTGAGGTGCTGGTCCTTATCGATGTCGTTGCATTTGCTCCATAGGTACCGCTCGCCGCATTGCCTCTCTTGTTGTAGGAAAGGTATTCATCGAAATCGGTATCTATGCTTCCGCTGCCTGCATTTGCTTCATAGGAAAAGGAGCTGTCCTTAGGGATATTCAGCCGGATGTTACCGCTGCTCGTCTCCGCTTCCACTGTTTCTCCCAGGCTGATTAATTCAGCTTCGATGTTACCGCTATGGGCTGAAGCTTTAAAACTCCCCGATGCTCCTTCCACCTTGATGTTTCCACTGGAAACAGACACATAAGTGTTTCCTGCCCCGGAAGATACCACAATATTCCCGCTGGATGCAGTAACGGTTCTTTCTCCCTGAGCCATACCGAAGAAAATATTTCCGCTGGAAGTTTCTGCCGTGATTTTCTCTGCCTCGATCGCTTCGCAGGTAATATTTCCGCTTTTTACAGACGCATAGAACTCCCGGAAGCTCCACGCCGGATCCGAAGTGATATTTCCGCTGGAGGCCGTGACCGTTACGCTTCCGCTGAAGGCTTCGGGCAAATATATTTCGATTCGCTCGCTTCCTGTCAAAAAGCCCAGAGTAAAGGTCACGTTCATCCCCTCATTCTTCTTAACATACAGCGTATTTCCTTCTGTTTCCATTTTCGTATGATCTTCTCTGTTCTCATAGAGATATTCCTTTATAACGATTTTATCCGCCTCTCCTTTTAGAAAAACGATATTCTCCGAACTATATGAAATATCTATATTCTCAATTCCATCGACCGCAAATTCCTCTGTGTTTTTCAAGCTTACCATTCCAAATCCTCCTATAAAGCGGAAAGAACCATAATTATGCTGCCTTGCATAGGCTGCAGACGCCGCACAGATTACGATTGCTCCGCATAAAAACACGATGAACCCTATCCACGTTCTTTTCATATCTATTCCTCCGTATCTTCGTCCGAATACGGAGAACGATATTCTTCATATTCGCGCTCCTTCCTAAGGCTCTGCATATATGAAACCAAAGAATAGTAAATCGGAATCGTCAGAAAAATCACCCATGCCGGATGCCATGCGTTTGTAAAGAAGCCGGCGCAAAGAAACAGCAGCGTAGCTAATACCGGATATGAAAAAAAATGCATATTTTCATTTTTTATCGCTGATAAGAAACTGTTCCACAGCGGGATCAGAAGGAATAGCATCCATGCCGGATGCCATGCGTTAAAGAACGCTCCTGCCAAAATATAAAGCAGCACGATAACCAGAGTAAAAGGGAAATGATGATAATGTCTGAACCATTCCTTGTCATATTTCTGTCCATTTACATATACTCCCTTTTTATCGATATGAACGTTATCTCTGCTCTTTTTGTCGTCCACATGTATACCGTCCCAGCCTACATGAACCTCGCTTCCGTCCTTATCCTTCACATGAACCCCTCCAAAGCCCACATGAACGTATTCATCATCATCGCTGTTTTGAAGCCCTTCTTCAGAATCTGAAGTCTCCCTCGTCTCCTCTCCGCGAGGTGAAATCTCGTCCTCCGTCTTTAAAAGCTCATCCAGAGATATTCCATACAGCCTCGCCAGTAATATTAGATTATCCGTGTCCGGTGAAGCCTCCGCCCTTTCCCACTTGCTCACAGCCTGCCTGCTGATTCCAAGCTTCTCGGCCAAGGCTTCCTGCGACAGGTTATTGCTTTTTCGCAGATTCACTAACCGATTTGCAATTTCAATATTCATAATACTTTCTCCTTTTCTTAATGTGAAAAACTTCATTTGGAATTTTCACATCGGGAACTCCTTTGAGCTAATTATAGAAATTGCCCCCCCGGTTGCACTACCAATTCTAGTTTGAATGGCCGCAACCATCGGTTGCGAACAGCCAAAATACGCAATTTTACATTATTCACCCCTAATATAGGTGATAAAGCGATTTCCATTTTCTTCGAACATCTGCTTCGAGTCATTCATTCCCTTTTTGTAAATCGTACCGGTAAGCGGGTCCATCAATACCGTATTGAGCTCGTTGAAGCCCACAATCAAAACTGCGCTGCCGTCGTTTAAGGTGGCAAGCACCGGTATATCCTTATTGATATAATATAATATAGCGTCCAGACTGCATCCCGTCAAATCAAGAACCTGAACTCCCTCCAGATTGCTCTTCATAATATCCAGTATGTTTTCTCCCCGGTTTAAAAGATATTCCGAATTGCGCATTACGCCTTCATATTGCAGAATCGTATCCAGGCATACGGCAAGGCTGTTCTTTTCTTCGGTAATCGCAGCCTCTTTAATAGCCATGATCTGGTTCTTCAAGCTTCTGTTCCCCTTGATCCAGATATAATCGCCTCTTTCATTCACTACTATGCCGGAAAGCTCATAGGCTAGATTGACCGCGTTTCCTTCATCGGTGAAGATTCCCTCCACCCCGTCTTTTCCATATACAAAGTATCGGGGAGCTTCCGTTTCATTTTCTTCCAGCGCAATTTCCCTTCCACCCTCAAACAACACTTCCTTTGGTGTCAGCCATTTTAAGGTTTTCATATTGATATTGCTCTTTACAACTATCTGCACTATTTTTTCGAATTTGTCCGTAAGAACGGATTCCACCGTATTGTTTCCAGCAGTCTCTATCTTCGTATTTACGATCTGGTCGTTAGAAATCTCGGTATAGGCTCCTGTTTCCTCATCCTTCTCCAAACGCAAAAGGCTGATCTGATTGCCCTGAATCTCGCTGCCGACCACATAAATTCCCGGTTGCTCGTAAGTCTTAAGCACCTCTCCGCTTTCGTTTTGTATCTTGATATTATACATAGGAAATAGTATGCTTCCGGTGTTGTCCTGAACCACATCTGAGCTTTTAGCCAGACCGTATATCAAGTCCTCGTCCATAAAGCCCAATGGCGCGATATATTCCTCCGCTATTTCCGATTCCTCACTTGCGGCTATTTCTGTCTTTTCCTTTGTGTTCAGATTCATAAGTATCAGCTTTTTGCTGGCATATTGGTCTCCTCCGGTCTGCCATACCACCATCCGGTTGGAGTCCGACACTTTATAGCTGCCTTCTATCAGACCGGAAACCATGACCTCACAGGTACGGTCCTCCAGATTCACCGCATAAATGGAGCCCTCGTGCATAAAGAAGAAGATTGCCGACTTATTGATATAGGAAAGCTGCTCCAACTCTGCCTTCAGTATTTCGTAGGAGCCTGCACTGGGTATATAGGCCAGTTCTTCAATCGTGTTCAAAAGCCCGCTGAAATGATATACCGATATCCCGACCTCTCCTTCGTGCTTTCCGCGGTTCATATATCCGTAGACGATGAACTGGACATTTCCCGCCTCATCCACGTTCAATATCTTTATTTCGTGCTTCTCCCAAATGGTCCTTTCATCGTCATAATTTCCGTCATAAAAACTGAATAAGAGAGAAAGCTTATTGTCGGTAACATTATAACAGTATAGCCGGTTCCCGTCGGTAAACGCTACTACGTTTCCGCCATCGCTCTCAGCCAAATCAATGTCCTCAAGCCGGGTTATCCCCAGATCGATCTTATTATTGCTGTAAACATCTGCTTTCTCGTCAAAGATCTGCCTCATTGTCCTCTCGAAGTCCAGCAGGTAAATCCGGTCGGAGGTATAGCGTATCCGGTAGAATTCTTTGATTCGGTAAAGCTTTGTCTGCTTACCGTCCGCTATGGATACAAGATAATTCAGCTCCAGGGCTCCGGTCTGGGAGGCCAGTTCCTTTATTGTTATATCGGGCTCCGTTAATTTGTTTACGGACAAGTCTCCCCATGTAACCTGATTGAAGCTGCTGTGTATCGTCACCTTGCTGTAGGTCGTATTATCTCCGTCAGAATTGGATTCCAGATATTTGGTAAGCTCCTTCGCAGCCTCCTTATCGAAGGTTCTCCTATGAAAATCCAACACATAATCTACCTTTTCATCAGCAAAATAGTTTTCTGTCTGGATAATTCTCGTATAATAATAAATCGTCCTCCCATTGCCGTCGGCAAGGAGCAGCACGAGCATGTATTCCGTATCCTCTTCGATTAAATCTTTTATGGAGAATTCCGCCTCGATGGTCTCTTCCGTCTCCTGATATTCGGTAAGCTGGGTGCTCTCCACCAGCCTATCTCCGTCAATGCTTCGCACCTCAAAGGACAGCCCTTCTATCGTCTCCCCGTATTTATCCACGGCAATATTCACTTTTCTCCCTTGTCCGAGGGGCGTTATACTGTCCCTTTGGTAGCTGCTTTCCATGCTTCCCTTATATCCATGCAGACTGTTTACCTCTCTGCCGCCTACCACCATGTGGATAACCGGATATGTCGCCGGTCCCATTTCCATCGTCATCTCGGTATTGCCCTGGTTTGCCACCGCACTGATAATAAAAAGAGCTACAAAAAACACAGCCGCCAGATATAAACATTTTATCGCTGTTTTCTTCATTTTCCGTTTCCTTATTCTCCCGAAAGCAACGCGCCAGGCTAACTTGGCTTTGGTTACTGCTCGCGGGTCATTGACTTCATAATATAAATACGCCGTTTTACTGCATTAACTTCTGCAAGGTAGTTTCCACATTCATCAGGCCTGTCATTTTTTTCACATTCGTTTCTCTGTGTTTTCCGGCCTTCTCCGGTTTCCTTATCCCACGTATCAAAATGTTCTTGGGCGTATGCTCCATATCTATAAATTCCAGTATTTGTACTTCATAGCCTTGTTCTTCCAAAATATTGGCGCGTATCGCATCGGTAAGGAGTGCTGCCATCCGCTCCTTGATCAACCCGTATTTAAGTGCTGGGGCCAGCTCCTCGCATGCAATCTGCCTGTTCACCTCGTGCTGACAGCATGGAACAGATAAAATCACCTTAGCGTTCCATCCTACTGCTTTTGCCAGCGCATAATCGGTTGCGGTATCGCATGCGTGAAGGGTTACAACCATATCCACTTCCTGCGCCTCCTCAAAGGTGCTGATGTCTCCTTGTAAGAATCTTAAGCTCTCGTACCCATATTTTAAAGCGAAGGCATTACAGCGTAAGATCACGTCCTTTTTCAGATCCAGGCCTATAATCTCCACTTCTAATCCTTGTAATATCTTCAGATAATAGTATATGGCGAACGTAAGATATGACTTCCCGCATCCGAAATCGATGACTTTAATCGTTCTTCCTCTAGGAAGTGTGGGCAGAATATCCTCAATAAATTCCAAAAAACGGTTAATCTGCTTAAATTTATCATATCTGGACTTTACTACTTTTCCATCCAAGGTCTGAACCCCCAGATCCACGAGAAAAGGAACTACCTTTCCCTCCTCTAAAATATATGCTTTCACCCTGTTATGGGACAAATCGATTTTCTTCTGTCCTGCTGCCGCCTTTTTATTGATCGTTACTTTTCCTTTTTTGCTTACGAGCACGGTGGCCTTTAGTTGCGTAGTCTCTATCTCGCATTGGCGGAAATTTCCCGACATATGTGTCATAATCTGCACTATCAAAGCTTCCTTATCGAAATTCTCGTGAAATACCTGCGCTCCTATATATGTGGTTTCCTGAAAACACAATCTATCCTGCAATATTACAGGGCGTATCTTCACCTTACTCATGTTTTCCTTATCCGTCGGATTGCTTAAAATAATCTGGTACAGCCCTTCTCCGATTGCTTCCTGCAACAATTCTTCCATTTTT
>JAEWPN010000118.1 GCA_023399455.1 Bacillota bacterium
CCCGGAATATCTTTTGCTTCCGAACGAAGCATTGTATCTTTGTCAAACTTACCGCATATTACGCCCGAAGACATCATTGCCGGTTCAAATCTCGCTCCCTCTTCATTTGTCCATACAACTACAGTAATAGGATGCCTGTGAGGAATATGATCTCTGACAATCGTCTCGGCAGCTTCCATTGCGGCCAGAACTCCCAATACTCCGTCGTAATTGCCGCCCTTTACAACCGAATCGAGATGTGAACCGCTCATAATTGCCGGGAGGTCCTCATCTCCTTGAATTGTCGCATACATATTTGCCAAGTCATCTGTTACGACTATCGCACCTAATGCTTCCATTCTTTTTTTAAACTCCGCTCTCGCCGCAATCGCCTCTTTGGACAGGGACAGTCTGGTTATTCCACCATTTCCCGTATCGCCGAATAAACAAAAGGTATCTATCTTATCTTTCATTCTTTCCGAACAACAAAATTTCATCTTTATACCCATGCTCCTTTCAAAGTCTGATCACTTACGTAACAATCCAGAATCTATAGCTTAAATTTTGTTCTCACATAGTGCTCAACCAAATCTACACATTCATTTCTGCCTATCCGGTCACTGTTCAAAGTCATGTCATAATTGACAGGGTTCGTCCAGTAGTTGCCTCCCGTATAATATTTATAATAATCCGCTCTGTACTTGTCCGTTTTACTGATCAGCTTATGAGCCTGCGCTTCGGATACTCCCATTTTATTCATAATGGACTTCACACAGGCACTTCTGGGCGCCTCCACATAGAAGCTCACCACATTATCACAATCTTTAAGAACATGGTCCGCACACTTTCCCAGTACAATAAATGAAGTGGTTGCCGCAAGTTTTCTAATAATTTCTGCCTGTATATTAAAAAGATTTATATCCGATTCAAACCGCTTATCCTGCGGAGATACCACAGACGTAAACGGTATCTTCTGCAGCATTTTGGACAGATGACTGCCTGAAAGCTTTTCGTCTACTCTGCCGAACAGAGCTTCATTTAATCCGCTTTCTTCCGAAGCGAGCTTTAATATCTGGTGTTCATAGCATGGAATTCCCAGCCTTTGTGCCAGTTTTGTTCCTATTTCTTTTCCTCCGCTGCCAAATCCTCTCGCTATAGTAATCGCATAATTTCCCATATTCTTCCTCCCTGACCCTGTACTTACACACTTAAGTATTTTTTGCTTATATCATCGGTAAGCTCATCTATGCTTCCTTTATTCACAACGGTCCCTTTTTGGATAATAAGAAATTTGTTGCCTATCTTTCTGGCAAATTTCAGATTCTGTTCCACGATGACAAGAGGAACCTTCTTCTCTTTATGATATCTGTCCAGCGTATTTGCGATTTCCGATACGGTATTGGGCTGAATGCCTTCCGTAGGTTCGTCGAGAATAAGTATTTTGGGATCTGCCATCAAGGCTCTGGCTATAGCAAGCTGTTGCTGCTGTCCGCCGGAGAGAACCCCTCCTTTTCTCTTTAAATGCTGTGACAGTATCGGAAAATATTCAAATATCTCCTCTACTTTTTTATGATATTGGACAGCATGTGCCATAGCGCCCAGTTCCAGATTCTCCTGAACAGTAAGCTGGGGAATGATCTCCCTTCCTTGGGGTACATAGGCAATACCGCTTTGCGACCTTTCAAATGTCTTTATTCTGCTTATATCTTTACCCTCCAGCGTTAAGCTTCCTTCTTTTAGGTTCAGAAGGCCAATAATACTCTTTAGCAAAGTCGTCTTGCCTACTCCATTGCGTCCGAGAATTACCAGACTGTCTTCTTTTTTCACATGAAAGGATACCTCGCTTACAACTCTGCTTTTGCCGTAATTAACCGATACGTTTTCTACCTTAAGCATAATCTATTCCTCCTCGTCGGTCTTCAAATATACTTTTATTACCTCCGGATTGGCCGTAATCTCTTTATAGCTTCCTTCTGCCAGTACTTCTCCCTGACTGAGAACCGTCACCGTCTGAGCAATCTGTTTCACAAAGTCTATATCGTGTTCGATAACAATCAACGTTTTGCCTTTCATAATCGTCTTTATCATCTCACCCGTTTTATATGTCTCATCGGCGGACATACCGGCCGTAGGCTCATCCAAAGTAATAACTTCAGGCTTTTGTGCAAGTATCATACCCATTTCCAGCCATTGACGCTGACCGTGCGACAAGAAAGACGGAAGGACATTTCTTTCATCATACAGGTTAATCTTTTTTAAAATATCTTTAATTTCATTTTTAACCGCCTGGGTCTTTCGAAAGGTCAATGTTTTTATCAGGCTGTTATATCCTGATAGAGCTACTTCTATGTTCTCATATACCGTCATATAATCGAATACATTCGGGCCCTGAAATTTTCTGCCGACCTTATATTTATTGGATATTTTATAAGGGTCTTTTCCTCCGATGCTCTCTCCGTTAAGAAGCACGCTTCCATAGGTAGGCTTTGTTTTTCCGGTAATCATATCGATAATCGTTGTTTTTCCGGCACCGTTAGGTCCGATGATGACCCGCAGTTCTCCCTTTTCGACAGACAAATTAACTTCATTTACGGCTCGAAAGCCATTGAATTCAACTGTGAGGTTTCTCAATTCCAAATATGCCATATTAATAATCACCTTACCTATCCTTTTTTTGCAGTTCTTTTACAATCCTGCTGTTATACTGCATATCGATGATCGTACCTATTATTCCCTTTGGAAGTATAAGGACAATCGCTATAAGTAAAAGGCCTAAAACAATCTGCCAAAAGTCTCCCAATACGCCGGACAGCTTACTTTGCAGCAGACTGACCGTCAACGTTCCGAATATAGCTCCCGACAGACTGCCCCTGCCCCCTACTGCCAGCCAGATAAGCAAAATAGTAGAAAAAGTAATTCCTGCATTCTCTATAGAAATAAAAGAAGTAATGGGCACATATAAAGCTCCGCCAAAACCGGCTATGGCACCGGCTATAGCAAAAAGGGCCATTTTAAACACTGCTGGATTATATCCCAAAAACTGTAGTCTTGCTTCATTATCTCTAACCGATTTGACTACTTTTCCAAATCTGCTTTCCGTCAGCCACAGGCAAAAGAAATATATAATCACCAATGAAACAAATGCTATGTAATACCAGCCCCTGATGTCAATTGTATTTCCAAATAAAGCGATATCTTTCAATCCTTTCGCAACACCATTCACTCCGCTGGAGCCGCCGGTATATACTTGATTTGTCTTGATAAATAATTCGAACAAGGCCGCAAATGCCAACGTAATTAAGTTGAAAAATACTCCCTTTATCTTACTTGTAAATATAAAATATCCTAAGAATAGAGCCAGCAGGGCCGGAAGGAGAACAGACAGCACGATTGCCGCCTGCATATTCTCCAATGGCCTGTAAAACCAAGGCAGCTCTTCAAGTCCCCCTGCTTTCATAAATGCGGGAAGACCATTCCGGCAGGCGAGCGCTATGCCGGTGATATATCCTCCCAATCCAAAAAATACCGCAAAACCAAGATTCATTAATCCACCATACCCCCACAAAATGTCAAGAGCCAGTGCCAGTATGATAAATGTAATAATTTTCCCCATAAGCTGTGTTGTATATAAGGATGAAAACACCGGTAAAATTGCTAATACAAGAAACAAGCCTGCAACAATATATTTATCCGCCGTTATACTTTTTATTGTTTCTTTCATATTCTGCCTCCATTAGCTGTTTTTTATCTTTTATCCTTTGAGGAAAATAAACCCTGCGGTCTGAATCTGATTAAAATAATTATTACAATGAATATCAAAAGCTTTGCTGTTACAAGGCTCATATACCCTGCCATGACAGATATCGATTCTTCTATTACACCTGCTCCCCAGAAAGAGCCGATCACCGAATTCAAGCCGCCAAGTATAACTACCAGAAAGCTGTCCACCACATATTCGGTGCCCATACCCGGCGTGACACTGGAGATAGGTGCCAGCAGTGCTCCGGCCAATCCTGCCAGGCCGCAGCCATAGGCGAAGGTCATTCTATCCACTTTATCGGAATTGATTCCCAGACATTGCGACATTTTTCTGTTCTGTGTGATCGCTCTAAGCTGCATCCCAAATTTAGTTTTATAAAACAAGAATATGGTTCCGGCCAGGATGACTCCCGCCATTACGATAATAAAAATATTATAATAAGGAACGGTTATTTTACCTGCGCTAATGCTTCCTTTTATAGGATTTTCGATATTCTGGTTTTCAGGTCCGAACAATATCCTGACAATTTGAGGGATGATATAAGTCAGAGCAAACGTAACAAGTAATGTTTCCGCCACCTTACCATATAACTTCCTGATAAATAACTGTTCAAGTATCATGCCTAAAATCGCTGTAAATATAAAGCTGACAGGTATGGATAAGAAAAATGGTACTCCCAACTGATTGACACATACACATGAGCAATAAGCTCCTAACATAACGAACTCACCATGCGCCATATTTACAACATCCAGCATACCGAAAATAATGACCAAACCAATTGCAACGATAAACAGTTCAGCCGATCCGCTTATGCCGTTAATTATCTGTGACAAAAGCAATTCCATAGCTTCACCACTCCTTTTTCCTACATTTTCAAATTAATCTACCACAGGTGCTACCAGACCATCAGAGGATGAAATGATATCAAAAGTTAAATTTTCATTGACCTTACCAATATAAACATTCAGCCATGCATGATGATTTTCCTTATCCATTTTTATTACTCCTGACGGCGCTTCCACTTCAATGTCCGCAGCAGCGTTTACAATGTCCGCAGTCTCTGTAGAACCGGCTTTTTCTATTGCTTTTGCCAGCATATAAACTCCATGGTATGTGGCTTCGGCTCCATTATTTACTGTAGTTTCAGTTCCGAACAAGCTTTCATATTTTTCAACAAATGCCTTATTTGTCTCCGTATCCAGCGTATTGAAGTAGGAAAAGCATGAATAGGAACCAATTGCCGCTTCCCCGATTCCTTTCACGGTACCTTCATGGCAGGCAACCGAACAAATTGGTGTTGTCTCCATGTCCAGTCCATACTGAGCGCAGTCTGTATAAAAATAAACGGAATCATTTCCCGCGACTGCCGAAAAAATCACATCCGGCTCCGCCTCTTTGATCTTATTTACTATGGATGAGAAATCATCGGTTCCCGTCGGTGCATATTCTTCTCCGGCGATTTCACCTCCTGAAGCCTCCACCAGCTCCTTCGCATAAGAAATCGTATTTCTGGGAAATTCATAGTCGGATCCTACGAAATATACCTTTTTGCCTAAGTTCTCTAAAATATACGGTATAAATCCATCTACCTGCTGACTGGGTACGGTATTGGTATATAAGACATTATCCGACGGTGTCTCTCCTTCATAAAAAGTATTATATACAAGCAGAGAATCATACTGTTCAATGGTAGGGATAACCGCTAATCTTGTGGACGATGAATTAGTCCCGACTATTGCAGCGACTTCGTCTTTTAATATCAGCTCCTGAGCTTTCTCCGCCGCCATGGCTGGATCGGAACCATAGTCAGTATATATGGGTTCAATAGGCGCCCCGTTAATTCCTCCCGCCTCATTAATCTCATCGATTGCCATCTGCGCCGCATTTTTCATGGGTGTTTCCGAAATGGAGAAATTGCCTGTTGTGCTCAAAAGAACACCTATTTTTATTGCCTCTGTATCACTTTCCGTATTGCTTACCTCTTCGGTACTTTCCGTATCCTCAGCAGCTTGCTCGCTGCTTCCCGCACTTACTTCCGTTTCGTCCGGTTCCGATGAACCGCATGCTGTCAATGAAAAAACCATAACTGCCGCCATTAACACCGATAAAATTTTCTTTTTCATACTTTCTCCTCCTTGTGTTATGTGAGTGGTAATTAGTATATATAAACAAAGGAACTCACGGCTATCATAACCGGAGCTCCTTCGCTTAAGTCAATATTTTAATACCATAATTTCTTATAGATTTGAATCAGATCGTCCTTCTTTACTTCCTTTATCGTATTGGAAGGACTTCCGCTTGCCATGGCATCCTCAGCCATCTTGTCTATCCTTTTCTCAAAGTCTTCTTTGTCTATGCCATATTCCCTCAATGTAGGAATCTCAACAGTAATACACAGTTCTTCCAAGACCTTAAGGAATGCGTTCGCAGCCGTTTCCTCTGCCTCCTCATAGGCAGCGGCACCGATCGTCCTTGCTATATCCGCGAACCTGTCATAGCATCCATCCAAAGCGAAAGCCAGCCCTTCCTTGATTATCATGGCGTTAGATACACCGTGAGGAACATGGAACAAGGCTCCTATCGGTCTGCTCATCCCATGAATCAATGTAACAGACGCATTGTTAATGCAAATGCCCGCTTCGTATGCCGCTATTGCCAGTTCTTCTCTCGCCTTCTTATCTTCGCCATTTGAATATGCTATGGGCAGATAGGTGAAGATTCTCTTTATAGCTGATAATGCAAAGATATCCGTTATCGGATTTCCTTTTCTCGATGTATAGGATTCCACCGCATGGGTAAGCGCATCCATTCCTGTCGCTGATGTAACGCTCTTTGGAGCGGACATCGAAAGTGACGGATCGATCACTGCTAATCTGGGCAATAACGCATCTCCCTTTAACAGCATTTTTACATCTCTTTTGGAATCAGTGATGATCGTGAATTTTGTTGCCTCCGAACCGGTACCCGCCGTAGTGGGTATTAACACCATGGCTGGAAAGTCACCCTCTATTTCTTTCCCTAAATAGTCGGAAATCTCACCTTCCAGCACCGACATCGCCCCTATCGCCTTTGCACTATCCAAAGGGCTGCCGCCTCCGATACCGATGATAAAATCACATTCCTTGTCCTTATAGACCATAACGCCCTGCTCTATCATATAGTCCGTAGGCTCGCTTGTTATTTCATTAAATATCTCATATGATATGCCTTCCTGCTCCAGAAGGTCTGTCAGAACATTTACTATTCCTGCTTTCGTTACCACCTTTCCCGTAACGATCAGCGCTTTCTTTCCTATCGCTTTTATTGCCGGCAACGATTGTTTTAATGAATCCTCACCAATAATAGTACGATCCGGCACTACAAATTGATATGCCATCCTGCCTCCCTTCCATGCTTATATTACAAGCACTGCTCTCTGTTTCCTAATTATATAAAATCTCTGTCAACGATGTCTAGTACCTCATCCAGCTTTTCCAATTCTTCTATGAGCTGACTCTCCGTAATAATCAGCGGCGGACAGACTAAAATCATATTTTCATGTGAATAGGTCATAAATTTACGCTCTTTTAACATTCCTACTATTCTTCCCATGATTCCCTGAGGATCATTTCCGTAAGGAACGATCGCTTCCTTTGTCTCTTTGCTCTTTACCAGCTCTACCGCTGAGAATAAGCCGATATACCTCACATCCCCAACGCACGGATGTGCCCTTTTCATCTCTTCCAAATGCTCACCCAGAACCTTGCCTACCGCATTCACATTATCTAAAATATTCTCTTCTTCATAATAATCAATACAAGCCACTCCTGCCGCACAGGCTAAAGGATGTCCACTGTAGGTCAGTCCGCAGGACAGAAGGTGCTCATCGAAATATTCTGCAATTTCAGCAGATACCGCTACTCCTCCAAGAGGAACATAACCACAGGTAACCCCCTTCGCAAAGGTTATGATATCCGGTTTGATTTCGAAATGTTCAAAAGCGAACATTTTGCCCGTTCTGCACCAGCCAGTCATCACTTCATCGCAAATCATCAGAATACCATATTTGTCGCAAAGAGCCCTGACTCCGGGCATGTATCCTTCGGGCGGTATAATGACACCGTTTGAGCCTGTGATCGTTTCCATTACAATTGCGGCTATTTGATTTGCACCTTCGTATTGAATCTGTTCTTCTAACTTAGTCAGATAGTATTTGCTCGCCTCTTCTTCCGAGGCAAATGCAATTGCTTCCCTATAAATATATGGATCAAAAAATTTAATAAATCCGGGAATTCCGGGCTCCAACGTATATCTTCTAGGCTCTCCCGTTAAATTGCCTGCACCGAAGGAGGAACCATGATAACTTCTATATCGGCTGAGTATCTTATTCTTCCCGGTAAACATCCTTGCTATCTTCACTGCGTTCTCATTGGCATCCGCACCCGCATTAGTAAAAAATATCTTTCCGAAATTGTCCGGTAATAAATTCACGATCTTTTCAGCTAACTGCGCTCTCGATTCAGCTCCATAGGAAGGACCTACAAAACAATATTGATCCACTTGTTCTTTAATAGCATCTCCTATTTTTTTATTGCCGAATCCTACATTCATATTCACTAACTGAGAAGACATATCGGTGTATTTGTTCCCTTCGTAATCCCAAAAGTAAATACCGTCTGCTTTTTCTACGGAAATAGGGTTGATTCCCCCCTGCTTGCTCCAAGACTGCAAATTATACTTTTTCTGCTTGTTTCTGATGTCAAAACCGTTCATAATAGCATCCTCCTAAAAACAAAGGCCCGGACATATTCATATGACCAAGCCTCTCTGCTTTTCTTTATTATGTACATATTATAATACGGCGTTTTTATTATTACAACGTATAATTGCATAGTATTTATTGTGCTAATGCACATTTTTGGTCACTGTTCACTTCGTTCACAGTAACACATTTTTTCTAATTATTATAAAACATCCTTTATCATAAGTCCAATGGAACATATAACCTTTGCTTCCAGATTAAGTAGATTATACCCTGTGATCCTTTCAATTTTCTTAATCATATTGTTTACCGTATTCCTATGTATGTATTGCTTTTCAGAGACCAGCTGAGGACTTCCGTTACAGCTGATATATATTTTCAGAAAATCCAGTAATCCGGTACCGTTCTCCTTATCATACTGCTCTATTTTTCCAATAATCGTATAATAGTAATCATATAACAAATTTTTATCCTTCACATCCATAAATATCTTTGTCAGGCCAAGCCTATCGTATCTTACTATCGATGTATTATTTCTTACCGCTATTTTATTGGTATTAATAGCGTTCTCAAAGTTATTCCTCTGATCCGATATCCCTGAAATAATAGAGCTGACACCAATATAAATATCTGCCATTACATTGGCGTTTTTGATATTATACATAAAATCATCCAGAAAATGATTCACTTCTACTTCCGAATATTCCACCAGGACAAGGATCAGCGCTTCCTTATAGACAAAATGAATAAACAAATCCCTTATAGACCTTCCTGCCTTTTCCGCATATCTTGAAAGTCTCTTATATTTTTCAGTAAGGACTGAGTTATTATCCTCCTTTGCGGAAATACATAGGAAGCAAAAGGCGTTATCCCTCATAAATCCGTAGCGCTCCATTTGAAGAATCTGAGTCTCTTTATCACCTATTTCGAATAATATATTTTTTATTGCAGAAGCCAGGCTATTTTCTATATTGTCACTATGTATGATTTTTTCACAAAAATTCCTTGTTACATCCACCAATCTGATTTCCCACGGAATGGTAAAAAGAGGCATGTTTACCTCATTGCAGAAATCGATCACTTCCTGAGGCACTTCTTCTATATGAGGTCCCAGGTTTATGACAAATGCACTTGTGCTTACACTGTTTAATCGCTTTGCAAAGTCGAGCAGCCAGTTTTTATCTTTATTTCTTATTCCTGCCGTAAAAACCAGCTCCTGTCCATGCAAAAAGCTGCTGGCTTCTTCGTCTTCGATCGTATGAACCCATTGGACGAGATTATCCAGCCCGTTTTTTCCGGCAATCAATCTCATTTTATACAAAGACATCCCTTCGTTATATAACTTTCTGATCTGCAGTGCCATAAAGTTTCTCCTCCCGAATTACCGAATAATCTAAGCATAAAAATCTTTCATATATTCTGAAAAATGAAATTATCTTTATAACATTTATCCGCCAGTTTCCGGTTCATTTGCTCCAGCTCATTCTTATGGGCAAAATATTCCTCGTTGCGCTCCTCCCTCTCATAAGTACGTTTATACCACATCTGCTCCCAGAATTCCATATAATCCGTACTATCATTCATAATATTTGCTTTTCTATTTTTCTTTGCTGAAGAACTGGAGGAATCTTCTGAATAATCCCACTCATTATATCCCTCTCCCCGGCATTCTTCTTTTGTCGCACCTATATATTCATAATCTGTGCCGGAAATATATTCCTTCTTATTCGTCATCATTGACATATTTACTGAGCGATTCTCTCTAATATAACCAAGCACCCATTTTTCATACTCTGGATCATCCTTCATCGCTTGATAGCCTTCTTCCGAGATTACAAGTGTCTCCGCAATTTTTTTGTGCGAAGGATGAGATGGTATTTTATCGATTTCCCGGCGAATCCTGCATTTGTATTCCTCTAAAGTTTCCACATCATTTTCTACGGTGTCTGAAATATTCTTACTATTGTATGCATAGACTCTGCCTGCTCCCCAATTACTTTCTAATAATACCGACATTTTTGCCCCTCCTCATTTTTTATTGTATTCCTTTTATCGATTATTTAATAGCTTATATTTTTTGATCTAATTTCAGCTTTAAAAAAATGACACTAAAGTTCTTCTGTTTCAAGAATTTTAATGTCATCCGTGACTAACTTTTCTATACTCTCTATATCGGCATTTCTTCCAATTTTTTTACCTTTCATTTGTTTGTTCCATTATATATACTTATAATTTGTTACCATAAATAAAGGGGCAATTCTACTAAAAAACCGCAATCCCTCATAAATGAAAGATTGCGGCATTTATTTTAATCTATTATGATGCTAAATCAAGATTACTCCATAATTGTAGCAACACGGCCTGAGCCAACGGTACGTCCGCCTTCACGAATAGCGAAGGTAAGACCCTGCTCCATAGCGATGGGATGGATCAATTCAATCGTCATCTCTACGTTGTCACCAGGCATGCACATTTCTGTTCCTGCCGGAAGATCGCATACGCCAGTTACGTCAGTTGTTCTGAAGTAGAACTGAGGTCTGTAGTTGTTGAAGAAAGGAGTATGACGTCCACCTTCGTCTTTTGTCAGAACGTAAACCTGAGCTGTAAATTTCTTGTGACATTTTACAGAACCGGGTTTGGAAAGAACCTGACCTCTCTCAATGTCTGTTCTCTGGATACCACGAAGCAATGCACCGATGTTATCACCAGCCTGAGCTTCGTCAAGCATCTTACGGAACATTTCGATACCGGTAACAACGGTCTTTCTGGACTCTTCTTTGATACCAACAACTTCAACTTCCTCATTGAGGTGAAGTGTACCACGCTCAACACGTCCTGTAGCAACAGTACCACGACCAGTAATCGTGAATACGTCTTCGACAGGCATAAGGAAAGGCTTATCTGTATCGCGAACCGGGTCCGGAACATAGCTGTCAACAGCGTTCATAAGCTCAAGAATCTTGTCGCCCCACTCGCCGTTCGGATCTTCGAGAGCCTTTAAAGCGGATCCCTGAATAACCGGTGTGTCATCGCCCGGGAATTCATACTCAGACAATAAGTCTCTAACTTCCATCTCAACTAACTCGAGCAATTCAGCATCGTCAACCATATCACATTTGTTCATGAATACTACGATATAAGGAACACCCACCTGACGGGAAAGTAAGATGTGCTCTTTCGTCTGAGCCATAACACCGTCAGTTGCAGCAACAACGAGGATAGCACCATCCATCTGAGCAGCACCGGTGATCATGTTCTTTACATAATCGGCATGTCCGGGGCAGTCAACGTGTGCATAGTGTCTCTTCTCTGTCTCATACTCAACGTGAGAAGTAGAAATCGTGATACCACGTTCTCTTTCTTCCGGAGCCTTATCGATCATATCGAATGCAACAGCCTGGCCTGTGCCCAGTCTTACATTCAACGTCTTTGTGATTGCTGCTGTTAAAGTTGTTTTACCATGATCAACATGACCAATGGTTCCAATATTACAATGGGGTTTGTTTCTTTCAAATTTAGCTTTAGCCATTTCTAAAGTCCTCCTTTAATTTGTTTAACAATATAATTTTATTTTTTTCGATTAACTCGGCTATCTTTGATTATATTAAATAATACCAAGTTTTTCAAGCACTATTTATGTCCTGCAGTTTGATTATTTTGACTTAGCTGCCAGAACCTTTTCCTGTACGCTCTTCGGTACCTGCTCGTATTTCTCAAAGAACATGGAATAGTTACCGCGTCCCTGTGTCTTGGAACGTAAGTCAGTAGCATATCCGAACATCTCAGCAAGCGGAACATAACCTCTTACCATCTTACCGCCTCCGATGTCCTCCATACCTTCGATACGTCCGCGCCTGGAGTTGATATCACCGATAACATCACCCATGTAGTCTTCAGGCATCGTAACTTCTACCTTCATGATAGGCTCCAAAAGTACCGGATTCGCTTTCTTCATAGCTTCCTTGAATGCCATGGAACCTGCAATATGGAATGCCATTTCGGAAGAGTCGACTTCGTGGTAGGAACCGTCATAAACGTTAGCGTGTACACCGAGTACGGGGAATCCGCCAAGAACACCTGACTTGGAAGCCTCTTCGATACCTTCGCCTACAGCCGGGATGTACTCCTTCGGAATAGCACCGCCCACAACTGTGGATTCGAATTTGAAGATTTCCTCGCCGTTAGGATCCATAGGCTCGAATTTAACCTTACAATGTCCGTACTGTCCACGGCCACCGGACTGTTTTGCATACTTGTAATCCTGATCCACAGGTTTTGTAAACGTCTCTTTGTAAGAAACCTGAGGAGCGCCTACGTTAGCTTCTACCTTGAATTCACGAAGAAGTCTGTCTACGATGATTTCCAGATGGAGCTCGCCCATACCTGCAATAATCGTCTGTCCGGTCTCCGGATTTGTGTGAGCACGGAATGTAGGATCTTCTTCCGCAAGTTTTGCCAAAGCTTCACCCATTTTACCCTGTCCTGCTTTTGTCTTAGGCTCGATTGCCAACTCGATAACCGGTTCAGGGAATTCCATGGATTCGAGAATTACCGGATGCTGCTCATCACAGATAGTATCGCCAGTCGTTGTAACTTTAAATCCTACCGCTGCAGCAATGTCGCCGGAGTAAACCTTATCTAACTCCGCCCTCTTGTTCGCGTGCATCTGAAGAATACGTCCAACACGTTCTTTTTTATCCTTTGTTGCATTCAGTACATAAGAACCTGAGTTCACCGTACCGGAATAAACTCTGAAGAATGCCAGTTTACCTACAAACGGATCCGCCATAATCTTGAATGCCAAAGCAGAGAAAGGTTCTTCATCGGAAGAGTGTCTTTCCACTTCATTGCCGTCCAAATCGACACCCTTAATAGCCGGGATGTCTGTAGGAGCAGGCATGAACTCCAAGACTGCGTTTAAAAGCTTCTGAACGCCTTTGTTTCTATAAGCGGTACCGCAGCATACGGGTATTGCAGTACACTCGCAGGTTCCTTTTCTCAAAGCTGCTTTCAACTGCTCATTGGTCGGCTCTTCGCCTTCCAAATACATCATCATCAAGTCGTCATCCAACTCGCTGATCTTTTCTACTAATTCCGAGCGATAGAGCTCAGCATCATCTTTCATATCGTCCGGAATATCTACGATAGAAATGTCCTCGCCCTTTTCGTCATTATAAATATATGCTTTCATTTCAAACAAATCAATGATTCCTTTGAAACTGTCTTCTTTACCTATCGGTAACTGGATGCAGATAGCATTCTTACCAAGTCTTGTCTTGATCTGCTCTACTGCTCCATAGAAGTTCGCACCCAAAATGTCCATCTTATTGATGAATGCCATTCTCGGTACATTATAGGTGTCAGCCTGACGCCATACGTTTTCAGATTGAGGCTCTACACCACCCTTTGCACAAAATACGCCTACTGCGCCATCGAGTACACGGAGTGAACGCTCAACCTCTACCGTAAAGTCAACGTGTCCTGGCGTATCGATAATATTGATACGATGTTCCAATGCTCCAGGCTTCGCTTGCGTGCCTTCCTGCAATGTCCAGTGACAAGTTGTTGCGGCTGATGTTATTGTAATACCTCTTTCCTGTTCCTGCTCCATCCAGTCCATGGTAGCAGTACCTTCGTGAGTATCACCAATCTTATAATTAACACCGGTATAAAACAAGATACGTTCCGTAAGAGTCGTCTTACCCGCATCAATGTGAGCCATAATACCGATGTTTCTGGTTCTCTCTAATGGATATTCTCTTCCAGCCAAGGGTTATTCCTCCTTTAGAATCTATAATGCGCAAACGCCTTATTAGCTTCTGCCATTTTGTGCATATCTTCTTTTTTCTTAACGGATGCTCCTGTATTATTAGAAGCATCAAGAATTTCATTTGCTAATCTTTCCTGCATCGTCTTCTCGCCTCTTTTACGAGAATAAGATGTCAGCCAACGAAGAGCAAGAGCCTGACGTCTGTCTGTTCTTACCTCGATCGGAACCTGATAAGTAGCACCACCGATACGTCTAGCCTTTACTTCGAGAACAGGCATAATATTATTCATAGCTTCTTCGAACACCTCGAGAGCCGGCTTGCCTGCCTTTTCTTCTACTGTCGCAAATGCTCCATATACGATTTTCTGAGCAACGCCTTTCTTACCGTCTAACATGATGTTATTGATAAGCTTGGTTACTACCTTATTATCGTATAAAGGATCTGCTAATACATCTCTTTTTTGAATATGTCCTTTACGTGGCACGATTCTTCCCTCCTTATTAGTCTCCATTTATTAATATATCGATAAATGGATTGATAATTCAACGGTACTCACTTGCTAATGTGTTCGTGCTGTCATTATGCTTATATTGATATATCAATAACAGAATTCCAACACAAATTAGTTATGCTGTAGTACTAGGTCCTAATTATTTACCAGCCTTAGGTCTCTTTGCTCCATATTTGGAACGAGCCTGTCTTCTATTAGCGACTCCCGCAGTATCGAGCGTACCTCTGATTACATGGTATCTTGTACCCGGTAAGTCCTTTACTCTACCACCTCTGATAAGAACAACGCTGTGCTCCTGCAGATTGTGGCCTTCTCCCGGAATGTAGCTCGTTACTTCGATTCCGTTAGAAAGACGAACTCTGGCGATTTTTCTAAGGGCTGAGTTAGGTTTCTTAGGAGTTGCTGTCTTAACAGCTGTACAAACACCCCTTTTCTGAGGAGAAGAAGTTTCGATTGCTTTCTTATGAAGAGAGTTGTAACCCTTCTGGAGAGCAGGTGCTGTTGACTTCTTTTCTGATGTCTGACGTCCTTTTCTTACTAACTGGTTAAATGTTGGCATTCTGTTTCACCTCCTATGGTATAAACTTATGATTTTCTTGTGTCGCATCCGATCCGTTTCAGTATTTATTAAAATGCGCAAAAAAAGAAAACGCATCTGCATGCACACTTTGTTAGTATAAGTGGTTGCAGATGCGTTGTCAATATTTTTTTTATATTTTGAAACGTTTTCCTATAAACTTAGACTTCTGTTTCTTCGAAATTCTCTTCTTCAGCATATAAATCGCCAAAAGTCATCTCTTCATCGAAAAGACCGTCCTCATCAAAGGAAATTGTACCCATCAGATTGTTGTCCGTATCCAGCGAGGTGCTGCGGTATCTCTTCATACCCGTTCCCGCAGGAATCAGCTTACCGATGATAACATTTTCCTTAAGACCGATCAGCGGATCTACTTTTCCTTTGATTGCCGCTTCGGTAAGAACCTTCGTGGTCTCCTGGAAGGAAGCTGCGGAAAGAAAGGAATTGGTGGCCAGAGACGCCTTAGTAATGCCGAGCATTACCTGCTTGCCCTCCGCCGGTTCTTTGCCTTCTTCTATCAGCTTATCATTCATATCCTCGAAGTCCAGGATATCCACCAGAGTTCCCGGCAGGTATTCCGCATCGCCATTGTTCTCGATACGTATCTTCTTGAGCATCTGGCGTACGATGACCTCGATATGCTTATCACTGATATCAACACCCTGAAGACGATATACACGCTGTACCTCGCGAAGCATATAATCCTGAACTGGGCGCACGCCCTTGATCTTCAGCAAATCATGAGGATTCACACTTCCTTCTGTCAGCTCGTCGCCGGCCTCAAGCACCGTTCCGTCCAAAATCTTTATTCTGGATCCATAGGGAATGAGATAAGTCTTAGTCTCTCCCGTTTCCTCGTTAGTTATGATGATTTCGCGCTTCTTCTTCGTATCCTTAATGGTTGCTATGCCGCCAAATTCTGCAATGATCGCAAGTCCCTTGGGCTTTCTCGCTTCGAAAAGCTCCTCGACACGGGGAAGACCCTGTGTGATATCATCGCCCGCAACGCCGCCTGTATGGAAAGTACGCATGGTAAGCTGTGTACCGGGTTCACCGATTGACTGTGCCGCGATAATTCCGACTGCTTCACCTACCTGTACAGCCTCGCCCGTTGCCATGTTGGCGCCATAGCACTTCGCACATATTCCATTGTGCGAACGGCAGGTAAGAATCGTACGGATTTTGACCGCTTCCAAAGGTTCACCCTTTTCATTCACGCCGACGCTCATGATCTTAGCTGCGCGGCTGGGAGTTATCATATGATTTTTCTTTACGATCAGATTACCGTCTCTATCTTTTACATCCTCGCAGGCATATCTGCCATTGATTCTGTCTTTCAAGCCTTCGATTGTTTCTTTTCCATCCATGAAAGCCTTTACGACCATTCCCGGAATCTCTTCTCTGCCTTCGCAGCAGTCCACTTCGCGAATGATAAGCTCCTGAGAAACGTCGACCATACGCCTTGTCAGGTATCCTGAGTCAGCAGTACGAAGTGCCGTATCCGACAGACCCTTGCGGGCACCGTGTGCGGACATGAAGTACTCCAAAACGTCCAGCCCTTCACGGAAGTTGGATTTAATAGGAAGTTCAATGGTTCTACCGGTAGTATCCGCCATAAGTCCACGCATACCTGCCAGCTGCTTAATCTGCTGATTGGAACCACGGGCTCCGGAGTCGGCCATCATGAAGATGTTGTTGTACTTATCCAGTCCTGTCAGAAGAACTTCTGTCAGCTCTTTATCCGTCTCGTTCCATGTTTCCACAACGGCACGGTATCTTTCTTCCTCCGTAATAAGACCCCTTCTGAAATTCTGGGAAATCTTATCTACCGTTAACTGAGCCTCATTCAACATTTCCTGCTTCTGCTCCGGCACCGTCATGTCGGAAATGGAAACCGTCATCGCCGCCTTGGTAGAATATTTATATCCGGTGGATTTAATTAAGTCCAGTACCTCTGCTGTCTTGGAAGCACCGTGTGTATTAATAACTTTTTCGAGGATCTGCTTTAACTGCTTTTTGCCTACATGGAAATCTACTTCCAGCTTCAGAAGGTTCTCAGGGTCGGTTCTGTCCACGAATCCCAAATCCTGAGGAAGTATCTCATTGAATAAAAAGCGTCCCAGTGTGGATTCCACATTTTCGCTCACTTCTTCGCCTTTTTCATTCTTCCTCGTCACCTTTACCTTGATTCTGGAATGCAAGGTACAGAAGCCGTTTTCATAAGCGAGAATAGCTTCGTTTACGTTCTTATAGAACTTGCCTTCTCCTACCGCGCCCGGTCTTTCCTGTGTCAAATAGTAGATGCCGAGGACCATATCCTGTGAAGGAACGGCTACCGGCCCGCCGTCGGACGGCTTAAGCAGATTGTTAGGCGAAAGCAGAAGGAAACGGCACTCCGCCTGCGCTTCCACGGAAAGCGGAAGGTGTACGGCCATCTGGTCACCATCGAAATCGGCATTAAATGCGGTACATACGAGAGGATGGAGCTTGATCGCCTTACCCTCTACGAGAATAGGCTCAAATGCCTGAATTCCCAGTCTGTGCAGCGTAGGAGCACGGTTAAGCATAACCGGATGCTCTTTGATCACTTCCTCCAAGACATCCCATACCTGCGAATCCAGTCTCTCTACCAGCTTCTTTGCATTTTTAATATTCTGCGAAATACCTCTCCCTACCAATTCTTTCATAACGAAAGGTTTGAAAAGCTCAATCGCCATCTCCTTCGGAAGACCGCACTGATAAATCTTAAGCTCCGGCCCTACAACGATAACGGAACGTCCCGAGTAATCGACACGCTTTCCGAGCAGGTTCTGACGGAAACGTCCGGACTTACCCTTTAACATATCGGAAAGAGACTTTAAGGCTCTGTTGCCCGGCCCCGTTACCGGCCGTCCGCGGCGGCCGTTATCGATAAGTGCATCTACGGCCTCCTGAAGCATTCTCTTCTCGTTGCGCACGATGATATCGGGAGCGCCAAGCTCGAGGAGTCTCTTCAGACGATTATTTCTATTGATAATTCTTCTATATAAGTCATTTAGGTCGGAGGTCGCAAAGCGTCCGCCGTCCAGCTGTACCATAGGACGCAAATCCGGAGGAATTACCGGAACCGCATCCATAATCATCCACTCCGGGCGATTTCCGGATTCTCTGAAGGCTTCTACTACCTCCAGTCTCTTAATAATTCTCGCTCTCTTTTGCCCCGTGGATTCTTTTAAGCCAGTTTTTAATTCTACCGATTCCGTTTCGAGGTCGATAGCCTGAAGCAACTCTTTGATTGCCTCTGCACCCATACCTACACGGAACTTATTTCCCCACGTCTCTCTCGAATCCTGATATTCTCTTTCAGACAACACCTGCTTGTATTCCAAGTCAGTTTCGCCCGCATCCAATACAATATAGGAAGCGAAATACAACACTTTTTCAAGCACTCTCGGGGATAAGTCGAGAATCAAACCCATACGGCTGGGGATTCCCTTAAAATACCAAATGTGGGATACCGGGGCCGCCAGTTCGATGTGTCCCATACGCTCCCTGCGCACGCTGGCCTTCGTTACCTCTACGCCGCAGCGGTCGCAGACAACGCCCTTATATCTGATTTTCTTATATTTACCGCAATGACATTCCCAGTCTTTGCTGGGTCCAAAAATCTTCTCACAAAACAAACCTTCTTTTTCCGGCTTCAATGTTCTGTAATTGATGGTCTCCGGCTTTAACACTTCTCCTCTGGACCATTCTCTGATTTTCTCGGGCGATGCTAAACCGATCTTAATCGCATCAAACGTCATAGGCTGATACATTTCCTGTTTTGTTTCTGACATTTTGGGTACTCCTTCCAGATATTATGTCACTACTGAGCCTGTAGCTTCATAGCGACAATTGATGCCGTTCGGCAATGGTCTTACTCACCAAAAGACTCTACAAATTCAGCTTCTTCCTCTAACTCCAAGTCTATATCATCATCCAGATCTTCCTCGTCGTCGGAGCTTACCAGTTCGCCGCTGTCCTCATCGAATTCCTGCTTCTGATATCCCAAGGAACCCAATGGCTCTTTCTCATAATCATAGCCTCTGGATTCGCCTTCGATCTCATAGCGGTAATCAGTATCGCCGTAATCGATGGTCTCCATAATCTCGACCTCGCTCTGGTCCTCGCGGAGTACACGAACATCGAGTCCAAGAGACTGCAATTCTTTCAAGAGCACCTTGAAGGATTCAGGAATACCGGGCTCAGGTATATTATCGCCTTTAATGATGGCTTCGTAGGTCTTTACACGTCCTACGACATCATCGGATTTCACAGTAAGAATCTCCTGAAGTGTATAGGATGCGCCGTATGCTTCCAAAGCCCAAACTTCCATTTCACCGAATCTCTGTCCGCCGAACTGCGCTTTACCGCCAAGAGGCTGCTGGGTTACCAAAGAGTACGGTCCCGTTGAACGGGCATGGATCTTGTCGTCTACCAAGTGGTGGAGCTTCAGGTAGTGCATGTGGCCGATAGTTACCGAACTGTCGAAATATTCGCCGGTCCTTCCGTCACGCAGCCTTACTTTACCGTCTCTGGAAATAGGAACTCCCTTCCAAAGCGCTCTATGGTCTCTGTTCTCGGATAAATATTCCATTACCTCAGGAAGCAGCTCATTTTTATATTTTTTCTCAAAATCTTCCCATGTCAAATTCACATAATCGTTGGCAAGATCAAGCGTATCCATAATATCGTTCTCGTTAGCGCCGTCAAATACCGGAGTCGCAACGTTGAAGCCCAGTGCCTTCGCTGCAAGCGAAAGATGGATTTCAAGTACCTGTCCAATGTTCATACGGGAAGGTACACCCAAAGGATTGAGCACGATGTCGAGAGGGCGTCCATTAGGCAGATAAGGCATATCTTCTACAGGAAGCACTCGGGAAACAACACCCTTATTACCGTGACGTCCTGCCATTTTATCTCCTACGGAAATCTTTCTCTTCTGAGCGATATAAATGCGCACGGCCTGATTTACACCGGGAGACAGCTCATCGCCATTCTCTCTTGTGAATACCTTGGCATCTACGACAATACCATATTCACCGTGAGGAACCTTAAGGGAGGTATCCCTTACTTCTCTCGCCTTTTCGCCGAAAATCGCGCGAAGAAGCCTTTCTTCCGCCGTAAGCTCCGTCTCTCCCTTAGGAGTAACCTTGCCTACCAGAATATCTCCGGCGCGAACCTCCGCACCAATTCTGATAATTCCTCTATCATCCAAATCCTTCAGCGCATCATCGCCCACGCCCGGTACGTCTCTCGTAATTTCTTCCGGGCCCAGTTTGGTATCGCGGGCTTCTGCTTCATATTCCTCGATATGAACAGAGGTATAAACATCCTCCTGTACGAGCCTCTCGCTCAGAAGAACAGCATCTTCATAATTATAGCCTTCCCAGGTCATGAAACCGATCAGGGGATTCTTTCCAAGTGCTAACTCGCCGTCTGCAGTGGAAGGACCGTCTGCAATTACCTGACCTTTTTCCACATGGTTGCCCTTAAAAACAATAGGCTTCTGGTTGTAGCAGTTGGACTGGTTACTTCTGGAGAACTTCGTAAGACGATATTCATCTCTCTCCCCATCATCGTAAGTCATCTTAATGAGCCTTGAGGATACATAATCCACTGTGCCCGATTTCCTCGCAACAATACAAACGCCGGAGTCAACCGCCGCCTTCGGTTCCATACCTGTTCCTACAGCAGGAGCCTCGGTAGTCAAAAGGGGCACGGCCTGACGCTGCATGTTGGATCCCATCAGCGCACGGTTCGCATCGTCATTCTCCAAGAAAGGAATGAGAGCCGTCGCAACCGAAAATACCATCTTAGGCGATACATCCATATACTCATACATAGCCTTGGGATATTCAGACGTCTCGTCTTTATAACGGCCGGAAACAGTATTTCTTATGAAATATCCTTTGTCGTCCAACGCTTCGTTAGCCTGAGCTACATGATAATTATCTTCTTCATCTGCCGTCATGTAAACGACATCATCCGTTACACGCGGATTAGCTGCATCGGACCTATCGATAATACGATAAGGAGCCTCCACAAAACCATATTCGTTAATTCTCGCATAAGTTGCGAGAGAGTTGATCAAACCGATGTTAGGACCTTCCGGCGTCTCGATGGGGCACATTCTTCCATAATGAGAATAATGAACGTCGCGGACCTCAAATCCGGCACGGTCTCTGGACAAACCACCGGGACCCAGCGCAGAAAGACGTCTCTTATGAGTAAGCTCGCCCAGAGGGTTGTTCTGATCCATGAACTGGGACAACTGGGAGGAACCGAAAAATTCCTTCACGGCAGCCTGCACCGGCTTAATATTAATGAGCACCTGCGGAGAAACTTCTTCCGAATCGTGAGTCGTCATTCTCTCACGAACAACTCTTTCCAGTCTGGACAGACCGATCCTGTATTGGTTCTGGAGAAGTTCTCCTACCGCTCTGATACGTCTGTTGCCCAAATGGTCGATATCGTCGTCATTACCAATACCATATTCCAAATGGATATTGTAATTAATGGAAGCGATAATGTCTTCCTTCGTAATATGCTTCGGTACAAGTTCATGTACATTCTTCTTAATCGCATCCGCAAGAGCTTCCGGATCGTCACCGTATTCTTCGAGAATCTGCTGCAAAACGGGATAATATACCAGTTCTGAGATGCCAAGCTCCCTTGGATTGCAGTCCACGAAATTTGTAATATCCACCATCATATTGGAAAGAACCTTAACGTTCTTCTCCTCCGTCTGGATATATACATAAGGAACCGCTGCATTCTGAATAGCGTCGGCAAGCTTTGCCGTCGCTTTCGTACCGGCAGCCGCCAAGATTTCGCCGGTAGTCACATCCACTACATCCTCTGCAAGGATGTGATGTCTGATTCTATTCTTCAATGCTAATTTTTTGTTAAATTTATACCTTCCAACTTTCGCCAAATCATATCTTCTGGGGTCGAAAAACATTGCGGTAATCAAACTCTCCGCACTCTCTACGCTTAAAGGTTCTCCCGGACGGATCTTTTTGTATAACTCTAACAGACCCTCCTGATAATTCTCAGCAGTGTCCTTTCCAAAGCTCGCCTCAATCTTGGGTTCGTCACCGAAAAGCTCTCTTATTTCATCGTTGGTACCGACTCCTAACGCTCTGATCAATACAGTAATCGGTACTTTCCTCGTTCTATCTACACGTACATAAAAAACATCATTGGAATCAGTCTCGTATTCCAGCCATGCACCACGGTTAGGAATAACAGTGGAAGAAAACAGGCGCTTACCGATCTTATCGTGTCCAATGGCATAATAAATGCCAGGGGAACGTACCAACTGGCTAACGATAACACGCTCCGCTCCGTTGATAACGAAGGTCCCCGTCTCAGTCATTAACGGAAGATCTCCCATAAAAATCTCATGTTCGCTGATTTCTTCTTTCTCCTTATTATAAAGGCGAACCTTAACTTTTAACGGTGCCGCATAAGTCGCATCTCTTTCTTTGCACTTTTCAATAGAATATTTAACATCATCTTCACACAATTCGAAGCTGACGAATTCCAGACTTAAGTGTCCGCTATAATCCGCAATTGGAGATATATCGTCAAAGACTTCTTTT
>JAEWPN010000206.1 GCA_023399455.1 Bacillota bacterium
GCTTCGTTGCTTTTTCGTTACCTCCTACCGCATAAAAATAACGTCCAACGGTAGTATTCGATGTGATATAACCGTATATAAGAACTACGATCATTACCCAGATAAGTGCTGTAGGAATACCTCTATACTGAGAAAGCCTTATTGTAAATGCGAGTATTACCGCACAAATCAGGACTATCTTAATGAGACTGGATGCCAATTTGTCCGTCCCATAACCCTTTTTGGATCTTACTATCCTATTTTTCAATTGAATCGTAATATAGATCACACATGCAATGATACCTGCTATCATACATGTCAAGTTGAAACCTTCTACGCCGAATATGTCCGGGACATAGCAGTTAGCACCGCCGCCGAAAAGCTTAATGAACGCCTCCGACTTAAGAGATACCGTCATGCCGTCGAGCACTACGTTAGAAAGCCCTCGGAATACGAGCATACCTGCCAGCGTCGTAATGAAGGGCGGGATGCGCACAAAAGCGATCCAGAATCCCTGCCATGCACCGATTAAAAGTCCCGACAGGATCATTGCGATAATTGCCAAATATGGATTTAATCCTCTGTTTTCCATTAAAACGGCGCCGATCGCACCTACAAAGCATACTACAGAACCTACGGAAAGGTCGATATTTCCTCCGGTCAAAATACATAGCAGCATACCGGATGCCAGTACAAATACATAAGCATTCTGTGAAATCAAGTTACTGACATTTTGGGGAAGGAGAATCTTACCGCCGGTTCCCCATGTGAAAAAGGCCGTTACAAGAACGAGAACAATAATCATCGTATATTTTTTAACGCCTTCCATCAATCTTACACTATCCATAATTTACGCTCCTTTATTACTAACCTTCAATATGTGTGACATAATCAGTTCTTGTGAAGCTTCTTCAGCCGCAAGTTCTCCAACCATTCTTCCTTCATTCATGACATAGATACGGTCACACATTCCAAGAACCTCCGGAAGCTCCGATGAAATCATGATAACTGACTTTCCCTCTGATACCAATTGATTGATAATGCAGTAAATTTCATATTTAGCTCCGACATCAATACCTCTTGTAGGTTCATCCAGTATTAAAACATCGGGATTAGCAAACATCCATTTTGCCAGCAGAACCTTTTGCTGATTGCCGCCGCTTAAGTTTCCTACATTCTGCTCCACCGAAGGGCACTTGGTTTTCAGTTTGTCTTTGTATTCCACTGCCACCGCATATTCCTTATCTTTATTAATAACCGTATAGCTGCTCACCTCTCCCAAATTGGCCAATGTAGTATTGATCTTAATGGGATTGCTAAGTATTAGTCCGTTGCCTTTCCGGTCTTCTGTCACGTAAGCTAACTTATTATCGATCGCATCCTTTACGGAATTGAGATTTACCTCTTTTCCGTTTATCTTGATTTGTCCGGATATGTTGCTTCCATAACTTTTGCCGAAAATACTCATTGCGAGCTCAGTTCTTCCGGCTCCCATAAGTCCGGCAATTCCTACCACTTCGCCTTTTCTAATATTTATGCTGACATTATCAACGACTTTCCTTTCGGAATAAAGAGGATGGTAGACCGTCCAGTCATTTACCTCCATCTTTATTTCACCGATTTCTTTTTCTTCACGCTTAGGGAAACGATTAGTCAAATCGCGTCCGACCATTCCTTTTATGATACGGTCTTCCGAAATGTTATCCACCGCTTTATCGAGAGTCTCGATTGTAGCGCCATCTCTGATAACCGTAATTTTATCCGCAACATAAGCGATCTCATTTAATTTATGAGAGATAATAATGGAAGTCATTCCCTGCTTTTTAAATTTAAGCAATAAGTCGAGAAGAGCCTTGGAATCTGACTCATTTAAGGATGCTGTCGGTTCATCCAGTATAAGCAGCTTTGCATCTTTGGCAAGAGCTTTGGCAATTTCCACCAGCTGCTGCTTGCCAACACCTATATCTTTAATCAGCGTTCTGGATGATTCTTTTAATCCGACTGTTTTCAAAAGCTCATCCGCACGTCCATACGTTTCATTCCAGTTTAATGCGTATTTATGTCCCCTCTCATTTCCCAGAAACATATTTTCACCAATTGTCATATAAGGAACCAGAGCCAGCTCTTGATGTATAATAACAATTCCTTTTTCTTCACTGTCTCTAATTTTAGTAAATTTGCATACTTCACCATCATAAACAATATCACCTTCATATGTACCATGAGCATATATTCCGCTGAGTACATTCATCAAGGTAGACTTTCCGGCACCGTTCTCGCCTACAAGAGCATGGATTTCTCCTTCTTCTACCTGCAGGTTAACATCATCCAGCGCTTTTACTCCGGGAAATGTCTTGGTGATATTTTTCATTTCCAATAATATTTTTGCCAATTTCAAGTTCCTCCCAATATCTAATCAACCATTTCACCTAAGAATGCAGGCGGATGTCCGCCTGCATTCAGTTGTATTACCTTATGACGCAAGTCATATTAAATACTTGTCAGTTCATTTACTGTAAATCAGACTCTTTGTAGTAACCGGAATCAATCAACAACTCTTTGTAATTATTGATGTCTGCAAATACGGGCTCGCAAAGGTAAGAAGGAATGATGCCTGTACCGTTGTCATAGCTTTCCGTATCGTTAACCGGTGCCTCGCCGCCCTTCATGACAGCGTCAACCATCTGAACTACCTGTGTTGCTAATGTACGGGTATCTTTGAAGATTGACATAGACTGCTTGCCATCGATCATGTTTTTAACGTTTGCGATATCGCAGTCCTGACCCGTAATAATCGGCCATTCTCCGGTATAAGCTGCTGCCAGAGAGTTAGTGGCGCCAAGTGCTGTGGAGTCATTAGAGCAAAGAACTGCATCTAATTTTGTTCCATCCGCATAGTAAGAAGCGATGATAGCGTCCATTCTGGACTGTGCTGTTTCTGTTGACCAGTTAGCTGTCGCAACTTTTTCAAAAGCTACAGAACCGGATTTTACAACCAGTTTGCCTTCATCGATGTACGGCTGAAGAACATCCATTGCACCGCCATAGAAGAATCTTGCATTGTTGTCACCGGGGTCACCCGTAAAGATTTCAATATTGAAAGGTCCTGCCGCATTGTCGAGATCAAGCGTGTCTCTGATGTATTCGCCCTGCTTTGTACCTACCATGTAGTTATCAAATGTAGCATAATAAGTAACAGCATCCGAATTCATGATCAAACGATCATATGCAATTACCGGGATTCCTGCGTCCTTTGCCTGAGCGAGAACAGTTCCTAAAGAGTCACCATCGATAGAAGCGATTACTAAGAGCTGGCATCCGTTGGAAATCATATTCTCAATCTGAGATACCTGCGTAGTAATATCATTGCTTGCATACTGAAGGTCAACCTCGTATCCGGCTTCCTTCAACTGTGCTTCCATATTGGAACCGTCCTGATTCCAACGCTGTAAATCTTTTGTCGGCATTGCTACGCCTATTAATCCGCCGGCAGCATCTGTTTCTGCCGGAGCTTCCGCTGCTTCTTCTGCAGGAGCTGCTTCTTCTGCAGGAGCCTCAGTTGTCGTTTCTGCCGGAGCCTCTGTGGTCGCTGTCGTATTGGAGCTTCCGCATCCAACAAGCAGTGTCGCTGCCATTGCTACGCTGAGCAATGCACTTATTACTTTTTTCTTCATTCTTGCAAATCCTCCCTTAAATTTGTTGTTAACAACTACTTCCTTGTTACAAATCGAATATATCATAATAAAAATAGGATTTGCTTGTATTCTTCTTCAAATTTTTAATATTTTATTAAATAAAAAAAAGGAGATGCTAGCATTTTTTTGTGCCATTCGTCCATCTCCTTCAAAATATTCCTATTCCTTTTTGTCATATTTACTAATTCGGCATTTTATCCGGCACATTAAGGTAAACATCTTCCTTTAAATGAAATCCGCTGTTAATAATGACCTCATTTATATTATCAATATTTACGCTAATCGGCTCCAAAACAACATAAGGGATATCATAAGTACCGTCATTTATTTTTTTAACATCACTTCCCAAATCTCCTCCATTTGCAAGGATGATTGCATATTCAGCCGCTGCCTGCGCCAACTTTTCCACCGGCTTGTATACGGTCATCACCTGAGTTCCTTCCACGATCCGCTGACATGCTTCCAGCTCGGCATCCTGCCCTACCACAGCAATTTTTCCTGCCAGACGCTTTTCCGCAAGGGCATGTACCACCGAAGTAGCCAGACTGTCATTTCCGCACATAATCCCCCCCGCCTTGTTTACCATCGACGAGTTTTCATATATGTAATTTCCGGCAATCTCCGGTTTCCAGCCGTCCGCATTGATGCCGCCTATTACATCGATATTATATTGGTTCATAACTTTCATGAAGCCATTTCTTACAAGCTCCACATTATTATCCGTAACAGGTCCCTGCAGCATTATTACCTCATCGGTTTTTAATCCACTGTCGACAAGAGCCTCCGCCATCATTGTTCCTACCGCCTCATTATCAAAGGATATATACAAATCCGCATCCGCATCTTTAATAATTCTATCATAACATATGATCTTAATCCCTTGCACTTTTGCCTTTTGAACGACATCCTTCAAACGGCTTCCGTCTATGCTGATGATAACAATAACATCCATTTGCTTATTAATAAAATACTCAATTTGTTTTATCTGTTCCTCAACTTCACCATTCGCATTCTGCACATTTACTTCAGCACCGTATTCTTTTGCCGTAGATACGAACACATCCCTGTCCCTCTGCCAGCGCTCTATAACAAACGAATCGAAGCACATTCCTATCTGGATTTTATCTTGTCCTGTTTCCACTTTTCCGGTATTCTCTGCCTGCGTGTTTTCACAGCCTGCCAATAATGCAGATAAGAGACAAAATATGACTGTCAGACGCCTTCCTTTTTTCATATTCTTAAATTCCCTCCTTGTACTCCGTAGGGGTCACACCGACATTCTTTTTGAATGAACGGCTGAAATAATTAGGATCCTGATAACCTACCATGACACATATTTCTTTCATTGTATAATTCGTGTCTTTTAAAAGCTCCTTTGCCTTATCTATTCTCACATTCGTTAAATATTCGATAAAATTCTGTCCCGTCTCTTCTTTGAAAATCTTACTGAAGTAATAAGGACTTATATTTACCCTTCTGGAGATATCATCCAGCGATACATCTTTATTATAGTGCCCGGCAATATATTCTTTTGCCTCTTCCACCACATTGCTGGACTTTTCCTCTCTTTTAGTCGCCACATTGCGGCAGGCTCCTGTCATCTTCTCCACAAACCATTCCTTAAGCTTTTCTATTCCCTGCAGTTCCATAACAACTGGCAAGTAATCCGTTCTTGCGCAGAACTGGTATGTCATTCCTCCGTTTTCGTATGCCAGATGTTCTGCCCATAAGACAAATTCCAAAGTTTTCAGACGAATATCCATAACACTGGCCGGATAGGTTTCTCCCATCCAATCGAAATACCTGCCCGAATAGATAAGAGTAGCGTTAATATCTCCCTTTAAAATCGAGTCGAACAACTCCTTTTCCAAATCGATAGGATAATTATCCTCATATTCACATCCAAGCGGAAGGTCCTCTGCATGAGCAACGCTTCCCGTTGTATTGATCAGCGCATTCAAAGACTCATTATAAGATTCCTGCTGATCATTAAGACTTTTTACCGAGCCGATACCGATACGAAAGCTGACATCTATTCTTTTCCGCATCTTTCGTACCAGCTGCCTCGCCTTTTCGATCAGCTCAATTCTCTCATTATAATCCATTTTAGAAGAACCATACGGAACGAGCACCGGTATCTTATTCGCCATGATTCCTCCGACGATTCCCGGAAAGTACTCCTTAATAAGCTCCCTTACCTCTCTGTAATGACTTTGAAGGCGCATTCCGGCTCCCACTGCATTGGTCATATAATTTCCCCTCTGCTCTTCCCCGCACACTACTCCTATCATGTATCCATACTCTTCATTTATTCCCAGAAGACTCTTATAATTTTCCACATCTTCCTTGAAATATTCCTGAAGCAGTATATTATATATTAGTCCGTTTTCAATGATAGGAACCACTGTCTCCAGCTTTTCCTTAACCATTAAATCATTGCTCCTTTTAGCCCGTTCATTATCGATCTGCACCATGGCCTTTTTCAAGACCTGCGTTATCTTCTCTCTATTCATGGGCTTTGTAAGGTATTCCATTACTCCTAAATTAATTGCCTCTTTCGCATAGTCAAACTTATCGTACGCGGACATTATAATAAAAATAACGTTAGAATTCGTTTTTCTTATTTCTTTCATGGCTTCTATGCCGCTGATACCAGGCATGTGAATATCCATAATGGCAATATCCGGACGCAGATGCTCTGCCAGTTCTATGACGTTTCGCCCGGTTTTGGCATACTCCACTATGCACTCATCGCCAAACTCTTTTTCGATAACGAATTTCAAAGAATCGATTACGATACCCTCATCATCCGCAAGCATTATCTTATACATCTTCATACCTCTTTTCTTGAACGGGAAGATATATTCTAACCTCTGTTCCCTTGTTCTCACCTTCGCTTACTATTTCCAGTACGTCTTCGCTTTCTAAGAATAACTTTAACCTGCTTATTACGTTATCCAAGCCTATTCCATTTGAATTTCCTGAAATATCTTCAGATTTTAGATTACCGTTCAGTATCTTTTCTATTTTCTCTTTCTTTATCCCAATTCCATTATCGCGGACACTGATACATACGTTATCTTCTATTTCATATACCGAGAGAATGATTTTTCCTTCCCATCCAATATCTCTGATGCCATAATTTACACTGTTTTCGACTATAGGCTGCAAGATCATGCTGGGGACCTGAATATTATTGAATCTTTCATCAACATTTTTCTCAAAATGGATCTCCCCCGAAAAACGCACATTTAGAATGTATATATAGCTATCTATTAAGCTTATTTCGTCACCCAGCGTTACGATTTCATTATTCTTCATATTATATCTGAAGAATTCCGCCATATTCTGTACATATTCATAGGTTCTGTCCGCTCTCTCCATCATCGCCAGCTGTGCGCCCGCATTTAGCGTATTAAACAAGAAATGGGGATTGATCTGGGCTTGCAAGTATTTCAACTGTGCGTCCTTTAAATGGGTTTCCATCATTAATTCTTTTTCTTTCATGGCACGTTCTTTTTCCATGCTCGTCTTTATCCTGGCTATATATGCCCGTATATTAACGATCATTTTATTAAATGCCTTGGTCACGACTCCTATTTCATCACGTGACTGCACTTCAAGAAGATCCAAATCAAAATTCCCTTTTGCAACTTCACTGGCAGCTACCGACAATGCCTTAAGAGGATTTGTGATGGTCCTTGTTAAGACTATCGTTAATACTATATTACATATAACTACGCAGATCAGTATGCCATTGCTGACTAACTCCAAGGACTTAAAAGAAATGGACAATGCCTCATATGTCAGCGAATTATTCTTGAACTGTTCATTATTCAGACTATATATGTACGTACTTATGTACTCATATAGCTCGCTTGCGTTCTCATAGCGAACTTTATATTTTTCAACATTCCGCCCGCGCTTCGCCTCTACCGTCTGATTGGTCAGCTCCAAATAGTTGTCGGACATATAACGTATGTTTCTCTCCATAAGAAGCAGCTGATCGTTACTGATAATATCATTCAGCTCTAACATCATAGATTGATAGTTCTGTTCACTTCTATAATAGTCCTCCATGGAATCCGACGACTTTGTATTCAGATAAGTAGTCATACTCGTCTGCACATTCGTTAACGCATCATTTAGTTCATTCAGCTTGACATTTCCCTGATATACCACGTCCAATTTATTAACCATGCTGTTAATATTGAGATACATAAATAAATTGACGACAAAAATAATAACGCTGCTGGTTACCAGAGTCAATGCGATCTTAGTCTGTAAAGACATGTCACGGATACTTTTTCTGTTTTTGTTCAAAAGTTTCTCACTCATCGTTCTTGCCATCTCCAATATAACTTACAACATTATCTGAGTTGATCACGGTAACGTCTACTGAAAAATATTCGCTGACATTACCAAGCTCATAAAATTCGTTCAAAGCTTCTACACAAAGCTTCCCCATCTGGCTCGTATCTATAGAAATCGTTGAATATATTACGTTTCGTTCTATTGCCTGCAGGATAGACGGAGCATCATAATATCCAATAATATCTATGCTTCCTACTTTATTATAATCGACTACCGCCTGATAAACGCAGGCAGTACTCAGTTCATCCAGGCAGATGATGATATCCGGCAGCACCTCCGAACTCATAAAAATGTCCCGGATAGATTCTTCGGCCGAAAATGTATTTTCATTATCCACCATTTTCATCTCGAGGTGTGCGCCGCCGCCTTTTGGCATTTCATTCATGGCAGTTTCCTGAATACCTGAAAAAAGCACATTTTGACTCGTACCGTCAGAACTTCCGCTCATCAATATAAGGACGTTCTTCTCATTTTGCCCGCATAGCTCTATTACTTGCCTTCCGTATTCCCGCCCGAGGTTATAACTGCCAACACCGACAAAGCTCTGCCGCTCTCCGCTAGTATTATCTCCTAATACTGTAACTACCGGAATTTGCTGATTGACAGCCTCATTTATTAGTTCCGTTATCTTTGCACTTTCGTCTGCCTCAACGATAATTCCGTCTACTTGCGAATTAATCGCAACCTTCATTAATTCTTCCCGCGAATATTCCTCCGACAAATTATTGCCAAGCATCTCTACATAGACATTGGTTTCCTGTCCGTCTTCTTTCGCTCCGTCATAGACAGTTTTCCAGAATTCTGAGGTTCTGTCGTTAACAATCATGACGTAATATTTTTCATATGCTTCACGTTCTTCATAATCCAATACTTTAGTTATTTTTCCGGTTTGTATTTTGAAAAAAGCAAGGCTTCCTATTATAGCCAGAATCACAAATAATATTATGCTGATACTAATAATAAAAACTTTTCTATTATCTTCCATCTCAATACCTATCTGCGCGTTGCGGCGCGCACTCAAATCAATAGTTGAATACGTATTTTTATTCAATATTTTAATATTGCGATAATTCTTTTTTATTTTAAGCATGTAAATTTAATAACGTCAATATTTTTAATATTAACATAAAATCGGTAAAATATCTGGCTAATATTTTATAGAATAAGAATGTTTTCTAACGTTAATAAATTAACGGGATTGACACATTTTTATCAGTATGTTTTTTTTTAAATACTTTAGAAAAACTTACTTAAAAAGTGTTTCCAGAACAAAAAAAATCTGTTACATTCATAGTATAATTGGGGAATTAGGGTTATACAATACTATAATTTTACTTTATTCTACACAGGAGGTTTTATATATGAGGTATTTCTTT
>JAEWPN010000141.1 GCA_023399455.1 Bacillota bacterium
TGGTTTCTCCTACCAGCAGCCTTCTGTCATAGGTAGCTCTGCAATAATCCGGTACAACGGATGCACCCGGATAAGGGCTGGATTTGATATCAGTCAGTTCCAAAATCCCCTTACCGAGTACAGGATGCTCCGTTGGCTTTAAGGTACGAATAGCCTCCACTACCTTTATCATCTGATATACCGCATTATTTCCTTTATCCGGATTCGCGGAGTGAGCTGGCACCCCAAATGTTTCTACAACGATTTCCGCCCGTCCTCTTTGTCCGATTTTTAAGTTCAACTCAGATGCTTCACCAATAATCACATAGTCCGGTTTGACATAGGCACTGATTTCTCTTGCCGCCACTCCCTCAAAGCATTCCTCATGCACAACTCCTGCCACATAAATGTCTCCGGCAAAATCTTTATCACAGTCTTTGGCAAATTGAGCACCTGCAAAAATCATGGCAGCCAGGGCACCTTTCATATCGGTTGCTCCTCTGCCATATAATTTTCCTTCCTTCATTTCTCCCTGAAAGGGGTCCACCTTCCATTTTTCAGGCTGCGTTACCGGCACCGTATCCATATGACCATCAAATAAAATTCTGGAACCTTTTCGCTTTCCCTTTATATGCCCGATTATGTTGCCGTATTTATCTACGATCATATCATCATATCCGTGCTTTAACATATATTCCTTTACCTTGTCAGATACACCCTTTTCTTCTCCAGAATAGCTTTTTTGCTGAATTAGAGTCCGGCATAATTGCAGTAATTCACTATAATCTAATTTTATATCCATTTTCCTGTTCTCCATTCCAAGCCGGATTGACACTGCTTATGTTATACGCATCCAATTTTCTGTACAGCGTAGCTATGCCAATCCCGAGTTTTTGTGCGATTCTTCTTTTTCCTTCCGTAGAATCTCCATAAATCCATAATGCTTTTTGTATTTCCTTTTCTTCCAGCTCCCTAATTGTATGCATGTATTTATCTTCTCTGCCTGTGGATATGCTCCACAAATCCAGGATCAGATTACTGCATCCGATATGTCCGTCGTCTTCCATCATACTGACCATGAATTCTACTACGTTTTGCAATTCTCTTACATTCCCGGGCCAGTCATATCTGCGAAGCAGCCTCATAACCTCAGGATCCATATAGTTGAATTTTTTTCCCTGAAGGCGGCAGTAACGGTTAATGAAATACATTACAAATTCTTCTATTTCCTCTTTTCTGTCACGCAAAGGTGCCACATGCAGAGGAATAACATTTAAACGGTAATACAAATCACTTCGAAACGCCTTTTTTTCCATCATTTCATGTAAGTTTCGATTAGAAGCCGCAATAATTCTAATGTTAACTGAAATGCTTTGGCTGGATCCTACGCGGGTAATCCTATGTTCCTGCAGAACACGAAGCAGCTTTCCCTGCAAATGGAGCGGTAAATCTCCGATATCATCAAGGAAAACAATTCCATTATTAGCGAGTTCGAATTCTCCCATTCTTCCGGCCGGATCTGCACCCGGAAAAGCTCCGGCTACATAGCCAAACAATTCACATTCCATAGTAGCATCCGGAATAGAAGCACAGTTAATCACAACAAAAGGTTTGTCCGCTCTGTCACTGGACTTCCATATTGATTTTGCAACAATTTCTTTTCCGGTACCGCTTTCTCCTGTAATCAGAACCGTAGTATTTGCCTTAGCAATTTTTTTGATGCTTTTGGTCAGGTCTCTTGTAATGGCGCTGCTGCCGATAATGCTGTCCTCACTATAAGCTCTGGCTTTCTGACTATATTCATACAGTTGATTCTGCAGTACATTGATATCGCTGAACAATAACATGCTACTGGCAGCATCGCCGCCGTTTTGCATATCGTATAAGGTGCCCATCACCGTATATTTCCGTTCTTTTACTGTCAGCAGATATTCTCTTAAATGATTCATTACATCTCCGGTAGGCTCTATCTGCATCTGGTACTCTGTCATATCTTCCTCTTCCAGATGCAGCTGCTCTCTTGCCGCTTTATTGGCCATCAGAATATTATTCTTTTCTCCCATAACCAATACGCTTTGATTGACCTGATTAACCATTTCACGAAGAATATTGTTAAGCTCCCTGTTGCGCTCTTTTTCTTCCTGCTCCATGGCTTTTGCCGCAATCATATCCGCAATCTGTTTTAAGAATTCTAAGTATGTAGTCTGTTTTCTTTTAATATGCGCCTTTTGTTCTTCGTTCAGGCAAGCCAGTCCGATTACACCGATGGCATTATCACCTAACAGAATGGGCGCAGAAATCTCATAGGTTTCATAACAGTTACCCCCATTGGGGCAGGCGATGCATAGATGGTGATTCCCCGGATTATCAATGATCATCTGTTTTCCGGTTTTCATAACATAATCAAAGACAAAAGCAGTGCTTCCCACAAATGTATTGATTTCATGCTCGAACACCCCTGTGCCGGCTATTCTGAAAAAATCTGTATCAACAATTACAACATCTGCCTGTACTACCTCCGCCATAATTTTGGCATATTGTATTACTGCATCCTGAATTTTCTTTAAATGTGTCATGTTAATCCCTGCCTTTTTCTTTTTTTATCTTTCGGCTCCCCTCCAAACTATATTTTGATAGCGCTCAGGATCTGTATCTCCTTCCGTTGAAAAGCATAGTACATTGGAATTTTCATTTAACTGCAATGCTTCTCTTAACGGACCATAGATTTCATCTGTCATGACAGAAGCGAGCACTCCAAAGGGCAGTGCTCCTGATTCTCCGCTTGTAACCGGAGTATCCCCTTTGACAGGTGCTGCAAGCATGCGCATACCTTTTATTGTCACCTGGTCGGTGCAGGATAGGAAAGCAGTTGCATGATTTCTTAATATATTCCAGGAAATCGTATTTGGCTCACCGCAGGCAAGCCCCGCCATTATAGTTGGCATATCTCCGGTAACGATACTGATTTCACCAGTTCCCTTTGCTGCTCCTTGATAAAGGCAAGCCGCCTCTGCTGCCTCTACCACCACTACTTTGGGCGGATTTATGGGATATTTGTTTGTAAAGTATCCTTGAACCGCACCTGCCAAAGAACCTACTCCTGCCTGTACAAACACATGAGTAGGTGGCGTACCGACGGCCTTTACATATTGCTCATCAGCTTCCATTGCCATGGTCCCATAGCCTTGCATGATCCATGCGGGTATTTCCTCATAACCCTCCCATGCGGTATCCTGAACCATGACACCATTTGGCTCCATTGCTGCTTCCGCCGCAGCCATACGAACACATTCATCATAGTTGACTTCTTCTATGGTTACCGTAGCACCTTCCTTTTTAATATGATTAAGTCTGGTAATTGTAGAGCCCTTCGGCATATGCACCACTGCCCTTTGTAAAAGGCGATTGGCTGCCCAGGCCACTCCTCTTCCATGATTTCCATCCGTTGCAGTAAAAAAGGTCACCTGACCAAATTTTTCCCTGGTTTCTTCCGACACCAGAACTTCATAAGGCAGATCACATACATCTTTATCTAATTTCTGAGCCATATATTTTGCCATGGCAAAGGCCCCTCCCAAGACCTTGAAGGCATTTAATCCAAAACGATAGGACTCATCCTTCACCAAAACCTTATTTATTCCTAAAAATGCAGCCATATTGTTTAGCTCTACCAGAGGTGTGATTTCATATTGAGGAAAACTTGCATGAAATTTTCTGGCTTTTTTTATTTCCTCAATTTCCATGACATGCAACTGTGTATCTTCTGTTTTTGGCATTATGTTCATTACCCATTTAATTTGTTCCTGCATAAAACCTCCATATATTTTCAGCCCTGCGCTGATAACTGTTTCATCAGCCAGCCCTTAATTTCGAACAAGTTTATCACTCTGCATATGTATTTAGAAATAATTTAATTCTTTTTTCATACCCTTCCCGATCCACATAAGAAGCTTTTGCATGTGACGCCCGTTCTACTATAAAAAGCTCACAAATGCCTTTACACGCCTTTTGTAACTTTTTCTGGGTATCAATGGAAACCAATTTATCCAATGCTCCACCAATCAGCAGCACTGGAACTGTAATCTGTGCGATGTTGATTTCTACATGATCCTTCTTTA
>JAEWPN010000027.1 GCA_023399455.1 Bacillota bacterium
CAGATTTTGAAGTGATAGCGCAAATAGCTCATTCTCACAAAATTCCACTAATAGTAGATAATACCCTCGCAACGCCTTATTTGTTCAATCCTTTTACTTATGGAGCGGACATAGTAGTTTATTCAGCTACAAAAGCATTTTCCGGCCATGGAAATGTAATTGCCGGAGTCGTGGTAGAAAGCGGCAGATTCAATTATGATAACGGCAACTTTCCACATTTTGAGAAGCCTCTATGGTTTTTGCGGGATGGTCAGGGGAAGGAGAGGAGCATTCTTCAAGTCTTTCCCGATATTCCATTTACCGGAAGGCTGCGGGCGGTGCATCTGAATTATCTTGGTGCTGCACTTAGTCCTTTTGATGCCTATCTTGTCTTGCTGGGTCTGGAGACTATTTCGGAAAGAGTGGATAAACAGGTGTCAAATACCAGGGCCGTTTTACAATATCTGGAGAAAACGGAATATGTGAGCTGGATCCGCTATCCTTATGCCGAAGGAAATCCATACAAAATACTGGCAGATCGTTATTTTCCCAAAGGTGCAGGCTCCGTTTTATCCTTTGGTTTCCGGGGAACAGATGAACAGAAAAGAAAATTTCTGGCATCTACCAGGATATTCGGATATCAGGCCAACATCGGCGATGCGCGTTCGCTCATTATCAATCCGGCGGAAACGACTCATGTGGAGCTGACGCAGGAGCAAAGGGAGCTTGTCGGACTAGGCTCCGAAACTATTCGCTTGTCTTTGGGACTTGAAAGTGCTGCGGATTTGATTGCGGACTTGGAACAGGCGTTTATAGTGGCGTTTGAACTGGGAACAGCAGTTGAGGATGAAGAAAATGAATGATTACAAAACCGGGTTTATGATTCGGGCCGGAGAAGAAAAGGATGCCGGATTGATTATGTCTATGATTCGCGAGCTGGCAGTTTTCGAGGGACTCGACCATGAAATTACTGCAACGGTCGAAGATATAAGAAAATCGCTATTTGAAAAAACACAGGCGGAAATAATCATCGGATGGCTGAAAGAGGAACCGGTCGCGTTTGCATTGTATTTCTATAATTATTCTACCTTTCTCGGGAAGGCGGGGGTGTATCTGGAAGACTTGTATGTCAGAGAGAAGTACAGAAAGCAAGGCTTCGGAAAAGAAATGCTCCGCTATCTGGCCCGAACGGCAGTAGAACGCCGGTGTGAAAGACTCGACTGGCTATGTTTGGATAAAAATGCCCCGGCTATTGAATTTTATAAAAACCTTGGAGCACATGTACTGGACGACAGGCGGGTATTTCGCATGAGCGGGGATAGGCTTTCGCGGTTTGCCGGAGTATAAAAAATCATTAAATTAGGAGGATGCTATGGGAAACATAGATTTACAGATACCGGAGGTATCGATCAGGGAAATACGCCTGGGTTCCATTACGGGCTTTCAGGGGGGCGCAGAGGAACTGGTAAAAAGCTCCCGGTGCGGACTAAGGGATAAAAGCAGATCTTTTTCCCAGTGTCTTGGATGCTCCACATCGCAGGCGGCATGTATGGTTATTTTAGTTCAGGATGCGGCTGTTATCAGCCATGGGCCGGTAGGCTGCTCATCCTGCTTTCATGAGTTCGCATTTACTTATAGGGTGAATTCTCCCCTTCGCGGTGTTGAGAATCCGACACAGCGCAAGGTTTTTTCCACCAATCTTCAGGAAACGGATACCGTTTACGGAGGGGGACAGAAATTAGCTGAAGGTATCCGGGAGGTTTATGAAAGAACGCACCCTAACGCTGTGTTCGTATTGACTACCTGCGCTGCCGGAATCATCGGCGATGACGTGGAAAGCGTGTGCAATGAGGCTGAGGAGGAGCTGGGTGTTCCTGTGGTAGCTATTTTCTGTGAAGGCTTCCGTTCCAAGGTATGGACTACCGGCTTTGACGCCAGCTATCACGGCATTGCGAGAAAGCTCATAAAACCTGCCAGAGAAAAGAGAGATGATATCGTGAACGTCATCAATTTCTGGGGTTCCGATATTTTTAAAGACTGGTTTGAAGCCTTCGGGGTAAAACCCCGGTATATCACTCCCTATTCCACTGTAGAGGACTTATCCAGAGCCTCCGAAGCTGCGGCAACCATTCAAATTTGTCCGACCTTGGGTTCCTATCTGGGAGCTGCTCTGGAGCAGGAATTCGGCGTCCCGGAGATTAAGACGGCTCCGCCTTACGGCATAGCCCAAACGGACCGCTGGTTCAGAGAACTTGGAAAAATCCTTCATAAAGAGGAAGAAGCGCAGCGGCTGATCGCTGACAAAAAAGAGGAATACCTTCCCAGAATAGAAGAACTGCGGCAGAAGCTGAAAGGAAAATCAGCTTATGTGACGGCTGGAGCAGCTCATGGCCATGCGCTTTTGTCCTTGCTGGGCGAGCTGGGAATGAAAGCCAAGGGTGCCGCGATCTTCCACCATGACCCTCTTTATGACAGCGGCAGCGAGGAAGGCGATTTGCTGGCGCAGCGGGTAAAAGATTATGGCGATGTTCCCAATTACAACATATGTAATAAGCAGGAATTCGAGCTGGTAAATATGCTGAACCGCTTACAGCCGGATGTCTTGCTGGCAAGGCACGGAGGTATGACGCTTTGGGGAGCGAAGCTGGGAATTCCGTCACTGCTTATCGGAGATGAGCATTACAGCATGGGTTACGAAGGAATCGTGCGCTATGGAGAGCGCATCGTAGAAACATTAGAAAATAACGAGTTTGTTAAGAATCTTGAGAAGCATGCCATCAATCCCTATACGAAATGGTGGCTGCAGCAGGAACCGTATACTTTTTTAGAAGGAGGTAATGTGCAGTGAGCGGAATCATCGAACAGGAACGTTATACCTGCGCCATCGGCGCACTGCAAAGTGTGGTAGCTATTCCAAAGGCCGTGCCGATTCTTCATTCCGGTCCCGGCTGCGGCAATATGATACAGGGGTTTTTCGAGCGCTCCACGGGTTATGCGGGAGGAAATACTTCTCCGTGTACGAATTTCAGCGAGAAAGAGGTTGTATTCGGGGGAATGGAACGCTTAAGGGAAATCGTATCCAATACGTATAAGGTGCTGGATACCGACTTGCAGGTGATTCTGACAGGATGTACGGCCGGTATTGTAGGCGACGATGTGGAATCTCTGGCAGATGAATTCAGGGATTTGGGGAAGCCTATCGTATCCGTGGAAACGGCAGGATTCAAATGCAGTAATTTTGAATCACACAGCCTTGTAGTGAACGCGATCCTCGACCAGTATGTCAGTAAATTTGAGGATGAGAATCCGGCGCGCAGCGAGAAAAATACAGTAAATCTTTTTGCTTCCCTTCCCTACCAGGACCCTTTCTGGAAGGGGAATTTGAGAGAATATAAGAGGCTTTTGGAGGGAATCGGATTAAAGGTACATATTCTTTTCGGACCGCAGTCTGAGGGGGTGGAGGAATGGAAGAGGATTCCCAGAGCGAATTTCAACATTCTCGTGTCGCCCTGGTACGGACTTCCCATTGTAGAGCATTTGGAAGATATATATGAACAGCCCTTTACGCGCTTTCCAAACGTACCGATAGGGGCCAATGAAACGGAGCGTTTTCTGCGCCAGGTCATTGACTTCGCAAAGGGGCAGGGGAGCCAGATAGACGAGGAGACGGCGGAGGAATTCATAAAGAAGGAGAGAGAGGCCTATTATGAGGAAATTGATAATCTTGCTACTTTCCTGTTGGAATTCCGCTATGGACTTCCGAACCATGTACATATTCTGCACGATGCAGGATATGTGGTGGGACTTTCCAAATTCTTGCTCCATGAGGTCGGTATTGTTCCTAAGGAGCAGTTTATTACGGATAACACACCCGAAAAGTTCAAGGAACAGATAGTGACGGAGCTTAGAAGTACTTCGGAGAAACGTGAGATTCCGCTCACCTTCGAACCGGATGCAGGTAAGGTTCAGGATGCGATACGTGCCCTGAGTCATCAGGGAAGAGGCTTGATCATAGGAAGCGGATGGGATAAGGAGCTTGCGAAGGAAAAGGACTATGATTTTCTGTCTGCAGCAGTGCCTACGCCCTACCGGCTTGTGCTTACGACAAATTACGCAGGTTTCTCCGGCGGTCTCAGAGTCATTGAAGATATTTATGACAGGGTACTGTCAACGTATCGGTAAGGAGGAAGAAAGTTGAGAATTGCTTTTGCCAGTACTGACGGCACTTGGGTGGATCAGCATTTTGGAAGTGCCCGCTATTTTCAGATTTTTGACTTAAAGGAGGAAGCATGTGAATTCGTAGAAGCCCGCCGCACAGAAAGCTATTGCCGAGGCAACTGCGAGGGTGGTTTCGAACATTTGCTGAAGGCACTTAACGACTGCGATGCCATTTTCGTCGTGAAAATCGGTCAGGGGGCCGCTGCATTTATGATAAGCCATGGGAAACGGGTGTTTGAGGCATACGGTCCCGTGAAAGAAATTTCAGATAGGCTTTTAAAAGAAGGTTTGTTGGAAGAGAGGTGAGAATATGGCAAAGAGCTTCGAGGAATTAGCTGCAGCGCATCCCTGCTTTGCGGTGGGTGCAAAAGTAAATAAAGGCAGAGTACACCTTCCGGTTTCTCCGGGGTGTAACATTCTTTGCCGTTTCTGCGACAGGAAGATTAATGATGTGGATGTCCGTCCAGGAGTGGCAGCAACGATCATTACCCCCGAAGAAGCCGTAGAGGTGGTACGAAAGGCGGTAGAGCTATGTCCCGACATTACGGTGGCAGGAGTGGCAGGTCCCGGGGATACCCTGGCTACCCCATATGCACTGGAAACCTTCCGGTTGATTAAAAAGGAATTCCCCGACATTATCAAGTGTATGAGTACCAATGGGCTTCTCCTGCCGGAATATCAACAGGATATTATCGACGTAGGAATCGATTCCCTCACCGTTACGGTCAATGCGGTGGATCCGGCGATTCAGGCACAGATTTGCGGGGGAATCACATATAAAGGAAAAAGATATGAAGGATTGGAGGCGGCGGAAATATTGATCCGTAATCAGCTAAACGGTATTAAGGCCGTTTCGGATGCCGGAGTCACGGTGAAGGTGAATACGGTGCTGATACCGGAAATCAATGCGGACCACGTGGAAACGGTAGCTAAAACGGTTTCGGAAGCGGGTGCAAAAATCTACAATATCATTCCGCTCATTCCCCAGCACGAGTTGAATTGGTGTTCGGCTCCTGATTGCAGACTGCTTAGTGAGGTCAGAGGCAGGGCGGAACAATATATCAATGTATTCCGTCATTGCCAAAGATGCCGCGCCGATGCGGCGGGCATACCCGGCGGGGAAGATTTCTCCAAGCTGATTTATATAAGGCCCGTTGTGCAGGAAAACACATTTTCTCACGGTTGAGAAATGATCATAGGACGCATTTCAGGAAAGGGGGTGGTGGCATATGGAATGTGAGTGTAGTATCCCGGACTGTTGCAGCACTTTAAAAAGAAAAGGAGAAATGTTATGTCAGAGGAAACGAAAAAGGCCCCGTACCGGTTTGACACCCAGAAGGTCAGAGCGGGATATGAGCCAAAGGATCACAAATATGCGGTGTCGCCGCCTATTTACCAGACTGCGTCTTATGACTTTCGAGATGTGGAGAATGCGAAAAACTTATTCAGCTTTAAAGAACAGGGATTCCTATATACCCGTGTAGGAAATCCTACGGTAGCAGTGCTGGAGGAGAGGGTGCGGGTGCTGGAAGGAGCTGCTGCAGCCATCGGCGTGGCTTCGGGGATGGCGGCTATCAGTTACACGCTGCTTAACCTTGCCGAGGGGGGCGGAAGAATACTGACTTCTCCCTTCTTATATGGAGGCAGTGCCGACAGCTTTAAGAAAATTTACCCCAAATTTGGTATTCACTTCGATATCGCTAAGAATCTGGAGCATCCGGAGAAATTGGGAGAAGAAATAGGGCCCGATACAAAGGCTATCTATATCGAGAGCATCAGTAATCCGAATACGGTACTGCTTGACCTTGATGCCATATCCAAGGTGGCGCACGAACACGGTATTCCGGTAGTGGTGGATAATACGGTGGCGACTCCGTATCTGTATCATCCTTTTGCACATGGCGCAGATATTGTTGTATACTCCGCTACCAAGGGCCTTAGCGGACATGGAAATCTCATTGCAGGCCTTATTCTGGAAAGCGGGACATTCGATTATAAAACGGAAAAGTTTCCGCAATTTTCTGAAAAATATTATACCCTTAGAGATGAGAGCGGTACATACAGAAGCTTTCCGGAGGTATTTCCGGAAGCGCCCTTTACCTCCAGAATACGGTTTAATTACCTGAATTATTTCGGGGCGGCGCTTTCCCCCTTCGATGCGTATCTTTCCATCGTCGGCCTGGAAACGCTCTCGGAGCGCCTTTCCAAGCAGTCGGAGAACGCGCATAAGCTGGCATTATACTTGTCCTCCCACGAAGGAGTAGAGTGGGTAAGGTATCCCGCCCTGGAGGAAAGTCCTTATCATCAGCTTTATAAGCGGGACTTTGAAAAGGGCGCAGGAGGACTTTTCTCCTTTGGTTTCAAAGGAAATGAGAAGCAGAAGGAAGTCTTTTTGAATGCGATAGAGCTGTTTCATTACCATGTGAATATTGGCGATGCCAGATCGTTGATCGTTAATTCCCCGCAGACCACTCATGGGGAACTTGATGAGCAGGAGAAGGCGGCTGCCGACATACCGGAAAATCTGATCCGCATTTCAGCGGGATTAGAGGATTCTGACGATTTGATTGCTGATTTGGAGCAGGCGTTCCAAAAAGCATTTTCCATAAACTAGATTGGGAGGGAAAAGATATGACGATAGGAAAGAAAAGTAGTGTTGTTGCTTCCATTATTTTAGCCGGTGCGCTGGGACTTACCGCTTGCGGAGCAAAGGAGGCGGCGGTAGCGGAAACGTCCGCATCTGCCGAAACGGCAAAGACGGAATACAAATATGGGAAGATAGACATTCCCGGCAAGGATGGAGCACTTTGCGGTGCACCGATTTATATTGCCTATGAGAAAGGCTTTTTTGCGGAGGAGGGCTTCGATGTAAATCTGATTTCCGCCGATACCGAAACGCGGAAAATCGGGCTCAATAACGGAACGATTCCGATAGTAAACGGGGACTTCCAGTTCTTTCCCTCCATCGAGGAAGGGGTGAAGGTGAAGGTAGTCGACGGACTTCATTACGGATGTATTAAATTCGTGGTTCCTAATGACTCTCCCATACAGACTGTGGAGGACTTCGCCGGAAAGAAAATCGGCGTTGACGAAATTGGAGGAACTCCTCATCAGGTTGCCAGCGTATGGCTGGAAAAAGCAGGAATTTCTGCGGATCCGCAAGATGGTGATGTGACCTTTCTGCCATTCTCCGACGGTAATCTGGAGTTAGAAGCGGTAAAGACCGGAGAGATAGATGTAGCGGCTCTCTGGGATCCGCTGGGTTCTATTGCAGAGAAGAGCGGGGAATACCGGGTAGTGTTTGACCTTTCCACAGATCCTGTTTTTGCCGGAAAGTATTGCTGCTTCCTCTATGCATCTTCTAAGGTGCTCGAGGAAAAACCTGACGAAATCGCGGCATTGCTAAAAGCCTACAGGAAAGCGCAGGACTGGATCGCGAAGAATCCTAAGGAGGCGGTAGATATTATTTCAGATAAGAAGTATTCAGCTATTGATGATAAGGAACTGGCACAGGAGCTTATCGTAAGCTATACTTATCCCTCCACAGAGGACAGAGCAAATGGAACTGCCAAGATAGAAGAGGATGTGAAGTATTTTGTAACGGAACTTAAAAATATCGGATACTTAAAGACGGAAGATCCGGATGCATTTGCTGCGGAAATCTTCCAGAAGGTAGATGTGGATTAAGCATTTATAAGCTTATTTGGAGGAAAAAAGGTGAGCATATTAAAACAACGAGCGACGCGCCTTTCGAATAGCTCTTATATTCCGGACATAGCATCATATATCGGGTTGTCTGCTATTTCGCTTTTGGGATTTTTCATAGCGATACTTGTCAGTTTATTTTTTAAGCAGACTGCGGAAGCGCAGATCAGCACGTATCCGCTTGGTTCTTCTCTTTCCATTACAGCCGATGAGGCGTATCGTTTTGTTTTGGCAGCACTGATACTCATCTATGGAGCGGCGGCGGTTTATTCTTTTTGGGGGGAGGAGCGAAGGAAACAGTTCTTGAGCCGGGTGCCGTTCCGCTTTGTCATAGGCCTCGCGTTGGCATTATGGGATATCCTAGGAACGAAACTTTTGCTTTTGCCTCAGCCGTTCTTCCCCGGACCTTCGAGAATTATAGAATCCTTTCTGATGGAGGGAGACTATATTTTTCAGAATACGCTGTATTCTTTGCGGCTTTTTACCGTGGGCTTCACGCTGGGCGTGGCTTTTGGCGTAGGAACAGGGATTCTGATCGGCTGGTTTCCGAAAGTCTATTATTGGGTATACCCTGTCCTGAAAATTACCGGAGTCATTCCGGCGGTGGCATGGATGCCCTTTGCCTTGACGCTTCTTCCCACACCTTTCTGGGCGGCAACTTTTTTGATCGTTATATGCGCGTGGTTTCCGGTAGCGTTTTTGACAGCACAGGGTATTGCCAGCACACCTAAGATCAATTTTGAAGTAGCGCAGACCTTAGGTGCGAAGACGCCGTATCTTGTCCTCCATGTGGCAATACCTCATGCGATGCCTCAGATTTTTACCGGCATATCCTCAGCCAACGGCTTTGCGTTTACAACGCTCGTCATGTCCGAGATGCTGGGGCAGCCGGGAGGGCTGGGCTATTATATCAACGCCTCTAAGGTTTGGTCGGCATATTACAAGGTGTTTGCGGCAATTATCGTTATGGCAGTTTTGTTTTCCGCTATCATGAAGATGATCGGAGCAATACAGAGCCGCGTTTTGCGGTGGCAGAGGGGGCTGGTGAAATGAGCAGGGATATTCTTTTTGAAATCGAAGCGGTGGACCGTACCTATGTGGATGCCAATGACAACACGGTGGAAGCGCTTAAAAATATAAACCTTTCTATTAATAGGGGAGAATTTATATCCATCATCGGTCCCTCAGGCTGCGGCAAGACCACTCTTTTACGGCTTTTGGCGGGTCTGGATGTGCAGGAATCGGGGGAAATCAGGCTGAACGGAGAAGAAGTCGGGGGTCCCGATCCAACTAGAGGGTATGTGTTCCAGCAAAGCAGTCTGTTCCCGTGGCTGACGGTGGAAAAAAACATTGCCTCCGGCTTAAAGGCGAGAGGGGTGTATAAGCAGAGGAAGGATGAAATCGCGGAGTACATAAAACTGATCGGGCTTAACGGCTTTGAAAAGACCTATCCCCATCAAATTTCGGGAGGAATGGCACAGCGTGTGGCCATTGCCCGGGCGCTGATCAATCATCCGGTGGCACTTCTTTTGGATGAGCCGATGGGAGCTTTGGATGCTTTTACGAGGGCAGATTTACAAGATAAGCTTCTGGAGCTCTGGCGGGAGAACGATACCACGATGATTTTGGTAACACACGATGTGGATGAGGCGCTTTATCTGAGTGACAGAGTTGTTATCATGTCGCCCAGACCCGGCAGGATAAGCGAAGTTTTGAATATTTCGCTGTCAAGACCGAGGCAGCGGAGCGGCACGGATTTTACGGCTCTGAGAAACAGTATTCTTGAAAAGCTGCATCTGGTCAGTGAAATACAACAACCAGAATATACAATTTAAGGAGATTATGTCATGTCAGAAAAAAAACAACTAAGACAGATTGCCATTTACGGCAAGGGTGGCATCGGAAAATCAACCACCACACAGAATTTAACGGCAGGTCTTGCAGAAAGCGGGAAGAACGTTATGGTAGTAGGCTGCGATCCGAAAGCCGATTCTACCAGACTGCTTCTGGGCGGACTTGCGCAGAAGACGGTGCTTGATACCTTGCGCACGAGTGGGGATTCTACGGAGCTTTCCAATATCATGCGCATAGGATTCCATGGAACGAAATGCGTGGAATCCGGCGGGCCTGAACCCGGAGTCGGATGTGCCGGCCGAGGAATCATTACATCCATAGGTTTGCTGGAGAGGCTGGGCGCATATACGGACGATTTGGATTATGTTTTTTATGACGTTCTGGGAGATGTAGTGTGCGGCGGTTTCGCGATGCCGATCAGAGAGGGAAAGGCAAAGGAGATTTACATCGTGGCCAGCGGCGAAATGATGGCGCTCTATGCAGCCAACAATATTTCCAAGGGAATCGCAAAGTATGCGAGAACCGGCGGGGTGCGCATCGGCGGAATCATCTGCAACAGCCGTAACGTGGACAGAGAGCTGGAGTTGCTTAAGGCTTTTGCCGAGGAGCTCGGTACTCAGCTCATATATTTTGTCCCCCGCGACAATGTGGTGCAGCGTGCGGAGATTCACCGGAAGACAGTGATCGAATACAGTCCTGAGGTAAAGCAGGCGCAGGAGTATCGCGCTCTTGCGAAGGCGATCGATGAAAATACGATGTTCACGATTCCCAAACCGATGTCTCAGGAGCGTTTGGAGGAGATTCTTATGGAGCACGGTCTTATGGATGCCATTGAAGATTATCATATTTAAAGATTATCATATTTAATAGTGAGGTGACTGTTTGCAGGCGATTATATCGTTGTCTGCAAGCAGTCGTTTTTTTATTGAATTGACAGCAGACAGGATTAGAATTACACTGGTATACATAAAACAGTAAATAATGGTGGTGTAAATAAAATGATACCGAACGATCCGGTAATGTTAGTCAGTTATGTGAATATGAAGCTGCGGGATTTTTATAGGGACCTGGACACGCTGTGTGAAGACCTCGATGTAGACAAGTGTGAGCTGGAAGAAAAATTGAAGTCCATAGAATATCATTATGATAAGGAGAGAAACCAATTTGTCTGAACAGATAACGATTACGGTTCAAACAAAAAAACCGGAGAAGGAAATGTACCTGCTTCATACGGTGGGGCGAACGGTGTTGGACACCTTGCGGGAGAGCGAAATCGAATTGCCGCCCCTTTGCAGTGGGATGGGAACCTGCGGCAGGTGTATGGTGCGGTTTATCGGCTATGCCCCGTTTCCTACCCAGACGGAAAGGGGCCGGATAGAGCCCGATAAGCTGCGGGAGGGGTATCGGCTCTCTTGTATGGCAAAGCCGGTGAAAGACTGTGTGATCCAGCCTTTTTTTAAGAGTGAGGAAAAAATCAAGGTGTTGACGGAAAGCACCGTGGGCAATATCGAAGTTGCGGGAAGAGAGGCTGCAGGAGAATATTACGAAGGTTTGGAGGCGGGCAGTACGGTCATCGCTGTGGATATAGGAACCACTACGATCGCCATGAGGCTGTTAGAGGCTGTTTCCGGGCGGGTATGCGATACTTATACATGCCTGAATCCCCAAAGAAGCTATGGTACCGATGTGGTGGAGCGTATCAGGGCCGGCAGCGGCGGGAAGGCACTGCGTCTTCAGGAGCTGGTGAGAGAAGCGATAAATAAGGGAATGGGTCAGTTTTTTCAAAGTGCCGGGGATGAAAAGTTATGTAAACCTGAATGGATGGTTATTGCCTGCAATACGACTATGGGGCATTTATTTATGGGATATTCGACGGATACCTTGGGTAGAAGTCCCTTTACGCCGGTGAGTATTGCCTTTACCCCCTTTGACTTCGAAGGAGTTCATGGAGCGCTTCTGCCGGGAATCTCTGCATTTGTGGGCGGAGACATCGTGGCGGGCATATATGCCTGCAATCTTCATAAGATGCAGGAAACATGGATATTCCTAGATTTGGGAACGAACGCAGAGATGGCGATTGGAAGCGGCGGCCGCATTTTGTGTACTGCAGCGGCAGCAGGGCCGGCATTTGAAGGAGAGGGCGAAGGGAATACGACGGGGCCGGAGAGGATCGGGGCGATTTCCCGCTTATTAAAGGAAGGACTCATCGATGAGACCGGGCTTCTTCAGGAGCCGTATTTCGAGTCCGGCATCGAGGTGAACGGCATTTTTGTGACACAGAAGGATATTCGCGATATACAAATGGCAAAGGCAGCGGTGCGGGCAGGAGTACATTTCCTGGAGGAAAGGTTTTCCGTTTCCATGCCGGACTACGGGCCGATAGAAAAGGTATACCTTGCGGGAGGTTTCGGCTTCTATCTGGATAAGGAGGCGGCAGTGCGTGTGGGCCTGATTCCTCCGGAACTTAAGGATAAAATAGAGGTGGCAGGGAACACTTCCCTCGCCGGAGCGGAGAAGGCGGCAAGAAAAATGGTAAGGGATATCAAAGAAGCGGCAGAGCTGGACGATATCGTAGAGAATTGCGAAGTATTTAATCTCGCGGCTCAGGAGAATTTTGATAAAATATATATAAAATATATG